>NZ_JBIAQM010000005.1:0-421644 GCF_042888945.1 Streptomyces sp. NPDC002698
GTGTGCTGTCTCGCCCGTGCTGGTGATCGTGCCCGCCCCTGAAGACAGGCGCCCCCCGGGGGGCCCCCCCCCCCCCCCCCCGCCCCCCCGCCCCCCCCCCCCCCCCCCCCCCCCCCCCCCCCCCCCCCCCCCCCCGCCTCCGTTTTCATGAACCTTCTCGCCACCGGGCTGAGCGGACGAACGGGCGGACAGGCACCGGCATTCCCCCTGGGCCCCACCAAACAGGTTCGATGGGGCCCAGGCATCCGGGTCAGCGACTCGGGCGGAAGCGGCGGTACAGGAACGCACCCGCGAGGAGGGACGCGGCGCCGCCCGCGAGGGCCGGCACAGTCAGGTCCGCTCCTGTGCGGGCCAGCGTGGACGTCGCCGTGTCCGGGGTGTCCGGAACGGCCTCGTGCCGGGGGGCCGGGGTTCGTGACACCGGGGGCGTCGGGGCCGAGGGCTCGGGGGCCGGAGTCGTTCGGGGAACGCGCGGGTGAGAGTGGTCACCGCCGTTGACCGACTGGTTGCCGACCGCCGGGTTACCCACGCCGACCGCGTTGACGCTGTTCCCGGAAACGTTCACCGGCAGATCGACCGGGAGTTGGAGACCGTTGCCCGAGAGCAGCCCGGGCGAGTCCGTGACGCGGCCATCGGCCGAGGCTCCGCCCGACCTGTCCGATCCGTCGCCGGTTTCCGAACCGCCGGCCTTGGCCGTCTCCTTGTTCTTGCACACGTTGCCCACGGCCGGATTGAGCAGCCCCACGACGTCCACCGTGTTGCCGCAGAGGTTCAACGCCCCGGACAGGGGAACCTGGATGTTGTTCCCGGAGAGCACCCCGGGCGAATCGGCCGCCGTGGCCCCGGCGTCGGCACCGTCGGCCGCGAAGACGGCGGACGCGGGAAGAGCCACGGCCATCGCGCCGGATGCGGCGGCAACGGCGAGCACACGGTTTCGAGTAGACCGTCTCATAGAATATGCACCTTCCTGGCATCACTGCGGGCACTCACCCGCACATCTGCAAACGCCGGAAAAGCAACGGGGTTATGGCGCGCAGCCTTCCAAGTCGCTGTGCTGGGCCAAAAGACCTCAACAGACACCGTCGATCATGTGAATGTCCGCCTGGTTGCTCATTGCTCCCGTCATGACGATCACGGCGAAGAGGCAACCACGGAAGTCCCCACAGGCAGGCGCATGAACGGCCGTCGAATACGGGGGCGACGGACAGGTCACTTCACCGTTCGACGTGCCACACCTTCTGCTGATTTGCGGGCGAAACAGCAGACAGCGCTCGCACGCGACTCCACGTTGATCAAGCCTTTGTTTTCCGACAAGGAGACGCCACTGTGCGAATTTCTGATATTCAGCGCTGCGAGGTCCGGCCTGGACGGCTTGTGGAATGGGGGTTCAGCCCCGCGACCGTCGCGGCCGCGACGGCGCTGCCGACGGATCCACGGCCGCCGGCGTACATCCAGGAGTCACACATCAGAACGGCGCGGTCGGTGCGCGAGGGCGGCCTGTTCGTGCCGACCTGGCTCGGTACGGCTTTCGACCTGCCCGGCCGGGTCGACCTCGACGCGCTGGAACAGGCCCTGCGCGGCTGGACATTGCGCCACGAGACGCTGCGCAGCGGGTTCAGGTGGGTGGGCGACGAGATGCGGCGGTTCACTCTCGACCAGGACGATGTCACGCTCCACCGCGAAGTGGTGGGCGACTTCGCCGATGCGAACCTGCTGGCCGGGCATCTGCAGGACCGTTTCGACCAGGCGGCGGACGCTCTCGGCTGGCCCAACCTCCTCTACGCGGCGGTCGTCCGCGAGGACTCCACCAGCGTGTATCTGGCATTCGACCACACCAACGTCGACGCCTACTCGCTGCAGCGCATCCCGTACGAGGTACAGGAGTTGTACACGGCGCATGCCGCGGGGCGGTCCCCCGCCGCCGCACCGGTCGCGAGCTATGTGGACTTCTGCGAGCAGGAGCGGGCGAACGCGAACGCCATCGACGACACCCACGCGATCGTCGCGCGGTGGCGGGAGTTCATCGGCCGGTGCGACGGAAGGCTTCCGGAGTTCCCTGTCGATCTGGGCCTGCGGCCCGGCGACGTTCTGCCCGTCCAGAAGCTCATGCGCGAGCCGCTCGTCGATGCGGACGCGGCCGCGGCGTTCGAGACGTACTGCCGGCCCTACGGCGGCAGCCTGGTGGGCGTCCTGGCCGCAACCAGCCTGATCGTCCACGAACTCGGCGGGCAACCGGTCTACCGCACGGTCGTGCCGTTCCACACCCGGCTGAAGTCCACGTGGTCGGACTCCGTGGGCTGGTATGTCGGCGGCGCGCCGATCGAAGTACCAGCGGCACGGGACTTCGACGCCGCGCTCGCCTCGGTCCGGGCCCAGCTGCAGGCCAATCGGTCGCTGGCGCGCATTCCGCTGGCCCGGGTACTACGCCTCCTGGGCGAGGACTTCCGCCCCACATCACCCGACCTGTACTCGATCGTCTCGTATGTGGACGCCCGCCTCACTCCCGGTTCGGCCTGCTGGAGCGAACAAAAGGCGTACGGGCTGCTCCGTGTGTCGTACGGCGATCAGGTGTGCGCCTGGGTCAACCGGCTGCACGAGGGACTGTGGATCGCATGCCGCCACCCGGACACGGACATCGCTTCCAAGAACGTGCGGCTGTACATCGAGAAGCTTCGAGAGCTGATCGTCTCGGTTTGTCCCGCACCCTTTTCGACCGTCGCAGGGCGATGACGCCGGGCTGATGCCGCGGGCGGGGGCCGGGCAGGCCGTCGCGGCGGACGGGCGGCTGCCCGACGGTTCGGCGGCCTGCCGTGGTCGGGCGGTCACGCGGTGACGGCCGTCCGCACCGCCCGGACCAGCGCCTGGGCCCGCGCGTCCGCCGTCACGCTCTTGCGGAAGCCGTTGGTGACATAGCCGAACGCGATGCCCGACTCGGGGTCGGCGAAGCCGAGGGCGCCGCCGCGGCCGGGGTGGCCGAAGGAGCCCGGGGAGAGAAGCGGCGACGCTCCGCCGTGGAGCATGTAGCCGAGGCCGAACCGGGTGTTGACGACGAGGACCCGGTCCGGTCCCGCGGACCGCTCCGTCCGCGCGGCCGCCAGCGTCTCGGGCGTGAACAGCCGGACGCCGTCCACCTCCCCGATCAGCGCGGCGTAGAAGCGGGCGAGGCCGTCGGCGGTGGCGATGCCGTTCGAGGCCGGGAGGACGGCGGAGCGGTAGCCGGGATCGTTCTCGTCGGGCATCGGGGTGATCGCGGCGAAGGCGCGACGGGTGAGGCTGCCGGGGTCGGCGTACGCCTCGGAGACCGCTCGCTTGGGGCGGGTCCTGAGACCGCCCGGCGTGGCCGGTGCCTCGATCTGCGCGACCCGGCCCACCCGGCCGGCCACCGTCTCCGGAAGCCCGACCCACAGGTCGAGGTCCAGCGGCCCGGCCACCTCGTCCGCGATCCACCGGCCGAGGGTGCGCCCGGTGACGCGCCGGACCAGCTCGCCCGTCAGCCAGCTGTACGTCTGCGCGTGGTACCCGTGCTCGGCCCCCGGCTCCCATACGGGAGTCTGGGCGGCCACCGCCGCGGCCGCGAGGTCGGGATCGGCGGCCTCGGCGGGGGTGAGCGGACGGTCGAGGACGGGCACACCGGCCCGGTGCGCGAGCAGATGCCGTACGCGCGTGTGCTCCTTGCCGTGCGCCTTGTACTCGGGCCAGTAGGCGCCGACCGGCGCGTCCGGGTCGAGCTGTCCCCGCTGGGCGAGCAGCAGGAGTACGGCGGCGGCGACGCCCTTCGTCGCGGAGCGCACGATCTGCGCGGTGCCCCGCTGCCAGGGCTCGGTGCCGTCGACGTCTCGGGTGCCGCCCCACAGGTCGACGACCTTGTGCCCGTCGCGGTACACGGTGACGGCGGCGCCCCGGTCCCCCAGCGTCGCGAAGTTGGCCGCGAACGCCTCCCTGACCGGTTCGAAGCCCTCCGCCACTGTGCCGTCCACGTCCACGCCCGCGCTCCCTGTCGCCTCGCCTCTACCGGTAATGAGTGCAACACGCGTCCGCGGCCTTCGATTCCTAGGACGGCTAGCCCAGCAGGATCGTGACCTCGATGTTGCCGCGGGTGGCGTTCGAGTAGGGGCAGACCTCGTGCGCCGCGTCCACGAGCTTCGCCGCCACGTCCTCGTCGACGACGGGGAGCGAGACGCTCAGGGCGACCGCCAGTCCGTAGCCGCGCTGCTTGTTGGGGCCGATCCCGACCTTGGCCGCGACCGTGGAACCGGAGAGGTCGAGGCCGGCCCGACGGCCGACCATGACCAGCGCGTTGTGGAAGCAGGCGCTGAATCCGGCCGCGAACAACTGCTCCGGGTTCGTGCCGTTCCCGTCGCCGCCCAGCGCCGGCGGCATCGCGACCTTCAGTTCGAGGTGCCCGTCCTGACTGGTCACATAGCCGTTCCGGCCGCCGTGCGCGGTCGCCTCGGCGACATACATGATCTTCGTCGGACGGGTGTCGACAACGGCGCCGTCGGACACGGCAGGCCTCCCCCGGGGCGGGCAGCAGAAGGTGGCGCACGCATGCATCGCGCACAAGTGCATGGTGCACAAGGTACTGGCCGGTATGGAGCACGGGAAGCCTCGGGGTGCCCATTGCCGATCATGTGATCCGGCCCCGGCCCCGACAGGGTGCCGGTCCCGGTGTGTCAGCGTCCGCGTGCCGCCGCGTTCTCCGCCCGTTCGGTCAGCCGGCGCAGTTCCTCGCGCAGGCGCGTGACGTCGGCCTCGCTCAGACCGGTCGCCGTCAGCAGCGCCTGCGGCACCTCCTCCGCGCGTTCCCTGAGCACTTCGCCGCGCCCGGTCAGCGCGACGCGCACCGAGCGTTCGTCCTGCGCCGAGCGTTCACGGCGTACGAGCCCCGCCGACTCCAGCCGCTTGAGCAGCGGCGACATGGTGCCGTAGTCGAGGTGCAGGGCGGCGCCCAGTTCCTTGACCGTGGTCTCGCCGCGCTCCCACAGGACCAGCAGGACGAGGTACTGCGGGTAGGTGAGGCCGAGTTCCTCCAGCAGCGGGCGGTACGCGGCGGTCACGGCCCGCTGGGCGGCGTACAGGGCGAAGCACAGCTGGTCGTCGAGCAGCAGCGACCCGGCCGGCGGCCCGACGTCCTCTTGTTTCGTCACGCCCCCATTGTCACGGAGCGCGGGTCGAACCCGAAGGGCAGCTCCAGACGATGGGTGCGCATGAGCTCGTCGTCGGAGAGGAGATCGCCGGTCCCGCCGTCGGCGACGATCACGCCGTCGCTGAGGACGAGGGAGCGGGGGCACAGTTCGAGGGCGTACGGCAGGTCGTGGGTGACCATGAGGACCGTGACGTCCAGTGAACGCAGGATGTCCGCGAGTTCACGCCGGGAGGCGGGGTCGAGGTTGGAGGAGGGCTCGTCGAGGACGAGGATCTCCGGCTCCATCGCGAGCACCGTCGCGACGGCGACCCGGCGCCGCTGTCCGAAGGACAGGTGGTGCGGGGGACGGTCGGCGAAGGCTTCCATGCCGACGCGCTCCAGCGCCGTGCGGACGCGGGCCTCCAGCTCGGCGCCCTTGATGCCCGCGGCGGCCGGCCCGAAGGCCACGTCCTCGCGCACGGTCGGCATGAAGAGCTGGTCGTCCGGGTCCTGGAAGACGATGCCGACCCTGCGCCGGATCTCCGCCATGTGCCGCTTGCCGACCGGGAGTCCGGCGACCGTCACCGTTCCGGCGCCGCCGGTCAGGATGCCGTTGAGGTGCAGGACGAGGGTGGTCTTGCCGGCGCCGTTCGGGCCGAGCAGGGCGACGCGCTCGCCGCGTCCGATCCGGAAGTCCACGCCGAACAGGGCCTGGTGCCCGTCCGGGTAGGCGAACGCGAGGCCGGAGACCTCCAGAGAGGGTGCAGCAGACATCACAGCGTCCATCCCAACAGACATACGACAAGGGCGGCGAACGGAAGGGCGAGGGCGTACGACCACTGCGCCCGGGACGCGGTCACCTCGTCGATGACGGGCATGGAACCGGCGTACCCGCGGCTCACCATGGCCAGGTGCACGCGTTCCCCGCGTTCGTAGGAGCGGATGAACAGCGCGCCCGCCGACTTCGCGAGCACCCCCCAGTGCCGCACTCCGCTCGCCGCGAAACCGCGCGACTCCCGCGCGATCCGCATGCGCCGCATCTCGTCGGTGATGACGTCGCCGTAGCGGATCATGAAGGAGGCGATCTGGACGAGGAGCGGCGGGAGCTTCAGCCGCTGGAGGCCGAGGAGCAGTTCACGCAGTCCGGTCGTGGAGGCCAGCAGGACGGAGGCGGCGACGCCGAGGGTGCCCTTGGCGAGGACGTTCCAGGCGCCCCACAGGCCGTCGACGCTCAGGGACAGTCCCAGCACGTCCACCCGTTCGCCCTCCGCCACGAAGGGCATCAGCACGGCGAACGCGACGAACGGGATCTCGATCAGAAGCCGTCTCAGCAGGACGCCCGCCGGTACGCGGGCCCGGTGGGCGACCACGGCCAGCAGCACGGCGTACAGCGCGAACGCCCACATCGCCTCGCGCGGGGTGGAGACGACCACGACCACGAAGGCGAGGGCGGCGGCGAGTTTGGTGTGCGGCGGCAGGGCGTGCACGGGCGAGTCCGCGTGCCGGTACAGCTTGTGCGCGTGCCCCGCCCCCACCTCAGACGCCTTCCGGCACGGAGGCGGGCGAGGTGTCGGCCGTACGGCGCCTGCGGACCGTCCAGAAGACGCCGGTGCCCGCGACGACCGTGACACCGACGCCGATCACCCCGGCGAGACCGCCCGAGAGGCGGGCGTCGGAGACGTCCTTGACTCCGTATCCGGCGAGCGGCGAGCCGTCGGAGGCGTGAGCCTCCGCCTTCGCGTCGATGCCCTTGTCCTTGGCGACCTTCTCCAGGCCGTCGGGGCTCGCGGAGGCGTAGAAGCTGACGAACCCGGCGAGGACGAGGGAGGTGACCAGGCCGGTGATCCACACCGTGCGGTGCGAGGAGCGGGCCGCGACGGGGGCGGGGGCAGCCGTGGGCGTGTCGACGAGCTCCCCGTTCACCCGCAGCTTGAGGCGCTGCTGGAGGCCGCGGGCGCCGTGGACGAGGTCGGGCCGCACCGCGATGACGGCGCCGACGGTGAGCGCCGTGATCACGGCCTCGCCGATGCCGATGAGGACGTGGACGCCGACCATGGCCGTGGCGACCTTGGAGAGCGCGATGTCGGTGGTGCCGCCGACCGCGTAGACGAGGGTGAAGGCGACCGCGGCGGCCGGGACGGAGAGCAGCGCGGCGACGAAGGACGCGACGGTGACCGAGCGCCGCTTGCGGGGCAGCACCGTCACCAGGCCGCGGAAGACGGCGTACGAGACGACCGTGGTGACGATCGCCATGTCGGTGATGTTCACGCCGAGCGCGGTGAGGCCCCCGTCCGCGAAGAGAATTCCCTGCATGAGCAGGACGACGGAGACGCAGAGGACGCCGGTGAAGGGTCCGACGAGGATCGCGGCCAGGGCGCCGCCGAGCAGATGTCCGCTGGTCCCGGCGGCGACCGGGAAGTTCAGCATCTGCACGGCGAAGATGAAGGCGGCGACGAGGCCGGCGAGCGGCGCGGTCCGTTCGTCGAGCTCACGGCGGGCACCTCGCAGGCTCACGGCGACGGCGCCTGCGGCGACCACGCCCGTGACCGCGGAGACCGGGGCATTGATGAATCCGTCAGGTACATGCACGGTCCGATGATAATCCCTTGTTGCGAACGACTTGCAAGAGCGGGGAAGCATGAACAGCTTGCGGCAGGCAGGCGTACGGGAGCGGTTCGCGGGCGCGGAAGGCGTGAACCTCCCGCGGATGCGACCACCGCGCACATGGACGCGCCACGATCGGGCAGGCGTTCCGGAGGGAAGCCGCGGACGGCCGGAGAGCGGTTTCCGCCAGATGTGCGACATTGGAATGGTGACGGAATTCACATATTCCGCACAGGTCACGCAGCGTAAGGAGTCGGTTCATGCACGCCGTCGAGCAGTACGCCCGCGCTCATATCGTGACGGACACCGCCGACTCCGCCGACGACGAACACCGGGCCGTCCCGGTGGCCCTCCGGTACGACCCGGAGACGGACCCCCGCCAGGTGCGCGTCACGCTGCCCGGCCCTCACGAGTGGATCTTCGAGCGCGAGCTCCTGGAACGGGGGCTGCGCGTCCCCGTCGACAACGGCGACGTACGCATCTGGCCGTGCGGCCGCGTCCAGGCCGTCCTGGAGTTCCACTCGGCGCATGGAGTGGCGGTCGTGCAGCTCGACACGAAGGCTCTCATACGCTTCCTCCGCCGTACGTACACGGCCGCCACACCCGTGGCGCACTGAGGAACGGCACGTACGCGAGAGACCTCGCCGAGGTGTCGGCGAGGTCTCTCGGGTGAACGGTCCGGCCGCGGGGGCCGAGGATCAGACGCCGACCAGCTTCCGGTCGTCGTCCCCTTCGCGCGCCTTCTCGTCGAGCGCGCGCAGGCCCTCGCCCTCGACATCGACGTTCGGCAGCACGCGGTCCAGCCACTTCGGCAGCCACCAGGCCCGCTTGCCGAGCAGCGCGAGCACCGCCGGGACGAGTGCCATCCGGACGACGAACGCGTCGAAGAAGACGGCGATGGCCAGACCGAAGCCGATCATCTTGATCATCGACTCACTGGAGCCGATGAACCCGGAGAACACGGCGATCATGATGACGGCGGCGGCCGTGACGACCCGGGCGCCGTGCTTGAACCCGGTCACGATCGCCTGGCCGGGCTTCTCGCCGTGGACGAAGGCCTCCCGCATCCGCGTCACGAGGAACACCTCGTAGTCCATGGCCAGACCGAAGACGACACCCACCATGAAGATCGGCATCATCGACATGATCGGGCCGGTCTCCTCGACGCCCATCAGGCCGGACAGCCAGCCCCACTGGAACACCGCGACGACCGCGCCGAGGGCCGCCATCACGCTGAGCAGGAAGCCGAGCGCCGCCTTCAGCGGGACGAGGATCGAGCGGAACACCACGATCAGCAGCAGGAAGGCGAGGCCGACCACGAGCGCGAGATACGGGATCAGCGCGTCGTTGAGCTTCTGCGAGAAGTCGATGTTCATGGCCGTGGAGCCGGTGACGAGCACCGTGGCGTCCGTCTCGGCCTTGATGTCGCCGCCCGCGCCGCGGATGGTGTGGACGAGGTCCTCGGTCGTGACGGAGGACGGCTTCGAGTCGGGGATCACCGTGATCATCGCGGTGTCCCCGGCCTTGTTGGGGGCCGCCGGGCTGACGCTCACGACACCCTTGAGGTCCGCGATCTCGTCGTGCACCGTGCTGAACGCCGTCTTGGGCGCGTCGCTCGCCTTGGCGTCGACGACGACCATCAACGGGCCGTTGAAACCGGGACCGAAGCCCTCGGAGAGCAGGTCGTAGGCGCGGCGCTGGGTGGTGGACACCGGCTGCGAGCCGTCGTCGGGCAGGCCGAGCTGGAGCGAGGCCGCCGGGACCGCGGCGGCGCCGAGGCCGACCACGCCGAGCAGCAGCACCGCGAGCGGGCGGCGGACGACGAAGCTCGCCCAGCGCGTACCCATGTTGGGCTTGCCCGCCTTCTTCGCGGCACGCCCGCCGCCGAGCAGCTTGCTCTTCTGGCCGGCCGGCTGGACCCTGCGGCCCACGTAGCCGAGCAGCGCGGGAACCATCGTCAGGGCGATGAGGACGGCGATGGCGACCGTGCCCGCCGCGGCGACACCCATCTTCGTCAGCATCGGGATGTTGACGACCGACAGGCCGACCAGCGCGATCACGACGGTCAGTCCCGCGAAGACCACGGCCGAGCCCGCCGTACCGACGGCCCGTCCGGCCGCCTCCTCGCGCTCTCGGCCCTCGGCCAGCTCGGCCCGGTAGCGGGAGACGATGAAGAGGGCGTAGTCGATGCCGACCGCCAGGCCGATCATCATCGCGAGGGTGGACGTGGTGGAGCCGAGGTCGAGCACGCTGGCGAGCGCGGTGATCGTCGAGACGCCGATGCCGACGCCGACCAGCGCGGTCAGCAGCGGCAGTCCGGCCGCGATGAGCGAACCGAAGGTGATGACGAGGACGACCGCGGCGATCGCGATGCCGATGACCTCGGAAGAACCGGTCTCGGGCGTCGCCTGGAGCGCGTCACCGCCCACCTCGACGGTCAGCCCGGAGTGCCGCGCGTCCTCCGCGGCCGCCTTCAGGGCGTCCTTCGAGGCGTCCTTCAGCTCCATGCCGGAGACGTCGTACTTCACCGAGGCGTAGGCGACCGTCCCGTCCTTGCTCACGGCGTGGGCCTTGAACGGGTCGGCGACGGAGGTGACCTCGGAACCGGTGCCGAGCACCTTGACGGCCTGCTCGACCGTCGCCTTGTTGTCCTTGTCCGCCATCTTCTCGCCGGCGGGCGCCTTGAAGACGACCCGTGCGGTCGCTCCGTCGGCGCTCATTCCGGGGAAGCGGCTCTCCAGCAGGTCGAAGGCCTTCTGCGCCTCGGTGCCGGGGATCGAGAAGGAGGACGATCCCGCGACGGGCGCGGAGGCGGCGCCGACACCCGCGAGCGTCAGCAGAGCCACCCATATCAGGGCGGCGAAGTGCCGTCGCCGGAAGGCGAGTCGGCCGAGTTTGTAGAGGAATGTGGCCACGAGGGCGTACTCCCGGTCAGGTCGTGGAAGGGCAGGGGCTGGCGTGATCACCCGAGTGGGGGCAGGGGGGATCAGCCCGGCGACGTGAGCGGCGCGTCAGGTGCGACTACAGGGATCTGCGGAGGTGGATCACTGCGGGGATCCACGGGGGGGGGTGGAACAGGGGAGGGGTCAGGAGTGGGACGTCAGGCGCCGAGAGCGGGGAGGACCACGGCGTCGACATACGAATGCAGGAAAGCCTGCGTCGGCGGGAGTTCGTCGATCATGGTGCGGGCCGCGAAGGCGCCGATGAGCATGTGCATCACGTACTCCATCGCGGGGTTGTCCGCTCGGATCTCACCTCGGTCGACACCGCGCCGGAGCACCCGGCGCAGCTCTTCCAACTCCGGCTCGATCAGCCATTCCCGGAACGCCTTCAGCAGATCCGGGTTCCCGTGCGCCGCCATGGCCAGACCCCGCATCAGCGCGGAGTCCTGCTCCATCTGGCAGTCGTCCTGCCGGAGGGCCAGTGCGTGGAAGTCGCCCCGCAGGCTCCCGGTGTCCATGTCGGAGGACTTCAGCGGTTTCTGGTGCCGCAGGGCTTTCACGACGAGCTCGGCCTTGCCGCCCCACTGGCGGTAGAGGGTGGCCTTGCTGGAACGGGTACGGGCCGCGACGGCGTCCATCGTGAGGGCGTCGTAGCCGACCTCACGAAGCAGGTCGAGCACGGCCGTGTACAGCTCGGCCTCGCGCTCGGGCGTGATCCGACTGCGGCGCACCGTTGCGGCTTCAGCCATCCCACTCACCTCTCCCGCTTCGAACGACACGGATTCGTATGTCCTTGAAGATACCCCCCGACATCAGCGAAACGAAACTGTTTCGTACGTGTGCTGGGTCACGCCGGGATGGGGCACGTCCGGAGGCGGGTTACGTCCGGGGGCGGGTTACACCCGGGGACGGTGCGGGGCGGGAGCCGGTGCTGGAGGGAGCCGGTGCGGGCGGGAGCCGTGCGGGGTCCGAGCCGGTGCGGGGCGCGGGCGCGTGCGCTTCCGAACGCGCCCCATGCACACCTCACGTATCCCCGCCCGCGCCCACGTCCCACAACGCGCCCCCGGCGCCACGAGTTGCCGGGGTCACTCCAGCGGAAAAGCATGGGGAGGTGAGCCACGAGTACGAGAACGCGACCACGGACGAGAACTCCCCCGGCTATCTGCGTTTCCCGCATCTGAACGGCGACCGGCTGTGCTTCGTCACCGAGGACGACCTGTGGCTGGCCCCGCTCGACGGCCGCGGGCGCGCCTGGCGGCTCACCGTCGACCGCACCAAGGTCGGCCACCCCCGCTTCTCCCCCGACGGCCGGCGGATCGCGTACACGAGCTGGCGGAGCCTCGTCCCGGAGATCCACCTGGCGCCGGTGGACGGCGGACCGGGCCACCGGCTCACCTACTGGGGCAACGCCGACACCCAGGTGTGCGGCTGGACCCCCGAAGGCGACATCCTCGCCGTCGCCTCGCACGGCCAGCCCTTCTCCTACTTCACCTGGGCCTACTCCGTCCCCACCGACGGCGACCCCGGCCGCAAACAGCCCTGGGGCCCGGTCTCGGACATCGGCGTCGCCGACATCGGGGGCGAGCGCAAGACCCTGCTGCTCACCGGCACCCCACCGCACGAACCGGCCGCCTGGAAGCGCTACCGGGGCGGGGCCATGGGCCGTATCTGGCTGCACGGCCGGCAACTGGTCGCCGAGCTGGGCGGCCATCTCGCCTGCCCGATGTTCGTCGACGGGCGGATCGCCTTCCTCTCCGACCACGAGGGCATCGGCAACCTCTACTCGTGCTCGTACGAGGGCTCCGACCTGCGCCGGCACACCGACCACGACGCCTTCTACGCCCGGCACGCCTCCTCGGACGGCACCCGGGTCGTCTACCAGTGCGCCGGCGATCTGTGGATCGTCGACAACCTGTCCCCCGAGTCGGTTCCGCGCCGCCTCGACGTCCTGCTGGGCGGTCCGCGCGCGGGACGGCGTACGTACCCGGTGCCCGCCGCCCAGCACGTGGACAGCATCTCCGTGGACGAGACGGGCCGGGCCTCCGCCGTCGTCGTACGCGGCAGCCTGTACTGGCTCACCCATCGCGACGGTCCCGCGCGCACCATCGCGGACACCCCGGGCGTACGGGTCCGGCTTCCGGAGATGCTCGGCTCGGGCGGCCAGGTCGCCTATGTCACCGACGCGGAGGGCGAGGACGCCGTCGAGATCGCCTACCTGCCGCGCGCGACCGGCGCCCGCGAGCCGCGCCGCCTCGCCTCCGGCCGGCTGGGCCGCGTCCAGGAGCTGGTGTCGGACCCACAGGGCGACCGTCTCGCCATCGCCTCGAACGACGGACGACTGCTCCTGCTCGACGCCACGGAGGAACCCGGCGAGGCCGCCGAACTCGGCGGCCTCGGTGAGCTCGGTGAATCGGACGACTCCGGGGACTCCGGGGACTCCGGGGACTCGGCGAAGTCCGGGGACTCCGGGAAGTCCGGGAAGTCCAAGAAATCCAGAAAGTCTGGGAAGTCCGGGAAGAGCGACGAGGCCGAAGAGGCGGGGGCGGAGCCCGGAGCAGCGGCGGAATCCGGAGCGGGGACCGGGTCCGGGGACGGTCCGGGTGCGGGGTCCGGCGAGGTCACCGAGCTCATCCGGTCCATCAACGGACCGGTGACGGACCTCGCCTTCTCGCCGGACGGCGCCTGGCTGACCTGGTCGCACCCCGGGATCGGGCGCTCCCTGCGGCAGATCAAGATGGCGCGCATAAAGGACCGTCTGATCGTCGACGTGACCAACGGCCGCTTCGAGGACGAGAATCCGGTGTTCACGCGGGACGGCCGCTATCTCGCCTTCCTGTCCTGGCGCGGCTTCGACCCCGTGTACGACGTGCACACCGGGGACCTGTCCTTCCCCCTCGGCTGCCGCCCCTACCTCGTCCCCCTGTCCTCCGCCACCCCTTCCCCGTTCGCGCTGAACCCGGACGGACGGCCGGTCGCCGGAGGTCTCGACCCGGTCGAGGACGGGTCCGGCGACGGCGCCGCGACGACCGTCGAACTCGAAGGCCTGGAGAGCCGGGTGACGCCCTTCCCGGTCACCGCCTCCAAGTACTCGGCGCTGTGCCCGGTCTCGGGCGGCGGTCTGGTCTGGCTGCGCTGGCCGATCTCCGGCGCGCTGGGCGAGACGTTCGCCAACCCGGACGACACGACCGGCCGCCCGACCCTGGAGTTCTTCAACATCACCAAGGCGAAAAAGTCCGAACTCGTCGACCATCTGGACTGGTTCGCCGTGAGCGGCGACGGTTCCCGGCTGGTCGTCGTCGACGAGGGCGACCTGCGCGCCGTCCCCGCCACCGAGTCCGGCGACAGCGACTCCACCGTCTGGATCGATCTGCGCCGCATCCTGCACGAGGTGGACCCGTGCGCCGAGTGGCGCCAGGCGTACGCGGAGGCCGGCCGCATCATCCGCGCCTACTACTGGGACCCGGACATGTGCGGCATCGACTGGAACGCGGTCCTGGAGCAGTACCGCCCCCTGGTCGAACGGGTCTCGTCCCCGGACGAGTTCGCGGACCTGCTGCGCGAGGTGCTCGGCGAACTGGCCACCTCGCACGCTTACGTGAGCCCCGCGCGCCGCAACGAGGGCCCGCCCCACTACCAGCGCTGGCAGGGCCTGCTGGGCGCCAACCTCGTCTGCCGTGACGGCCATTGGATGCTCAAGCGCATCCTGCCCGGCGACTCGTCCGACTCCAAGGCGCGTTCACCGCTGGCCGGCACCGGCATCCGCGAGGGCGCGGTTCTCACCCACGTCGACGGGCGTCCGGTGAACCCGGTCACCGGACCGTATCCGCTGCTCGCGGGCGCGGGCGGCACGACGGTGGAGCTGACCTTCACCCCGGCCGAGGGCGAGGGCCGCCCGCGCCGGGTGGCCGTGGTCCCGCTGATCGACGAACGCCCCCTGCGCTACCAGGACTGGGTGGCCAAACGCCGCCAGGTGGTGCGGGAGTTGAGCGGCGGGCACTGCGGCTATCTGCACATCCCGGACATGGGCGGCTCGGGCTGGGCCCAGTTCAACCGCGACCTGCGGATGGAGGTCTCGCGCCCGGCCCTCATCGTCGACGTGCGGGGCAACGCGGGCGGCCACATCAGCGAACTCGTGGTCGAGAAACTGACGCGCACGATCCTCGGCTGGGACCTCACCCGTGACGCCCAGCCGGTGTCGTACGCCTCCAACGCCCCGCGCGGCCCGGTGGTGGCCCTGGCCGACGAAGCGACGTCGTCCGACGGCGACATGATCACCGCCGCCTTCAAACTGCTGAAGCTGGGCCCGGTCGTGGGGCAGCGCACCTGGGGCGGCGTCGTCGGCATGACCGGCCGCCACCGTCTCGGCGACGGCACGGTCATCACGGTGCCGATGAACGCCGCCTGGTTCGACGCGTACGGCTGGTCCGTCGAGAACCACGGCGTCGCACCGGACCTGGAGATCCTGCGCACCCCGCTCGACTGGGCGGAGGGGCGCCACGCCCAGCTGGACGACGCCATCCAGCTCTCCCTCGACCTGCTGCGCGCCCACCCCCCGGCCTCCCCGCCGGACCACTCGGACGTGCCCGACAGAAGAAGGCCGAAGCTCCCCCCGCGACCGGAGTGACCGGCCGAGACCGGACCGGCCGAGCCGACCGAGCCGACCGGACCGACCGAGCCGACCGGACCGACGAGACCGACCGGCCTCGCAAGACCGGAAACGAGCACAAGAAGGGGGCGCCCTCCGGGAAGAGGGCGCCCCGTTCAGGCCGAGCGGGCCTTTCGATCAGACGTCGTAGTCCTGGTCGAAGCGGTCCTGAGCCTCCCGCTGAGCTCGCTCCGCGTCCGGCCTCGCGCCGTCACGAGCCGGGGCACCGTCGCGGCCGGCCGGGGCACGGCGGCTCGCCTCGTCCTGCCGGCCCTCGGGGCGCGTCTTCTTCTTGCCCTGCTGCTTCATCCGCTCGGCCTTGTCCTTGAACTGGTCCTGCATGCTCATGAGATTCACTCCTGTTGCGGGTGAGGGATTCGGCCCTCGACCCCCCTTGTGAGCGGGGAGGTCCGGGCCTCGACCAGACTGACACGCAGGAACAGAGCACGCATTTCGATCAGTCACTCACCGTGAGACACGCCGGTGGGACACACTCCGGAGGCGTCCCGGAGGCGTCCCGAGGACACCCCGGATCCCCTCGAGGCGCCCCCAGCCGGCTTACGGAGCCGTCGACTTCCGCTCCTCCTCGTCGGCCGCTCCACCGGCACCGACCAGCCCGGTCCGCACACCGCCGAGGCGCGGTTCGAACCGCCGCATCTCGCGCTGCCCGACCGATCCGATGACGCCGGGCAGGTACCCCCGGATCCCCTGCATCCCGCGCAGCCACCACTGCGCGTACACATGACTGGAGCGGCGCTCGATCCCGGCCACGATCCGCTCGACGGCCGGACCCAGCGGATAGGTCTTGTTGGACGGCCACGGCAGCCGCTGCCTCAACTCCCGCATCACCTCGTCCTGATCGGCTCCGCGCACCATGTCGGTGTCGGTCCAGGACAGGTACCCGACGCCGACGCGAACGCCCTTGTGGCCGACCTCGGCGCGCAGACTGTGCGCGTACGCCTCCACACCGGACTTGGATGCGCAGTAGGCCGACATCATCGGGGCGGGAGTCATCGCGGCCAGCGACGCGATCTGGAGCAGATAGCCCCGGCTCTTCATCAGCGCCGGCAGGAACGCCCTTGCGGTGACCGCCGATCCGATGAGGTTCACCTCGATCACCCGCCGCCAGGCGACGGGGTCGGAGTCCACGAAGGGGCCTCCGCTCGCGACACCGGCGTTCGCGACGACGATGTCCACCTTCCCGAACCGCTGCTCGACCTCCTGGGCGACCCGCGCCATCGCCTCGTGGTCGGTGACGTCGGCGTACCAGTGGTCGCTCTCGCCGGTCAGCCGCTCGGAGACCCGCTTCAGCTCGTCCGCCTCCAGTCCGACCAGCGCGACCTTCGCCCCGCGCGCGGAGAGCTTGCGGGCGAGGAGTTCGCCGACACCGCGTGCGGCCCCCGTGACGACGGCGACCTGCCCTTCCAGGCCGACCCTGCTGCTCATGCGCCCTCCTTGATCTCCGCGGTCCCCGCGGTCCCCGCGGTCCCCGTGATCTCCGTGATCTCCACGGCGTGCGTGGCGTGCGTGGCGACGAGTTCCCTGATGCGGGCCGTCACCAGTTCCGGCGCCTCCACCGGAGTCATGTGCCCGAGGCCCGGCAGCTCGGTGCTGCCGACACAGTTCGGCAGCGCCGCCACGAGGGCACGTGCGTGCACGACCGGTGTCAGCCGGTCCACGCTGCCCGCGATCACCGCCGTCGGCACCTTCAACTCCCGTACCCCCGCTTCGAGATCGAGGGTGGCGAGCACGGCCGACCACGCGTGGCGCACGGCGCGCGGACAGGCGTGCACGATCCGCGCGCACGCCTCCACCATGAGGGGAGACGAACCGGGGCCCATGGTCGCGTACTTGAGGATCCGCCTGGCGACCGGCGTGACGGGCCCGAGCGGCGCGCGCGAGCCGAGCACCGCCCCGGTGAGACGCGTCCGGAGCCGTCCGGCGCGCCACGGCAGCACACGCGCCTCCTCGACCAGCCGCGTGCTCCCCGTGCTGCACAGCAGCGCCGCCGCCGCGTGCTCCTGGAACCGCGGCCGCGCCGAGGCCGCCATCAGCGTCATCCCGCCCATGGAGTGGCCCGCGAGCACGGCCTTCTCGCCCGGTGCGAGGGTGGCCGCGAGCACCGCCTCCAGGTCGTCGGCGAGCGCCTCGGTGCTGCACGCGTCGCTCGCGGGACTGCGTCCGTGCCCACGCTGGTCGTACGCGATGACCTTGTGGTCGGCGGAGAGGTCCCGGATCTGGGCCGCCCAGAAGGCGGTCGAACAGGTCCAGCCGTGGGCGAGGACGACGGCGGGCGCGTCCTCGGGGCCGTGCACCTCGACGTGCAGTCGCGCGCCGTCCGCGGAGTGCGCGATCAGTTCCCGCGCCGGCACGGGAGGCGCGTACACCCCGTGTGCCTCGTGCGTCGGTCGGCTCACGCTCCTGCCTCCACCTTCTTCTTGCGGGTGCTCTTCGTACGCGGTTCGGGCGCGGCCTCCGGCGCTTCTCCCGGTACGGGCCGCGCCGCGCGCAGCACGTCGTACTCCCCCAGGTCGACGCGGCGCGTGGCGCCCCGGAACTCGGTCGTCGTACCGGGCCACACGGTCGTGTTGACGCCGTTGGCGTCGAGGTACCAGCTGGTGCAGCCGCCGGTGTTCCACACCGTGCGCTTCATGCGTTCCTGGACCTTGTGGTTCCAGGCGTCCACGGCGGCGGGACGGGCGTCGAGCGCCACGCGTCCCCCGAGGACGTCCAGTTGCCGTACGAAGTCCGCCATGTAGTTGAGCTGGGACTCGATCATCAGGATCATCGAGGAGTTCCCGAGCCCGGTGTTCGGTCCGATGATCGTCATCCAGTTGGGGAAGCCGGCCGCGGTGGCGCCGCGCAGCGACTTCATGCCGGTCTCCCACGCCTGTGCGAGCGTCCTGCCGTCCGCCCCGACGACCCGCTCGGCGATCGGCATGTCGGTGACGTGGAAGCCGGTCCCGAACACGATCGCGTCGGCCTCGGCCCTGGTGCCGTCGGCGGCGACCAGGGTGGAGCCGTCGATCTCGGCGAGCCCGGAGGCCACGACGTCCACGTTCGGCCGCGTGAGCGCCGGGTAGTAGGCGTTCGACAGCAGGATGCGCTTGCAGCCGATCCGGTAGTCGGGCGTCAGCTTCTTCCGCAGCGCCGGATCCTTCACGGCGCGCGCGATGTTCCGCTTGGCCAGCCGCTCGACCACGCCCAGCTGATGGGGCCGCTTGGTGAACGCCTGCACCTGGAGTTCCCGGATGCCCCAGAGCAGTCCGCGCCTGCCCTTTGTCGTGAACGGCACCTGGCGGTGCAACCACCGCTCCACGCCGCTGATGGCCCGGTCGACCCGCGGCATCACCCACGGCGGGGTGCGCTGGAAGAGGGTCAGCCGGGCGACGTCCTGCTGGATCGCCGGGACGATCTGGATGGCCGAGGCGCCGGTGCCGACCATGGCCACCCGCTTGCCGCGCAGGTCGTAGTCGTGGTCCCAGCGGGCGGAGTGGAACACCTTGCCGGTGAACGTGTCGATCCCCGGGATCCGCGGGATCTTGGGGTCGGAGAGCGGCCCGGTCGCGGACACCACCACGTCCGCCGTCAGGAACCCGCCGCTCGTCTCGATCCCCCAGCGCAGCTTCTCCGCGTCCCAGGTCATCCTGGTGACCTCGGTGTCGAACCGCAGATGCGGCCGCAGCCGGAAGACGTCCGTCACGTGCTCCAGGTACGCGCGGATGTGCTCCTGCCCGGAGAAGGTGCGCGGCCATTCGGGGTTGGGCGCGAACGAGAACGAGTACAGGTGCGACGGGACGTCACAGGCGCACCCGGGATAGCTGTTGTCGCGCCAGGTGCCGCCCACGCTGCCGGCCCGCTCCAGGACCACGAAGTCGGTGATCCCTTCGCGCCGCAGCCGCACGGCGGCGCCCAGCCCCCCGAACCCGGACCCGATCACCGCCACCCGTACATGCTCGTGCTCGGTCATCCCGACGCCTCCCTAGCCCGCACGACCCTGCCAGTGAACACTGGCACAATCGGGAGGGTAGAGCAGCTTCGTACTCATGGGTAGGGGTCGCGAGCGGGAAAGTTACCCGGGGTACGACGTAGGGTGCGGACGTGGCCGAGGGATCAGGAAAGCGCGGCGCGGAGACGCGGGCAGGGGGCACGGCGACGCGGAGGTCCGGCGGACGCCGGACGGATGCGCCGAAGCGCGGAGCGTCGGCCCCGGACCCCGGGCCGCTCACCGGCACCGCCCGCTCGACGCCGGAGTCCGGCCGTCGCGAGTACCGCATGGAGGAACTGGCCGAGGAGGCCGGCATCACCGTGCGCACGCTGCGCTTCTACCGGGAGCGCAAGCTCATACCGCCGCCCCGGCGCGAGGGCCGCATCGCCTGGTACGACGACACCCACCTGGCCCGTCTGCGCACCATCTCGGCGCTGCTGGAACGCGGCCACACCCTGAACGGCATCGCGGAACTGGCCGAGGCCTTCGACCACGGCCGCGACGTCGGCGAACTGCTCGGCCTCGGCGAGCCCACCGAGGAGACCCCGGTCCGCCTCTCCCCCGAGGAACTGGCCGACGTCTTCGCGGGCCAGGCGACCGGGGAGAACCTCGCCGCGGCGCTCGACCTCGGCTACCTCGGCACGGACGGCGGCGAGATCGTGCACATCAGCCGCCGCCTGCTCGACGTCTCGGCCGCCCTGGTCCGCGAGGGCATCCCGCTCGCGGACGTCCTGACGGCCGCCCGCCGCGTACGGGAGCACACCGAGGCACTGGCCGAACTCTTCACCACCCTGGTCCTCACCGAGGACCGCACCCCCGACGACCTCCAGCGCCTGCGCCCCCTGGCGAAGAGCGTGGTGGAGGCGGAACTGTCGATGGCGATGGACCGCCGGCTACGGGAGCACCGGGACCCGCGGGAGGGCCGGGACACCGGGCCCCAGGGGCGCGGCGAGGCCGCTCAGAGCTCGTAGACCACCGTGACCGGGGCGTGGTCGGACCAGCGCTCCCCATGGGTCGCCGCGCGCTCCACGAACCCCTTGACCGCCTTGCCCGCGAGCCCCGGCGTGGCGGCCTGAAGGTCGATCCTCCACCCTGAATCGTTGTCGAAGGCCCGCCCCCGGTAAGACCACCAGGTGTACGGACCCTCGGCGTCCGGGTGCAGTGCGCGTACGACGTCGACGTACCCGCCGTCCTCCGGGTCCAGGACCCGGCCGAGCCACTCCCGCTCCTCGGGCAGGAAGCCGGAGTTCTTCTTGTTGGCGCGCCAGTTCTTGAGGTCGGCCTCCTGGTGGGCGATGTTCCAGTCGCCGCAGACGACGACCTCGCGCCCGTCGGCGGCGGCCCGCACCCGAAGCTCCTTCAGGTGGGCCAGGAACTCGCCCATGAAGCGGACCTTCTCCTCCTGCCGCTCCGTCCCGACCTCGCCCGAGGGCAGATAGAGGCTCGCGACGGTGACACCGGGCAGGTCCGCCTCGACGTACCGCCCGGTGGAGTCGAACTCCTCGGACCCGAAGCCGATCCGGACGCGGTCGGGCTCACGGCGTGTGTAGAGGGACACACCGGCTCGGCCCTTGGCGGCGGCGGGGGCGTGCACGACGTGCCATCCCCCGGGCGCGCGCACCTCCTCGGGAAGCTGCCCGGGCTCGGCCCGCACCTCCTGGAGGCACAGCACGTCCGCGGAGGTCTCCGCGAGCCACTCCACGAAACCCTTCTTCGCGGCGGCCCGGAGCCCGTTCACATTCACAGAGGTCACCGTTAGCAAAGCACTCGCCCTTCGGGCACATGGACGGAGGTCACAGTCAGCACCCGGGCACGATACTTAATCGGTGCGTTCGACCAGAACTCGATCTACATCCGTGCGGCCGGCCGGAACTCGACCGGCGAGAACGGCACGACCGGCCGGACCCGCACCCCCCACCCATTCACCTATCGCATAGACGTACGGTATTACGCATGAATTTCCGTCAGGTCCCCTTCGACCATCCCGACGCCGTGAAGCTCAACGACCAGGTTCAGGCCGAATACGCCGTGCGCTACGGCGACGGCGGCGACGCCACGCATCTGGACGCGCGGATGTTCGCCCCGCCGTTCGGCCTCTATCTGATCGCTTACGACGAGCGGGACCGCCCGGTGGCCACGGGCGGCTGGCGCACCCAGGACGAGAACGACGAGGGCTACGCGGACGGGGACGCCGAGCTCAAGCGCATGTACGTGATCCCCGAGGCCCGCGGTCTCGGCCTCGCCCGGCGCATGCTGGCCGCCCTGGAGGAGGACGCCCGCGCGGCCGGCCGCACCCGCATGGTCCTGGAGACCGGCTCCAAGCAGCCCGAGGCGGTCGCCCTGTACGCGTCGAGCGGCTACGAACCGTGCGCCAAGTTCGGCTACTACCGCTTCCACGAACTGAGCCTCTGCTACGCCAAGGCCCTCTAGTGCCGCGGCACTAGCCTCCCGGCGGCCATCGGGGCGGGCCTTCACCCGGCGCTGGCGGAAGCGACCGCCGCGCCGCTCCCGCCGGGCGGGTCCGTCGCGGTCACCGGTGCCGCGGGATCAGCCGAACACGATCCCGGAGAGCAGCGTGCCGATGGACGCCAGCGTGAGGCCCAGCGGTATCAGGCTCACCCGGATTCCCGCGCCGAGGCTCTTGCTCCTCGCCCGCCACCACGGCACCCCCAGGGAGAGCACCGCCAGCAGAAGCAGCACCAGGCTCGCGCCGATGGCGGCCTCCGTGCGTCCGCAGGGACTGGCGGCGCCGCACGAGTCCAACGCCATGGGGGACATCAGCAGCAGGAAAGCGGCGACGAGTTGGACGGGGAGCGCCACCAGCACCCCGGCCAGCGGGGCGATCCACCACTTCCGCCGGGGCCGCGCCGGGCCGGCGGAGAGGAACGCGGCCGCGGACGGCGAGGGGGAGGTCTGGGTGGGGACCTGCGGTCCGGCGGGCGTGATCATGGGCACAGTATGGCGCCCTCGTGAACGTCCGGTGAAGGCCGGTCCGTTCCGGCAGCCGCGTACGGCCATCGGCCCGGAAAGCGATGACCGAAAGGCCCGGAAGGCGAAGGCCCAAAAGCCTGGAGGACGAAGACCGGAAGCAGTCGCCGCGCCTCGCCGTTCCGCAACGCCAAAGAGCCCCAGCCGGATCTCTCCGACTGGGGCTCTGAGCTGCGGTGGACCTGTGGGGATTTGAACCCCAGACCCCCTCGATGCGAACGAGGTGCGCTACCAGACTGCGCCACAGGCCCTTGCAACGAGTGAAACTCTAGCATCCCGATCGAGGTGCTCGGTAATCCGTTCCTGCCTGGTCAGCCGGACCCCCGCGCACCCCCGCCGTCACACTCGTCACTCGTTGGCCGCGCGCGGCCGTTCGCCGTCCTCGTACTGGTCGAACAGCGGCGTCCGGCCGCGCTCGCGGGCGCGGCGCGCGGACGCCGCCCGCCGGGCGTCGCTGCGGCTGTCGTCCCCCGCCTCGGCGCCTTCCGATCCTTCGGAGAGGTCCTCGTCGGCCGGCTCCGCCTCGGGCGCGCTCGGCTCCACCGCGCTGGAGCGTGCGGAGCTCCACGCGTCCGGGGCGCCCAGGTCCACGCTGGACGTCGCTCGGGGCGCGACCGGCGCGGTCACATAGGTCGGCAGGGGAACCGGCACCGGGTCCCAGCTGTCCCCCTGGGCGGGCCCGCACTGCCGTTCGCGCTGCTGGTCGACCCACTCGGCGTGGTCGGTCTGCTCGACGAGGGCACGACGGTCGGCGGCGAGCGCCAGGAGACCGGGGTCGGTGTCGGGGGCGGAGCCCTCCTCCGGTTCGTCCGCCACCGGGTCGACGGACGCCCGGCGGCGGGGCTGCCGCTCCCTGAGCCGCTGCGCCGCGGCCTCGGCCCGGCGGCGGTCCATCGTGTAGGTGAAGCGCCGCCGCTCCTGGACGCGCAGGTGCACGATGTACGAGCTGAGGATCACGGCCGGCACGCCGGGCGCCCACAGGAAGGCGAGTCCGCCCACGGCCGCGACGACCGCGCCGAGGCTGAAGGCGAGGAACAGCATGACCGTCGTACGCCGCCGGCGTGCGAGGACCTTCGTACGCCGGGCCCGCGCCGCGGCCTCCGCCGAGACCGCCCGGCGGGCACCGGGCGTGGACGACCCGGCCTGCTGTGGCACGGACTTGGCCGGGGGTCTCTGCGCCGGCGCACCCGGCTGGTGCGGTACGGACCGGGCGGTGCCCGAGGTCTCGTACGCGCCGCTCTCCTTGCCGGGAGCGCGTGCGCCCGGCTCCCGCTCCGCCCGGGCCGGCTCCGGCACCTGTACTCGTTCCTGTACGTGCGGACGGTGCCGGTCCGTCGCCTGGGGCCGGGTCGGGGATACGGCGAAGGCCCGGACGTCCACCGAATCGGTGACGCCGTCCGGGTCGGCGCTGGGCTCCTCCTCCTCGGCGGAGCGTGCGCGCAGGTCCTTGGCGTATCGACGCTCCATGCCCGCCCGTCCGGACAGCAGCCGGATGGCGGTGCTGAAGCGTTCCGTCGGACGGGCTTCGTTCAGCTCGTCCTGCCTACGGAGCCACATCGGCACCAAGTAGGCGGCCCAGGCCCCGACAATGACTGCGTAGATGAGGCCGCTGCTGCTCACGCCTCACACGGTAGAGGGGTTTGTATGAGGCCATCTGCCAATTGCGCCGGTGTGTCGCACGATCCGGCTGATATTTCGAACTTTTTTTGTGACCGATGCGATCAACAGGCCGTCGCGAGCGTGAAATTAATGCCCTGACGCGATCACCTGCCGATCATTTTCGAACACCTATTTCATTTCCCGGGGTGTCCGGGCTTGCTCGGGTTCTGCGAGCCGGCCTGCTCCGATCCCACCTGCTCCGAACGGTTCCTCGCCGAACGCGTCCGCCGCCAGCGCCCGAGCAGCCCCTCGGGCACTTCCTCCGCGGTGAGGGCGAAGACGAGATGGTCACGCCAGGCGCCGTCGATGTGGAGATAGCGCGGGCGCAGCCCTTCCTCCCGGAATCCGAGTTTCTCCACGACCCTGCGGCTGGGTCCGTTCTCGGGGCGAATACAGACCTCGATGCGGTGCAGTCCGACGGTGCGGAAGCAGTGGTCGCTGACCAGAGCCACGGCCGTCGGCATCACCCCGCGGCCCGCCACCGACTGGTCCACCCAGTAGCCGATGTGTCCGGAGCACATCGAGCCCCAGGTGATCCCGGCCACGGTGAGCTGGCCGACCAGCCGTCCCTGGTACTCGATCACGAAGGGCAGCATCCGGCCCGCGTTGGCCTCGGCCCGCAGGTGGCGGACCATCTGCCGGTACGTCGGCCGGTGCGCGATCGGGCCGCTCGGCGTGGGGGGCGGGATCGTCGCCTCCCAGGGACGCAGCCAGTCGCGGTTGCGCCGGTTCACCTCGCGCCAGGCCCGCTGGTCGCGCAGCCTTATCGGCCGGAGGACGACATCGCCGTCCACCAGCTCGACCGGCCAGGATGTGCTGTTCAGCTCGCACCCCCGCTGCCGCTGGGTCTGTGGTCGCCGCCGCGGATCTGGTCGACGGCGTGGATCAGGAGGGGTTCCAGAACGGCCAGTCCGTCCCGCACCCCGCCGGTGGAGCCCGGCAGGTTGACGATCAGCGTCCCCCGGGCGACTCCGGCGAGCCCCCGCGAGAGCGCCGCCGTGGGCACCTTGTCCCTGCCGAACGCCCTGATGGCCTCGGCGATTCCAGGAATCTCGTGGTCGAGCACCCGCCGGGTCGCCTCGGGGGTGCGGTCGGTGGGCGAGATCCCCGTGCCGCCGGTGGTGACGATGACGTCGTAGCCCGCCTCGACTCCGCTGCGCAGCGCCTCCTCCACGGGGTCACCGTCGGGCACGACCCACGGCCCGTCGACCGCGAAGCCGCATTCCGCGAGGCCTCCGGCGACCAGGGGGCCGCCCTTGTCCTCGTAGACACCGGCGGCGGCACGGTTCGAGGCCGTGACGACCAGCGCGCTGTAGTCCGCCGGAAGGGCTCCGCCGATGACGCTCCCGCCGCTCATGCCCGGCTCCAGTCGCCCGATTTCCCGCCCGTCTTCTCTTCCACCCGTACGTCCGTGATGACCGCCCCCTTGTCGACAGCCTTGACCATGTCGATCACGGTGAGGGCCGCCACACTGACCGCGGTGAGGGCCTCCATCTCGACGCCCGTGCGGTCGGTCGTCTTCACGGTGGCGAGGATCTCGACGGCGTCGTCCGCGACCGACAGATCAATTTTGACACCGGACACCGACAACGGGTGGCACAGCGGGATCAGATCCGGTGTGCGCTTGGCTCCCATGATCCCGGCGATACGGGCGGTGGCGAGGGCGTCGCCCTTGGGGACCCCCTCCCCGCGCAGCAGCTCCACGACACGCGGTGAGACCAGGACCCGGCCGCTCGCGCGCGCGGTGCGTGCGGTCACGTCCTTGCCGGACACGTCGACCATACGGGCGGCGCCGGCCTCGTCGATGTGTGTCAGTCGGCTGTGCACAGGGGGTCCGGAGGTTTCCCCCCGGGACGGAACAGTCATGTGCGTGGGCGCTCCCGGTCGGGGCCCGTCGCGGTGCGGAGCGTGGGCCTGGTGTGCGCGACAGGTTACCGCCCGCCCCGTACACCGCCACGCCGCCCGTCAGGGGCCGTGCGCCCCCGGCGCGAGCCGGCGCCCCCGGTGGGGTTCGGGTGGGCGCCCGCTCCGTCCGGCCGCTCAGCCGAGGACTACGACCTCTACCTCGGCGCCGGGCTCGACCGAGGTGTCCTGCTCGGGGACGACGATCAGCGCGTCGGCGTGCGCGAGGGCGGCGACCAGGTGCGATCCGGCGCCGCCGACGGGCGTGACCGTGCCGTCCGCGTACGTACCCCGCAGGAACTGCCGCCGGCCCTTCGGCGAGGTCAGCGCCTTGTCCGCGGAGAGCTTCGCCCGGATCGTGGGCCGGTGGACGTCCGGCAGTCCCATCAGGGTGCGGATCGCGGGGCGCACGAAGAGCTCGAAGGAGACGTAGGACGAGACGGGGTTGCCGGGGAGCGCGAGCAGCGGGATGTGGTCGGGGCCGATGGACCCGAAGCCCTGGGGCTTGCCGGGCTGCATGGCGAGGGTGCGGAAGTCGATGCCGCCGCCCTCCTCGTCCTCGTCGCCGACCGAGGACAGCGCTTCCTTGACGACGTCGTAGGCGCCGACGCTCACCCCGCCGGTCGTGACCAGCAGGTCCGCGCGGACGAGTTGGTCCTCGACGGTCGAGCGCAGGGTCTCGGCGTCGTCGGCGACGGCGCCGACGCGGTAGGCGATGGCTCCGGCGTCGCGGGCGGCCGCGCACAGGGCGAAACTGTTCGAGTCGTAGATCTGGCCGGTGCCCAACTCCTCGTCGGGCTGGACGAGTTCGCTGCCGGTGGACAGGACGACCACGCGCGGGCGGGGGCGCACCCGCACGGTGCCGCGGCCGATCGCGGCGAGCAGGCCGATCTGCGGCGGACCGAGGACGGTGCCGGCTTCGAGGGCGCGGTCGCCCGCCTTCACGTCGCTGCCCTTGGCGCGGACGTGCGCGCGGGCCTCGGCCGGGCGGTGGACGTGGACCTGTCCGGAGGAACCCTCGGGGGACGTGCTGTGCGCGCGCATCCGGGAGACCGGTCCCTCGCCGAGGCCTCCGTCCGTCCACTCGACGGGGACGACCGCTTCGGCGCCGGGCGGAAGCGGGGCGCCGGTCATGATGCGGGCGGCCTGGCCGGGGCCCACGTAGGGCTGGTCGGCCTGGCCGGCCGCGACATCCCCGACGACCGTCAGGACCGCCGGGAATTCCTCGCTCGCGCCCGCCACATCCGCGACCCGGACCGCGTACCCGTCCATCGAGCTGTTGTCGAACGGCGGCAGGGAGACCGGCACCGTGACGTCCTCGAGCAGGACGCAGCCCTGGGCGTCGAGGAGTTGCAGCTCGATGGGTTCGAGGGGGCGGACGGTCGTGAGGATGTCCTCCAGGTGGTCGTCCACCGACCAGAGGTGTTCCTGGCCGGTGGTGCGGGTCGCGGCGCTGCTCAAATCCCTACATCTCCTCGGCTACGTAACTGCGAAGCCAGGTCCGGAAGTCCGGGCCCAGGTCCTCACGTTCGCATGCGAGTCTGACAATGGCACGCAGGTAGTCGCCGCGGTCCCCGGTGTCATAGCGGCGGCCCTTGAAGACGACGCCGTGCACGGGGCCGCCGACCTTCTCGTCCGCGGCGAGCTGCTGGAGGGCGTCGGTGAGCTGGATCTCGCCGCCGCGGCCCGGCTCGGTCTTGCGCAGTATGTCGAAGATGTGCGGGTCGAGGACGTAGCGTCCGATGACGGCGTAGGCGCTGGGCGCGTCCGCGGCGTCCGGCTTCTCGACCAGACCGGTCACCTTGACCAGGTCGCCCTCGTCGGTGGCCTCGACGGCGGCGCATCCGTAGAGGTGGATCTGCTCGGGCGCGACCTCCATGAGCGCGATCACGCTGCCGCCGTGCCGCTCCTGGACCTCGACCATGCGGGCCAGCAGGGGGTCGCGGGGGTCGATCAGGTCGTCGCCGAGGAGCACGGCGAAGGGCTCGCGGCCCACGTGCGGGGCCGCGCACAGGACGGCGTGGCCGAGGCCCCTGGGGTCGCCCTGGCGCACGTAGTGCATGGTCGCGAGGTCGCTCGACGCCTGGACCTTGGCGAGCCGGCTCGCGTCGCCCTTCTTCTGAAGGGCGGACTCCAGCTCGTAGTTGCGGTCGAAGTGGTCCTCGAGCGGGCGCTTGTTGCGGCCTGTGATCATCAGAACGTCGTCAAGACCCGCCGACACGGCCTCTTCGACCACGTACTGGATCGCCGGCTTGTCGACGACCGGCAGCATCTCCTTGGGAGTGGCCTTCGTGGCCGGCAGGAACCGGGTGCCGAGGCCTGCCGCGGGAATGACAGCCTTGGTGATCCTGGGGTGTGACTCAGTCATGTCCGCAACCATAACCGGTGGCTATGTGCAGAATCTGTGGCTCCGGTTAATTCACGATCATATGAACGGATTAAGAGAACTACAGGAGTCACCTGTGAGACACGTCGGACGCGAACCAGACCCTGCCAAACGAATGTTGCGGCGAGGACTCCTGTCGGTGAGAAATGGGTTGACGGCCGATGACGTGCGGGAAACCGCCGCCGCCCTCGCCGCCCGCGCCCTGGAACTGCCCGAACTGGCGCGGGCCGGCACGGTCGCCGCCTACGTGTCCGTGGGAAGCGAACCGGGCACCCTCGCCCTCCTGGACACGCTCCGCGCGCGCGGGGTGCGCGTCATCCTGCCGGTCCTGTTGCCGGACAACGACCTGGACTGGGGCGAGTACACCGGGACGGACTCCCTCGCGGAGGTCCGGCACGGCGGGAAGATGGCCCTCCTGGAGCCCGCGGGCGAGCGGCTGGGGCCGGCGGCCGTCCAGGACGCCGACGCCGTTCTGCTGCCCGGACTCGCCGTCGACGCCCGCGGGATGCGGCTGGGGCGCGGCGGAGGCTCGTACGACCGCGTGCTGGCCCGCCTGGAGCGCTCGGGCGCCGACCCGGCCCTGGTGGTGCTCCTGTACGACACCGAGGTGGTCGACCGGGTCCCCGAGGAGGCGCACGACCGGCCCGTCCACGCGGTGGTGACCCCCTCCGGAGTGCGCCGCTTCCGCTGACGGGACGCGGACGCGCGAGAACGGCGGACGGCGGACGCGAAGTGGCCCTCCACGCACGCGTGGAGGGCCGCTTTCGCCGGACACCGGCTTCAGGGCGTCGAGTACGGCGAGGACGCCGACGCCGACGGCCGCCGAAGCGTCAGGGCTTCAGGACCAGGGTGTCGCTCGTCGCCTTGTCGACGGCCTTCTTGGTGAAGGCCCACGGCAGGAGTTCTCCCCTGGCCCACTTCTCCGTCTGGTCGGTGTAGTGCGAGCTGTAGGCGTGCCCCGAGGCGCCCGAGAGGTTGATCCACTTGGACTTGTCGAGGTCCCCGAGGTTGACGACCATCCGCATCGAGGGCACCCAGACCACCCCGTAGCCGCCCGCCGCGTTCCAGCCGGTCGCGTTGACCGTCGCCTCGCCGCCGCTGAGGTTCCAGGGGCCGCGGTTGAGCATGTACTGCAGGAAACCGGGGCCTTCGGTACCGAGGGTCTGGTTCTTCAGGAACAGGCGGTGCAGCCGGCCCCAGCTCCAGGTGTCGATGTCCTTGCCGAGCTTGGCGGTCAGCTCCCAGCGGGCGTCCGTCATGGCCCGGCTGAACAGCTTGTCCCGGTCGGTGGACGCCTCCGCGGTACGCGTCTGGGGCAGCTTCCACCAGTCGTTGTGCTCGTCGTCGATGATCTTGCGGATCACCTCGAACCAGCGGTCGCCGCCGTCCGGCTGCGCCTGGTCCGACTCACGCTCGCCGCACTCGCGCACCGTCTGGTCCTCGTCCGCCGGACCGGTCGTGTCGGCCCGCTCGACCCACAGGCACTGGCCCTTGACCCGCAGCTCCTTGGGCAGCTTGTTGCCGAAGGCGAGCTTGAGGATGTTGCGCCAGGTGGCGTTGAAGTAGGCGGCCGCGGCGGAGTCGGCGTCCTGGGTGTAGTCCCAGCCCTCCAGGAGCTTCTGCGCGTCGCGGACGTCCTTGTCGGGCACGTCGATCTTGAGCAGCTTGGGCACGATCAGCTTGGCGATCTCGCTGCTGTTGTCGAGCTGCATCTGGCGCATGTCATCGGTCGAGATCTTGGCGCCGCCCCGGGTCTTCGACTCGATCAGGTCGGTGATCCGCTGGCTGCGGGTGCCGTAGCCCCAGTCCGTGGTGAGCGTGTACGGGTACTTGTCCGGGTCGACGACCGCCTGGTTGGCGGTGACGATGTAGCCACGCTTGGGGTTGTACTCGTAGGGCAGGGCGGACTGCTTGATGTAGCCGGTCCAGCGGTACTTCGAGTCCCAGCCGGGCGAGGGCAGCGAGCCGTCGTCGCCCTTGGCGCGCGTGGGGATCTTGCCGGGCAGCTGGTAGCCGATGTTGCCGCTCGCGCCGGCGCCGTCGGCGTAGACCAGGTTCTGGGACGGCACATCGAAGGACGCGGCCGCCTTGCGGAACTCGCTCCAGTCCGACGCCTTGTCCATCGCGAAGACGGCGTCCATGGTCCTGCCGGGGTCCAGCGCGGTCCAGCGCAGTGCTATCGCGTAGCCGTCGCCACGGTCGGGCGCCTCGGCGTCGACCGTGGCCTTCTTGCCGACCTGGACCAGTTCGTCGTCGCGGTCGGAGAGCAGCGGCATCCCGTCCTGGGTCTGCCGGACGACGATCGTCCGGGCGGCACCGCCCGCGACCTTGATCGTCTCCTTGCGGGTGGTGAAGGGCAGCACCTTGCCGTCGTACTCGTAGCCCTGGCCGGTGATCTTCTCCAGGTAGAGGTCGGTGACGTCGACCCCGGAGTTGGTCATGCCCCAGGCCATGTCCGCGTTGTGGCCGATGACCACGCCGGGCATGCCCGCGAAGGTGTAGCCGGAGACGTCGTACTGGCACTTCGCGGAGACGGCCGTGCAGTGCAGGCCCATCTGGTACCAGACCGAGGGCAGCGACGCCGACAGGTGCGGGTCGTTGGCCAGCAGCGGCTTGCCGGTGATCGTGTGGCTGCCGGCGACGACCCAGGAGTTGGAGCCGATGCCGTTGCCGTTCACGCCGACGGCGGTGGGCAGGTCGTCGAGGACCTTGTAGAGCCCCGAGAGCTGGCTCTGGAAGCCGGAGGGCGCCGTGGTGCCGCCCGTGAGCCCCGTGCCCGCCGTGGACGTCGAGGCGGCGTCCGAGGAGCTGTACGTCCCGGTGACGCTGTCGTACGAGCCCTCGCGGACGATCGTCTTGTTCCGGCTGTAGGGGTAGTCCGGGTACAGGTCCGCGATCTGCTTCGGGCCGAGCCGGCTCGTCATCAGGGAGCGGTCGATCTCTTCCTGCATGTTGCCGCGCAGGTCCCAGGCCATCGCCTTGAGCCAGGCCACCGAGTCGACCGGGGTCCACCGGGTCGGCTTGTAGTCGTTGGTGAAGCCCAGGGCGGCGTACTCCAGGGAGATCTCCTTGGCGCTCCTGCCCTGCAGATAGGCGTTGACCCCCTGGGAGTACGCCTGGAGGTACTTCTTCGTGGAGGCCGACAGCTTGGTGTCGTACTCCTTCTTCGCGATCCGGTCCCAGGCCAGCGTGCGCAGGAACTCGTCGTTCTTGACCTGGCCCGCGCCGAACATCTCGGACAGCCGGCCCGAGGTCATGTGGCGACGCACGTCCATCTCGTAGAACCGGTCCTGCGCCTGGACGAAGCCCTGGGCCATGAACAGGTCCGCGTCGGACGCGGCGTAGATCTGCGGGATCCCGTTGCCGTCGCGCTGCACGGTCACAGGCCCTGACAGCCCGTCGATCCGGAGGGATCCCTTGGTCTGCGGGAACGAGGCACGCACCGTGCTGATGCTCCAGTACGCGCCGAAGGCGATGCCTCCGATGATGGCGAGAACCAGGACAATCAAGAACAGTCGGGCTTTGCGCCCCTTCTTCCTGCCGGACTTGCCGGGCTGCTGGCCGGAAGAGGCGGTGGTGTTGGGGGGCATCGCTGTCCTTGCTGTCCTAACGCGAGCGGCAGGCGGTCCTGGAGTGCTGGGGCAACCATAGGCGCAGGGCCTACCGCGCCTTGACGCGGAGTAGGAAACCGGGAAGCACGACTGTTCGATCTTGCCTCCGGGAACGTCAAGAAAGCGTCAAGAGTTAGGTAAGGTAACGAAGTACTTGCATCGAAGTGGCCGGCTTCCGGTGCTCGGATCCGGAGGCCGCCCGCGGCGGGACCGGATCGGCGAGAAAGGAACAGCCCCTGACTGTCCACCACCTCAACCAGCTCCTGCTCGTGTGCTCGCTCGTCCTGCTCGTCGCGGTGGCGGCGGTCCGGATCTCCTCACGCAGCGGGCTCCCCACGCTGCTCGTGTACCTGGGGATCGGCGTCGCGATCGGCCAGGACGGAGTCGGCGACGTTCATTTCAGCAACGCCGAACTGACCCAGGTCATCGGGTACGCGGCCCTGGTCGTGATCCTGGCCGAAGGCGGCCTCGGCACGAAGTGGAAGGAGATCAGACCGGCCCTGCCGGCGGCCTCCTCGCTGGCAACGGTGGGCGTCGCGGTGAGCGTCGGTGTCACGGCCGCGGCCGCGCACTATCTGATCGGCCTCGAATGGCACCAGGCGTTCATCATCGGGGCGGTCGTCTCGTCGACGGACGCGGCGGCGGTCTTCTCGGTCCTGCGGAAGATCCCCCTCCCCGCGCGCGTGACGGGCATCCTGGAGGCCGAATCGGGCTTCAACGACGCCCCGGTGGTCATCCTGGTCGTCGCGTTCTCCACCACGGGCCCGGTGGAACACTGGTACGCGCTGCTCGGTGAGATCGCGCTGGAGCTGACCATCGGCGCCGCCATCGGCGTCGCGGTCGGCTGGCTGGGCGCGTACGGACTGCGGCACGTGGCGCTGCCCGCCTCCGGCCTGTACCCGATCGCCGTGATGGCGATCGCCGTCGCGGCCTACGCCGCCGGTGCGCTCGCCCACGGAAGCGGCTTCCTCGCCGTCTACCTCGCCTCCATGGTGCTCGGAAACGCGAAGCTGCCGCACTGGCCCGCCACGCGCGGCTTCGCCGAGGGGCTCGGCTGGATCGCCCAGATCGGCATGTTCGTCCTGCTCGGCCTGCTGGTCACCCCGCACGAGATGGGCGACGACATCGTCCCGGCCCTCCTCATCGGCCTGGTGCTGACGATGGTGGCGCGGCCGCTGAGCGTGGTCGCGGCCCTGCTGCCGTTCCGCGTCCCGTGGCAGGAGCAGGCGCTGCTGTCCTGGGCCGGGCTGCGCGGCGCCGTGCCCATCATCCTGGCGACGATCCCGATGGTGAGCGGCATCGCGGAGAGCAAGCGGATCTTCAACATCGTCTTCGTCCTGGTCGTCGTCTACACCCTCGTCCAGGGTCCGACCCTGCCCTGGCTGGCCCGCAAGCTCCGTCTCGGGGGGTCCGCCGGGGCCGCCGACCTGGGCATCGAGTCGGCACCCCTGGAGCGGCTGCGCGGCCATCTGCTGTCCGTGGCGATCCCCGAGGGGTCGCGGATGCACGGTGTCGAGGTGGGCGAGCTGCGGCTGCCCCCGGGCGCGGCGGTCACGCTCGTCGTCCGCGAGGCGGAGTCCTTCGTGCCCATGCCCACGACGGTGCTGCGGCTCGGTGACGAACTGCTGGTGGTGGCGACCGACCCGGTCCGGGACGCGACCGAAAGACGCCTCCGCGCGGTGGGCCAGGGCGGCAAGCTCGCCGACTGGCTGGGCATCGGCGACGGCGGGACGGAGCACCGGACACAGCACAGAACAGGCCTGTGACGGCCGCGGGCGCCGAGGGTCCTACGGGGCTGTCGCGGGCGTCGAGAGCCGCCGCCGGCCCTTACGGGACACCGGACGCCCCCTTGCGAGATGCCGAACACGATCACGGAAAAGACGGGCATTCACAGGCCCGCGGCCATGGAGTGCTCCTTTTCACAGGCCCGGCACCGCGGTCACCCCCTGTACGATGAAACGCACACATCGAACCAACTCTGCCTGACGCAGAGCTGGCGCGACCGTATGGCGGCCGAGACGTCCCTCCGCAGGGGATGCCGGTATCTACCGCAGATCCGCGCAAGAGGACAGCTCTCGGCGCCCCCCGCACGGGCGCGCTACCAGGCGGCAGAAAGGCACGGGCCGTGGCATCCACGGTCACCTCCCGTCCTGGCTACGGCCAGCTGCTGCGTACCCGCGGCGCCTGGACGTTCCTGCTCCCCGGCTTCGCCGCCCGGCAGCCGTTCGCCATGCTGACGATCTCCATCGTGCTGCTCGTGCAGCACACCACCGGCTCGTACGGCGCGGCCGGCGCGGTCGCGGCCGCCACCGGTGTCTCCATGGCGCTGTTCGCGCCCTTCACCGGGCGTCTGGCCGACCGGTACGGGCAGCGGGCCGTCCTGCTGCCCGGCGTCCTCGTGCACGCCGTGGCCGGCTTCACCCTGACCGCGCTCGCACTGGCGGACGCCCCCTTGTGGGTACTCTTCGTCGCCGCCGTGCCGACCGGCGCCTCGGTGCCGCAGATCAGCCCCATGGTGCGGGCCCGATGGGGCGTGAAGCTCCAGGGCTCGCCCCTGATGCCGACCGCGGCCGCCTTCGAGTCCGTCACGGACGAGCTGACCTTCGTCTTCGGCCCGCTGCTCGCCACCGCGCTGTGCACGGCCGTCACCCCCGCCGCGGGCCTGCTGACCGAGGCGTCACTGACCCTGGTCGGCGGTCTGCTGTTCGCCGCGCAGAAGAACACACAGCCCGCGGTCTCCCCCGCCGGGCACGCGCGCGTGGAGCACGGTTCCGCTCTGCGGATCCCCGGAGTGCGCGTTCTGATCATGACGTTCCTGGGCATCGGCTCCGTCTTCGGCGGCATGCAGGTCTCACTGGCCGCGTACAGCGAGTCGATCGGCGAGCCCGGCCTGAACGGTGTCCTGTACGGCGTCTTCGCGGCGGGCAACATGCTCTCGGGCATCGTCTGCGGCGCGATCGCCTGGAAGGTGGCCCCGCAGCGACGGCTCGTCGTCGGGTACGCCGCCCTCGCGCTGGCCGCCTCCGGGCTGTGGGCCGCGAACTCGGTGATCGTGCTCGCCGGCCTCGGCCTCGTGGTCGGCATGTGCATCGCTCCGAGCCTGATCACCGGCTACACCTTGGTCGAGAGCCTCGTTCCGCAGGGCGCCCGCACCGAGGCCTTCACCTGGCTCACCGGTGCCGTCGCGCTCGGCCAGGCGGCGGCCGTCACGGTCGCCGGACAGTTGGAGGACAGGCTCTGGGACGGCGCGGGGTTCCTGGTGCCGATGGCCGGTACGGCACTGGCTCTGGCGACCCTGGTGGCGCTGCGTTCGCGCCTCGCCCCACACGCCCCGAGCCGCGCCGTCGCACGTGGCGTCGGTCACCGCGTGCCGGTGACAGTGGACTGATCTCGCGGAATACGTCAGTATGGACCGTCGTTAGCACTCACTGAGTGAGAGTGCCAGGAGGAAGACAAGTGCCGACCTACCAGTACCAGTGCACCGAGTGCGGCGAGGGCCTCGAGGCGGTGCAGAAGTTCACCGATGACGCCCTGACCGAGTGCCCCGAATGCGACGGCCGCCTGAAGAAGGTGTTCTCGGCCGTCGGCATTGTCTTCAAGGGCTCCGGCTTCTACCGCAACGACAGCCGCGGCTCGTCGTCGAGCAGCTCGCCGGCGTCGAAGCCGTCCACGTCCTCGACCTCGGACGCGAAGTCCTCGTCGTCGGCGTCCACCTCGTCGTCCTCGGACACGAAGTCGTCGAGCACCGGCTCGGCCGGCAGCTCCGCCGCTTAAGGACTCCTCGGGCCGGGGCTCCCGCCCCGGCCCGGCCGTCGCCGCCTTCGGGCCCGCACGTCCGTCCAAGGCTTTCCGCGGGACCCCGTCGCCGTACGACGACGGGGTCTTCGGCGTTCCTCCGTCCGGACAGCCCTTAGGGTGCCGTTCATGGCGAACACGGAGAATCCACAGACCCCGGCCGGGGCGCGGCCGACGGCTTCGGTCGAGATCGGCGTCATCGGCGGCTCGGGCTTCTACTCCTTCCTCGACGACGTGACCGAGCTGCGGGTGGACACCCCTTACGGACCGCCCAGCGACTCCCTGTTCCTCGGGGAGATCGCCGGCCGGCGGGTCGCCTTCCTGCCCCGCCACGGCCGCGGCCACCATCTGCCGCCGCACCGCATCAACTACCGGGCCAACCTGTGGGCACTGCGCTCCGTCGGCGCCCGCCAGGTCCTCGGCCCCTGCGCCGTGGGCGGGCTGCGCCCCGAGTACGGGCCCGGAACCCTGCTCGTTCCGGACCAGTTCGTGGACCGTACGAAATCACGGTCGCAGTCCTACTTCGACGGGCTGCCGCTGCCCGACGGCACGGTGCCGAACGTGGTGCACGTGTCGCTGGCCGACCCGTACTGTCCCGTCGGACGTGAGGCCGCCCTGCGAGCGGCCCGCGGACGGGACTGGGAACCGGTGGACGGCGGCACGCTCGTGGTCATAGAGGGTCCGCGGTTCTCCACCCGGGCCGAATCGCTCTGGCACCAGGCACAGGGCTGGTCGGTGGTCGGCATGACCGGGCACCCCGAGGCCGCGCTCGCCCGCGAACTGGAGCTCTGCTACACGTCCTTGACGCTGGTCACCGACCTCGACGCGGGCGCCGGGACCGGCGAGGGCGTCTCGCACGACGAGGTGCTGAAGGTGTTCGCGGCGAACGTGGACCGGCTGCGGGGCGTGCTCTTCGACGCGGTCGCGGGACTGCCGGAGAACGGATCGCGGGACTGCCTGTGCACGAACGCGCTGGGCGGGATGGATCCCGGCTTCGAGCTGCCGTGACCCGTGTCGAACGGGGGCGGAACCTCCCGTTCGGGTGAGGGAGTTGTCCACAACCCCTGGGTCGTCCACGGACGTCTGCGGGCTTCGCCGCGAGACCTCATCGTGGGATCGCAAGCCGGTCCCTCGTCGCAGGTGGTGGTCACCATGGCACAGCTCTCCCCCTACATCCGCCCGCCGGGCGCGGACACGCCTCCGACGTGCGAGGTACCGCGGTTCGCTCCCGTCCGTGTACGCGGCGGGCACGGCAGACTGCGGTTCCTGGCACGGCACAGGAGGCGGGCGGTGGCCGCGGGCCTGGCCATGACGGCGGCCGCGCTCGTGGCGGCCGGCCCCGGCGACGCCGAGGGGGCACGCGGACATCCGGCGCCCACGCCCTCCGCGTCCGCCTCCACCACGGCTTCCGCACCGATGCGCGGGCCGGGCGCGGCCGAGACGGTGAGGGCGCCGGTCCGGATCGCCGACGGTGCCACGGTGAACCTGGTGCGTCCCGGCGACCGGGTCGACGTGGTCGCGGCGGACAGTGGCGGCGAGGTGCGGGTGATCGCGTCCGGGGCGCGGGTCACCGGGGTTCCCGACATCGGCACCACCGGCACCGGAGGACTGCTCGTCCTCTCCGTTCCGCGTGCGACGGCCGTACGACTGGCCGGTGCCGGCACCACATCACGGCTGGCGGTGACGCTGCGATGAGCGGCGAAACCATGTCAAGTCTCTCGTTCGAGCTACCCAGTCGGACTGGCCCGACATGCCCTGCCGTAGGTTGCGGAGCTGTTTGTTCCACAACCTGCGCGGAGGGGCCTCCTAGTGAGCGACAAGAAGCAGCCCAGCGTCTGGGAGGGCTTCAAAGCCTTCCTGATGCGGGGCAACGTCATCGACCTGGCCGTCGCCGTGGTCATCGGCGCGGCCTTCACCAACATCGTCAACGCCGTGGTGAAGGGCATCATCAACCCGCTGGTCGGCGCTGTCGGCACGAAGAACCTCGACAGCTACAGCTCCTGCCTGGAGGGCCCCTGCACGGGCGCCGGAGCGGACGCCACGGGCATCCGCATCATGTGGGGCTCGGTGCTGGGCGCCACGCTCAGCTTCCTGATCACCGCCAGCGTCGTCTACTTCCTGATGGTGCTGCCGATGGCCAAGTTCCTGGCCCGGCAGGCGGCCCGCCAGAAGGCGAAGGAAAGCGCGAAGGAGGTCATCGAGGTGTCCGAGCTGGAGGTGCTGAAGCAGATCCGCGACGAGCTGGTCGCCCAGCGCGGTCAGGGGCGCCGCGACCACTGACGGCGAGGCCGGGGGCACGCGCCCGGGTACTCGGCCGGCGTCGGCGTCGGGAGCCCGGGAGCGACACGTCCCGCCGCCGGGAGCCCGGGGTCTGCGCGTCCCGGGGCAACGACACCCGGAACCCGGCTCAGAGGTGGTGGGGCGGCTTCTCGTCGAGGAAGCGCTTCAGGTCGGCGGCACTGTCACCGGTGCTGTCGGCCCGCTCGCCCCACCCGCGGTCCGTATCGTCCGAGGACTGCTGGTTCAACGGATCGTCGAAGACCAGTGCCGGCTTCGGATCGCGCGGTTCGGGGGCGGGGGCGGGACTCATGCCCCAAGAGTACGCCGCGGGGGCGCTGGTCCGGCCGGGCCGGACCGGGGTCGCTTGTGAAGGCATTCACAAGAATTTCCGGCACTTTTCTGCTGTGCTTGGCCCTATGACCTCCCGTTCCGCTCCGGAATCCGCCTCGACACCACGGTCCGCCGGCCACTGGCCGCTGCGCAGAATGACGGCCCGCGGCCGGGACGAGGCGCACCGGGTCGCGTCGCCGCTGGAGCTCCTGTTCGACCTGTGTTTCGTGGTGGCCATCGCCCAGGCGGGCGCCGAACTGGTGCACGCCGTGGCGGAGGGGCACGCGGGGCAGGGCATCCTCGACTACGCGATGATCTTCTTCGCCATCTGGTGGGCGTGGATGAACTTCAGCTGGTTCGCGTCGGCCTACGACAACGACGACGTGCTCTACCGGGTCGTCACGCTGGTGCAGATCGCGGGCGTCCTGGTGCTCGCGGCCGGGGTGTCCAAGGCGTTCGAGGACCATGACTTCCTGGTCGTCTGGCTGGGCTACGTGATCATGCGGTTCGCGATGATCGCGCAGTGGCTGAGAGTGGCCCGGTCCACCGAGGGGACCGAGAGAACCATGGCGCTGCGGTACGCGGGCGGTGTACTGCTGTGCCAGATCGGCTGGCTCGGCCTGCTGTTCGTACCGGAAGCCGCCCGCCCGTGGGTCTTCCTGGTGGTGGCCGTCGCCGAGCTGTGCGTCCCGCTGTTCGCGGAGAAGGCCTTCACCACGTCCTGGCATCCGCACCACATCGCCGAGCGGTACGGCCTGTTCACGATCATCGTGCTGGGCGAGACGATCGCCGCCGCCACCGTCGCGGTGAAGTCGGCCGTCGACGAGCACGACGCGCTGGGCGAGCTGCTCCCCATCGCCGCGGGCGGCCTGCTGATCGTGTTCGCCGCCTGGTGGATCTACTTCGTGGTGCCGATCCACGGCCATCTGCGGTCCAGCGGAGAAGCCTTCCTCTGGGGATACGGCCACTATCTGATCTTCGCGTCGGCCGCGGCGATCGGTGCGGGCCTGGAGGTCGCGGTGGAGCAGACGGTCGGCACGGCGCACATCTCGGCACTCTCCGCGTCCGCCGCGGTGACGCTGCCGACCGCCCTGTACTTCCTCGCCGTCTGGGTACTGCACTCCCGCCACTTCAAGGTCGGCATCGCCCAGCAGATCGTCCTGCCGACCACCGCGCTGCTCGTCATCCTGTGCACCTTCCTGGGCGACTGGGCGGTGCTCGCCGCGGGGATCGTCTCCGCGCTGACCGTGGCGGTCGGGGTGCTGATGACCACGCGCGTGGTGACCCGGGAATCGGCGGCCGGCACGGCACGAAGCGCGTAGCCCGGGGCACGCGGACACCCGCCGGGGCCCGCGGCCGGGGAAGACTGGGGGGTATGACAGTTGACGCTCTGACAGATGTCGTAGGCCTGCGGGTGGGGCACGCGACGCGCAGCGGGGACGGTTGGCTCACGGGGACGACGGTGGTGCTCGCTCCCGAGGGAGGTGTGATCGCCGCCGTGGACGTGCGCGGCGGCGGGCCCGGCACCAAAGAGACGGACGCGCTCGATCCGCGCAACCTCGTGCAGAGGATCGAGGCGGTCGTGCTGACCGGAGGCAGCGCGTACGGGCTGGACTCGGCGTCGGGCGTGATGGCGTGGCTGGAGGAGCGGGGACGCGGGGTGCGCGTGGGGCCGGACCCGACGCACGTCGTGCCCGTCGTGCCCGCCGCCTGCGTCTTCGATCTCGGGCGCGGCGGCGACTTCCGGTCGCGGCCGGACGCCTCCACCGGGATCGCCGCGGTCGAGGCCGCCGCCGCGAGCGCGCTGCGTGCGCCGGTCCGGGAGGGCGGCGTGGGCGCCGGTACCGGAGCGGTGGTCGGCGCGCTCAAGGGCGGGGTCGGGACGGCGAGCGCCGTGCTGGAGTCCGGTGTCACGGTGGCCGCGCTGGTGGTGGCCAACGCGGCGGGTTCGGCGGTGGAGCCGGGAACGGGGATTCCGTACGGGGAGTTGACGCGAGGGCGTACGGCGGGTCCGTCCGCCGCGGTGCGCGAGGCGGCCCGGCTGCGGCTGGTGGAGGCCGCCGCGAGGAACGCGCCGCCCCCGTTGAACACCACGCTCGCCGTCGTCGCCACCGACGCCGGGCTGACGCGGGCGCAGGCACAGAAGCTCGCGGGTACGGCGCACGACGGAATCGCGCGTGCCGTACGGCCGGTGCATCTGCTGAACGACGGGGACACGGTGTTCGCGCTGGCCACGGGTGACCGGCCGCTCGACGCCGGGAACCCCCTGGCGCTCAACGAGATCCTCGCGGCGGGCGCGGACCTGGTGACGCGCGCGATCGTGCGCGCCCTGCGCGCGGCGGAGCCGGTGGACGGGCCGGGCGGGGCGTGGCCGTCGTACGAAGAGCTTTACGGGGACGGCGGGTCGGGGGACCGTCCCGGTCCTCCCGCGTGACGGCGTACGGCTCGGGGCGGTCGCCGTCACGGTGCTCCGCCTGACGGCGTACGGCTCGGGGCGGCGGGTCGGCGGGTCGGCGGGGCCCGCGCCGGCGCGCGCCGTGCCGGGCCGGGTCCGTGTGGTGGAGCGGGTCAGGACTTGCTCGCCGGGGTCGTCCTGTAGCGGCCGGGAACTGGTGCGGCAAGGGCACCTTGCCGGACAATGGGCGCCACGGCCGGAACCTTTCGCGGGGCGCGTCGACCGCTGGAAGTGCCGTCTGACGAGGGCTTATCGACGTCCTGGCGAGCCGCGGGGGAACTTACCGCGCGGCCCGCCCGTTTTCCGTCCGTACGTTTTCTCGGTTCGCGGACATGATGTCCGACCGAGGGGCTACGGTATGCACCCACAAGGTGACATGCAGCAACGCCGGGAGAAACCTTGAGCGTTCCGTACGAGACAGCAGCGTACGAACCACCCGAGTCGCCCGAGTCTCCGGAGGAGCATCTCGCACGACTTCTGGGCCGCGCCCTGAACTCGTTCGAGCTGCCCGACGAGGCGATACGGCGGCTGGACTGCGCGCTGGCACACGACAGCTCGCTGCACTCCGCGCACCACAGCGCGGGGCTGCACCGGGAGACGTACCGGCACACCTGGCTGCTCGCCGACGGCTCCGCCGTCACGCTGTGGGAGCTGGTGCACAACACGGCGACCGGGCACGAAGCCCAGCACGAGGTCTACGTCGACGAGGAGGAGCTGCGCACCGCCACGGCCCGGCTCCCGCTCCCTCCGGACGCGCCGGACTTCGAGCTGCCCGTGTTCGTGCAACTGTCGTCGATCCCCGAGCCGCGTCACACCTATGTGCCCGACGACTCCGCCGATCACGCGCGCCGGCTCCTGCGGCGCGCGGAGAATCCGGACCGGCCGGGCGCCGACCTCACGTCGCTGCTGCTCCGGGAGGCGTTCGCGCACCAGATCACGCAGGCTTTCGGGCGCCCCTGCCGCGCCGGGCAGGCGGGGCTGTGCTTCTCGCTCTACGAGCACGCGTTCCTGCTGCGTGACGGGCAGGAGATCTCCTTGTGGGAGGTCGAGCACACGGCGACCCCGGACCGGCGGCACATGTGCGAGGTGTACGCGACGGAGGACGCGGCCCGGGACGCGATGGAGCGCCGGGCGGCACGACTGGGCTGAAGCCGGAAGGGGGGGGGGGGGGGGGGGGGGGGGGGGGGGCGGGGGGGCGCGGCCGCGGCGGGGGGGGGGGGCCCCCCGCGGGGCCCCCCCCCCCCGCCGCCCCCCCCCCCGGGCCCCCCCCCCCCCCCTTCCGGATCGGACCTCCGCGTCACGCGGTCGACGGCGGACCCGGGCGGAGATCAGCCCACGAATTCCGGCTTCCGGTCCTCGTCCTGACCCTTGTCCTTGCCCAGGGCCTTGTCCTGATCCTGGCTCTGGTCCTGGGCGTCCGGCTCGTCCTGCGCGCCCTCCACATGCTGGGCCGGCCGCTTCGGCAGGGCGAACATCAGCAGGAAGATGACGGCCAGCACGGCGGCGACCCAGCCCAGCGCGTGCTCGAAGGCGTTCGCGAAGGCCGGGCCCACCTGGGCGAGGGTCAGCCGGTCGCTGATCTCGCCGAAGAAGACGACCGAGACCAGGCCGAGGCCGAGCGCGTTGCCCATCTGCTGCACGGTGTTGATCAGGCCCGACGCCGAGCCCGAGTGCTCGCGCGGGACCTCCGAGAGCACGGCGTCCGTCAGCGGCGCGACGATGAAGCCCATGCCGGCGCCCATGACCACCAGCGGGAGGGCCATCTGCCAGGAGGTGATGTCCATGCCGTACCGGTCGGACTCCCAGATGTAGAGCAGCACACCGAGCGCCATGAGCAGGGCGCCCGCCTGGAGCACCTTGCGCCCGAAGCGGGGGACCAGCAGTTGCACGGACATGCCCGCCGCGGCCGAGACCGCGATCGAGAACGGCACCCCGGTCAGGCCCGCCCGCAGCGTGCTCCAGCCGAGCCCGACCTGCATGTACAGCGTCCAGACCAGGAAGAAGATGCCGAGCGCGATACCGAAGACGGTCTGCACGGCGATGCCCGCCGCGAAGCTCTTCACCTTGAACAGCGACAGCTCCACCAGCGGTGAACCGTCCCGCGCCGTCTTCCGCTTCTCGTACGCCACCAGCGCCGCGAAGACCACGAGGGAGCCGGCCATCGAGACGTACCCCCACAGCGGCCAGCCCAGCTCACGGCCCCGGGTCAGCGGGTAGAGCAGCATCAGCAGGCCGAGCGTGACGAGGGCGACGCCGACGAGGTCGAGCTTGAGGGCCTTAGGAGCCTTGGACTCGCTGATGAAACGGCGGCCCAGGATCAGCGCGAGGATGCCGACCGGCAGGTTGATGAGGAAGATCGGCCGCCACTCCAGGCCGAAGATGTTCCACTCGATGAGCAGTGCGCCGAGAAGCGGACCGGAGACCGCGCCCAGGCCGACGATCGCGCCGAAGAGGCCGAAGACCTTGCCCCGCTCGTGCGCCGGGAAGGTCGCGTGCACGATCGACAGCACCTGCGGCACCATCATCGCGGCCATGGCGCCCTGCAGAATGCGCGAGGCGACGAGCATCTCCGGGTTCGCCGCGAAGCCGCACAGCGCCGACGCGACCGTGAATCCGGCTATGCCGAGGAGGAAGAGCCGCTTGCGGCCGTAGATGTCGCCGAGCCGTCCACCGGTGACGAGTCCCGCCGCGAAGGCCAGCGCGTAGCCCGCGGTGATCCACTGGATCTGGCTGAAGGTGGCGCCCTCGTCCTGCCGGATCGACGGGATCGCGATGTTGACGATCGTGACGTCGACCAGGTCCATGAAGGCCGCGGTCATCACGATGGCGAGGGCGAACCAGCGGCGTCGGTCGGCCACGGCGCCGGGTGGCGGGCTGCTGAGAGCTGTCTCAGAGGTGTCGGTGGAGGTCATGCCGTAAAGGTACGGCCTGATTAGGTCAGATCGTGTCCTACTTCTCCGGCACCCTGGAAACATGACGACCGATACCCCGGCCCGGCTCCTCCAGCTCCTCTCCCTCCTCCAGACGCCCCGCGAGTGGCCCGGCGGCGAGCTGTCCGAGCGTCTCGGGGTGTCCCGTCGTACGGTCAGGCGCGATATCGACCGGCTCCGCGAGCTGGGCTATCCGGTGCAGGCGACCAAGGGAGCGGACGGCGGCTACCGGCTGGTGGCGGGCACGGCGATGCCCCCGCTCGTCCTCGACGACGAGGAGGCCGTGGCCATCGCGGTGGGTCTGCGGGCCGGCGCCGGGCACGCGGTCGCGGGTGTGGACGAGGCCTCCGTACGGGCGCTCGCCAAGCTGGAGCAGGTGCTGCCGTCCCGGCTGCGCCACCGCGTGTCCACGCTCCAGGCCGCGACCATGCCCCTGACCAGCGGAGACGGGGCGAGCATCGCGCCCGAGACGCTGACCGTGATGGCGTCGAGCATCGCGGGGCGGGAGCGGCTGCGGTTCGCGTACCGCTCGGGGGACGGAACGCCGTCGCGGCGGCTGACCGAGCCGTACCGGCTGGTCTCCACCGGCCGCCGCTGGTACCTCGTCGCGTACGACCTCGACCGCGGCGACTGGCGGACGTTCCGCGTCGACCGGGTGACCGAACCCTTCGCGACGGGGGCCCGGTTCACGCCCCGCGAGCTGCCGACGGGGAACGCCGCCGAGTTCCTGCGGCAGTCGATGTACCGGCGCCAGGACACGTACACGTTCGACGTCACCTTCGCCGCCCCGGCCGGCTTCGTCGCGGCGCGCGTGCCCGCCTGGGTCGGCGTGCCCGAGCCGATCGACGGGCACAGCTGCCGGCTGCGGGGCTCCTCCAGCGACTCGATGGAATGGCTGGCGGTACGGATCGCGATGGTCGACTGTGACTTCACGGTGCGAGAACCGCGAGAACTTGTGGATTACGTAAGGGAGTTGGGTGCGCGGCTGAGTCGGGCGGGGGGAGTGCCGCAGACTGACGGCGCTTGACGGTCGGCCGTCCGCCACGGGGGCGGTGACACCCGGTGGACCGTCGGCGACGGCTGGTCACGCCGCTGTGGCAGAATCTGCCGTCCGGGTCACCCCGGGGTTCAGGTTCGGGGTGGCCCGTCCGCGTCCTGCCCGGAAATCCTCCGTGCTCGCCCGTCCCCGTCGGAGCCGGCAACTCCCGTACCCCGGAACGAAAATGGAACCGAGCTTCGGCGCCGGGGGGGGGAGGCGCCGAAGCTCGGCTCTGGGAGAGTCCCGGCGCGGGGGGGTGTGCGTCGGGACTCGGTTCTTGGGAGCGGCGTGCTTCCGTTCGGTGGATCCGGTGAGGACTTCCGCTCGGTGGTTCTGTTCGCTTCTTCCGCTCGGACGGGGCCCGAAGCGTGGGCCCTGAAGTCTTGTTCCCAGGGCCCGGCAGGTTGAAGCGGCCTTACATGGCCATGTCTGGTCGACTTGTGGCCATCGAGGCGGGGGTGCCCGTGCGCGGACTGGGACGGAGGGGCCCGGCGCCCGCGCGGCGATTCAACCCGTACGGCCCACTCGCCCCTCTCGCTCGGCCCTCCCCGTGCTTTCCGCGCGCCTCGTCCCCGCTACGCCGCCGCGTCGAATCCGGTGTCGCGCGCCAGCTTCTTCAGTTCGAGCAGGGCGTGCTTCTCGATCTGACGGATGCGCTCACGCGTGAGCCCGTGCTCCTTGCCGACCTCCGTGAGCGTCCGCTCCCGGCCGTCCTCGATGCCGTACCGCATCTTGATGATGGAGGCGGTGCGCTGGTCGAGATGGCCGATCAGATCGTCCAGCTCCTCACTGCGCAGCAGTGTGAGCACCGACTGCTCGGGCGAGACGGCGGAGGTGTCCTCCAGCAGGTCGCCGAACTGGGTCTCGCCCTCGTCGTCCACCGCCATGTTCAGCGAGACCGGGTCGCGGGCCCAGTCCAGGACGTCGCCCACGCGCTCCGGCGTCGAACCGAGCTCGGCGGCTATCTCCGCGTGCTCGGGCTCGCGCCCGTTCTCACGGTTGAACTCACGCTGCACGCGACGGATCCTGCCCAGTTCCTCGACCAGATGGACGGGGAGGCGGATCGTGCGCGACTGGTCGGCGATCGAACGGGTGATGGCCTGACGGATCCACCAGGTGGCATACGTCGAGAACTTGAAGCCCTTGCGGTAGTCGAACTTCTCGACCGCGCGCACCAGGCCGGCGTTCCCCTCCTGGATCAGGTCGAGCAGGGGCAGACCGCTGCGCGGGTAACGGCGCGCCACGGCCACGACCAGCCGCAGGTTCGAGCGGATGAAGACGTCCTTGGCGCGCTCGCTGTCGGCGACCAGCGCCTCCAACTCCTCGCGGGACGCGTCCGCCTTGGCCTCGGCCTCACCGTCGAGGATCTGCCGCGCGAACACACCCGCCTCGATGACCTGGGACAACTCGACTTCCTTGGCGGCGTCGAGCAGCGGTGTACGCGCGATCTCGTCGAGGTACATGCCGACCAGGTCGCGATCGGCGATTTCGCCGCCTCCGGCGCGAACACTGCGTGCCGCGTCGGATGTCCCGCCAGTGGCGGACTTACGACGGGCGACGGCACGGGTTGCCATGCGTGCTCCCTTGCGTGGTGGGCTTGCGGGTGGTCCCGGACATCCGGCTTTCACCCTCCCGGGTGCCCGGCATCCGATGGAAACAACGACTGGAATCAGGACAGAATTCCCAACCCGCACCTTGATTTTTCTGAGCATGCAGTACCCTGTCGCACCACTCGGGAGGTCCGATGCGGTCAGAACGTACAGATGTGCAGGTCAGGCCGGGGGTCGCAGCCGATCTGGGCGCGCTCACGGAGCTGTACAACCACTACGTGCGTGAGACGCCCATCACGTTCGACACCATCGTCTTCACGCCGGAGCAACGTCGCCCGTGGCTGCTCTCCCACCCTGAAGACGGACCGCACCGCCTGATGGTTGCCACAGACGCGGATTCACAGGCGATTCTGGGGTACGCCACGTCCAGCGCTTTTCGCGCGAAGCCCGCCTACGCGACCTCCGTGGAGGTGACGGTCTACGTCGCCCCCGACGCCGCACGCCGGGGCGTCGGCACGCTCCTCTACGAAGCCCTCTTCTCGGCGCTCGCCTCCGAGGACCTGCACCGGGCGTACGCCGGCATCGCCCTGCCCAACGAAGCGTCCGTGCGCCTGCACGAACGCTTCGGCTTCCGGCACGTCGGCACCTACCGGGAGGTCGGCCGCAAGTTCGGCCGTTACTGGGACGTCGCCTGGTACGAGAAGGAACTCACCCACTAGGACGCACCCGCACGCCCGGACCGGGACCGTCCGGCGGTCGGGCCGACGGGCGCGAGGCACGCTAGAGACGCGAGGGACGCAAGAGACGCAAGGGAAGACCCGACCGTCGGACGGTCGGGTCTTCGGGCGGTCGGGTCTTCGGGCGGTCGGACCACCCGACGGTCGGACCGTCGGCCGCTCAGTCGAACTGCACCGACCGCTTCGCCATCCCCAGCCAGAATCCGTCGATCACGGACCGCTGCCCGCCGAGTCCCCCGGCGGCGTCCGCCGCTCCCATGGTCACGAAGAGCGGGGCGAAATGCTCGGTGCGCGGGTGGGCGAGACGGCCCGCCGGGGACTTGCGCTCGAAGTCGAGCAGCGCGTCCACGTCACCGGCCTCCAGCGCGCGGTGCCCCCAGTCGTCGAACTCGCTCGACCAGGCGGGCACTCCCCCGCCGGTGTGCCGCAGGGCCGCGAGGTTATGGGTGAAAAAGCCGGAGCCGACGATCAGCACGCCCTCGTCACGCAGCGGCGCCAGCTTCCGCCCGATCTCGAACAGCCGGACCGGGTCGAGCGTCGGCATGGAGATCTGGAGCACCGGGATGTCCGCCTCGGGGAACATCTCCTTGAGGGGGACGTACGCGCCGTGGTCGAGTCCGCGGTCCGGAATGTCCTGCACCGGCGTGCCGGGCGCGCGCAGCAGCTTCCGTACGGACTCGGCGAGCTCCGGAGCGCCGGGGGCCGCGTACGTCACCTGGTAGTAGTGCTCGGGGAAGCCCCAGAAGTCGTACACGAGAGGGACCGTCTCGATCGCGCCGAGGGCGAGCGGAGCCTCCTCCCAGTGCGCGGAGACCATGAGGATCGCCTTGGGGCGGGGCAGGCCGGCGGACCAGGCGGCGAGCTGGCCGGGCCAGACCGGGTCGTCGGCGAGCGGCGGGGCACCGTGGCTGAGGTAGAGGGCGGGCATGCGCTCCGGCGCGGGGCGCTCCTCGGTGGCGGCGGACATGGCTGCTCCCTCCAGGGGGTTCCATCGTACGGCGGCAGTGCTTGATCTTTGAAGCACTTTACTTAAAGTCTCAAGTTCCAGGGTCGAGACTACGCCCGGTTTGTTTAAGTTTCAAGGAGAGGCTCGTACAGTGGAGTACATGAACACGGCACCCGCTCCCGCTGAAGAGCCGCGCTGGCTCACCGACGAGGAACAGCGCATCTGGCGTGCGTACATGCACGCCACGACCCTCCTGGAGGACCACCTCGACCGTCAGCTCCAGCGCGACGCGGGCATGCCGCACATCTACTACGGCCTGCTCGTGCAGCTCGGGGAGGCGCCGCGGCGCCGGCTGCGGATGACGGAGCTGGCCATGAACGCGAAGATCACCCGCTCGCGGCTCTCGCACGCCGTCGCGCGGCTGGAGAAGAACGGCTGGGTACGCCGCGAGGACTGCCCGTCCGACAAGCGGGGCCAGTTCGCGGTGCTGACCGACGAGGGCTACGAGGTGCTGCGGCGCACCGCGCCGGGCCATGTCGCCGCCGTACGCCAGGCACTGTTCGACCGGCTCGGGCCGGACCAGCGGAAGGCCTTCGGCGAGGCCATGCGGATCATCGCCGAAGGGCTCCAGCCGAAGGACGCGGGGGCGGATCTGCCCTGGCTGCGTTAGGAGCGGGGGCTGCGTCAGGAGCGGGCGGGCCGGGCGGCCGAGGTGGCGGGCCCCGCGCCGACGAGTCCGGCCGGGGCTATACGCCTCTGCCGCCGGGTCCGATCGGGGCGATGCGCCTCTGCCGCCGAGTCCGGCCCGGCAGCGGACCACCTGGACAGCGGACCGCCCGGACACGAGCCCGCCACCCGGACACGAGGCTGCCCGGACACGGGACCGCCCCGGTTCCGTCTGGCGTGGAACCGGGGCGGTCTCCGGAGTCGTACGGACGAGGCGTCCCCATCCCCGTCCGTACGCGAAGCACCGTCGTACGGACCGTGGAAGTACCGGACCGCCGGCTACGGAAGCACCGGGCCGTGGGCTGCGGAAGTACCGGAGTACGGGATGGTCGCCGGGTCAGTGCGCGACGACCGGCACCTTCAGCTCGTCCTCGGCGCCTTCGCCCGTACCCGAGCCGACGACCGCGGAGGCGTCCGGACGGCCGGTGTTGATCAGGGTGAAGGCGATTCCCGCGGCGACCACGAGGATGCCGACGGCGAACCAGATCGCGTTGCTGTAGCCGTGCACCATGCCCTCCGCCTGCACCAGCTGCTGCTGCGCCTTGGTCCCGGCGCCCGCCATGTGGTCCTTGATGTAGGCGGTGGTCGCGGAGGCGGCGATCGTGTTCAGCAGGGCCGTGCCGATCGCGCCGCCGACCTGCTGCGAGGTGTTGACCATCGCCGAGGCGACACCGGCGTCACGCGGCTCGATGCCGTGCGTGGCCAGCGACATGGCGGGCATGAACGCCGTACCCATGCCGAGACCCAGCAGCAGCATCGCCGGCATCACCAGGGAGACGTACGACGAACCGATCTCCAGCTGCGCCAGGAGCAGCATGCCGAGCGCGGCGACCAGGAAGCCGGGGCCCATCAGCAGCCGCGGCGCGACCCGGGTCATCAGACGGGCACCGATCTGCGTGGAGCCCGTGATCATGCCCGCGATCATCGGCAGGAAGGCGAAGCCGGTCGAGATCGGCGAGTAGCCCTTCACGATCTGCAGGTAGTAGGTGAGGAAGAGGAAGGTGCCGAACATCGCGATGATCGCGAGACCGAGCGAGAGGTAGACGCCGCCGCGGTTGCGCTCGGTGATGACGCGCAGGGGCAGCAGCGGGGCCTTGACCTTGGACTCGGTGAAGACGAACGCGGCCAGCAGCAGGGCGGAGGCCACGAACAGGCCGACCGTCATGGAGTCGCTCCAGCCGTCGGACTCGGCGCGGGTGAAGCCGTAGACGAGGGAGACCAGACCGAGGGTGGAGAGCACGACGCCCGGGATGTCGAGCGGCGAACGGTTGCGGCCGCCCTTCGGCTCACGGATGACGAAGTACGCGCCCGCGGCCGCGACGATCGCGAACGGGATGTTGACGAAGAAGGTCCAGCGCCAGTTCATGTACTCGGTGAGGACACCACCGAGGATGAAGCCGACGGCGCCACCGCCACCGGCGATCGCACCGTAGATGCCGAAGGCCTTGGCGCGCTCCTTGGCGTCGGTGAACATCACGGCGAGCAGCGAGAGCGCCGCGGGTGCCAGCAGGGCGCCGAACACACCCTGAAGGGCGCGGGCGCCGAACATCATCGCGCCGCTCTGTGCCGCGCCACCGAGCGCGGAGGCCGCGGCGAAACCGACCAGACCCACGACGAACGCCCGCTTGCGTCCCCACAGGTCGGCGATGCGGCCGCCGAACAGGAGCAGACCGCCGAAGGCGAGGGCATAGGCCGTGACGACCCACTGCCGGTTGCCGTCCGAAATACCCAGGTCCTGCTGGGCCGAGGGCAGGGCGATGTTCACGATCGTGGCGTCGAGCACCACCATCAGCTGGGCCAGCGCGATGAAGACGAGTGCTTTCCAGCGGTTGCTGTGCGCGTCGGACTCCAGATCCGGAACTGCTTTGGACGTGCCTGTTTCAGACATGGGGGTACCCACTCCGGGACTTCGTAGCGAAAAATGCAGTGAAAGGGGACGGCTCGTCGACGGTGACGGCCGGGAACGCCTCGGCGCGGCTCGGCGCGGCCCGTCCCTGACGACGAGCGCACCTCGCGTGTGACGCGTACGGGCCGTACGAGGCGCACGGGCTGTACGGGCGATGAGTCGTGCGTTATTGAGTACGAGTTCGGGTTACGAGTCCTGACTGTCGCCGGGCGCCGGGCTCATCGGTCGCCGGTCGACCGATCACTTCGGCTGCCGCTCCGGCACCGGTCACACTCGTCGCAGTTCCTCCAGGTTGGCGGCCGTTCCGGGCAGTTCGGAGCGGGCCGGAGCCCGCATACCGTCCAGGAACAGCTGAAGATGGCGGTGCACGAAGCGGTCGATTCCCTGGCACGCGGTGCCGGGCAGCGGCCTGGTGAGCTGACTGACGGCGATCATCAGATCGCCCAACTCGACGTCGGGGCGCAGCTGTCCGGACTCACGCGCGCGAGCCATCAGCTGCTGCAGGAGATCGGTGATCCGGTCGCGCGCGGCGACCAGGTCGGGATGGTTCTGGTCGAAGTTCTCGGAGAGCATCGGGCACAGGGCACCGATCCGCTCGTCCGCGGCGAAGTGCACGAAGCCGCTCAGCGCCTCGAACGCGTCGCCGTCCACGGCGAGCGCCTCCTCGACCCACTCCGAGGTGCGGTCCATGACCGAGCACACGACCTCGCGGGCGAGTGCGTCGCGGTCGGGGAAGTTGCGGTACACCGTGGCGTTGCCGACACCGGCCCGGCGGGCGATCTCGTCGAACGGCACCTCGGCGCCGAACTCGACGAACATCTCGCGGGCGGCGGCGACGATCCGCTCCCGGTTGCGCAGGGCATCGGCACGGGGCCGGGCCACTCGGCGCTGCACGGGGGTCGCGGTCTCCACGGTGTCCTCCTCGGAACTTCTCGGAACTTCTCGGAACGTGTATGCGATCCGGGGATTCCGTCCCCGTTTCGCTCGGACGTATGGCTAAACGGGGAAACGATCCCCGGTTATTTCCCGAACCCGGAAGAGAATGATGTGACCTGCGTCACACATTCTTCCCCCCTTCGGCACCTCCCGCAGATGAACCCGATCGGGCCCATCCAGCGCGCGCCCGGCGAGTCGGCGACTCAGGGTGATCGAAAGGGTGCAGTCGGAGACCGGTGGCTGCCGTGGAGCGAAGGGCCCCTGCATGCTGCCGTCCAGCCGCCGCATACGCCCGCGCCGTGTGGCCGCGCTGGCCACGGTGACCGTTCTGACGCTGGCGGTCAGCACCTCCGCGGGCACCGGACATCTGACGGCCGGGTCCGCCACGGCGGGCTCCGCGGCACTGGCCCGCTCCACGGCGCTCGGCCCCTGCCTGATCAACGGCCCGTCGGACGTCCAGATGGGGGAAGGGATCCCGACCGCGCCCGGATACGCCCGCTCCACCGGCACCCTGCGGGCCCTGACGCTGATGGTCGACTTCTCCGACGCGCCCGGCAAGGGCAGCGCCCGCGACCGGTACGACGAGTTCTTCCCGAAAACGCAGGAATGGTTCCGCACCGCCTCCTACGGCCGCCTCGACTACCGGCCCAAGGCCCCCGTCCGGCACTGGCTGCGCATGCCCAAGCCCTTCAAGGCGTACGGGATAGAACGCGGCGCGCCTTTCGACCCCGGGTACCGCGAACTGGTCCAGGACATCGTGGCCACGGCCGATCCCGAGGTCGACTTCCGGTCGTACGACATCCTGAACGTGCTGGTCACACCGAATGCCGGGCCCTCCGCGCTGGACACCGTGCTGTCCGTGACCTTCGCCGGCAACACCGAGGCGCCGGTGGCCGACGGCGTCCCGGTCGCCAACGCGTCCTTCGTCTACAGCCGCCAGGACGACGGCTCGGGCTCCTACGCCGACACCGGCTACCGCGTACTCCCCCACGAGAACGGTCACACGTTCGGCCTGCCCGACCTCTACACCCAGGACGGCGGCGGCGCGGTCGGGCACTGGGACATCATGAGCGAGGACTGGGGGGCCGACAACGATCTGCTCGGCTGGCACAAGTGGAAGCTCGGCTGGCTCGACGCCTCCCAGGTGAGCTGCGCGGCCGCACACGGCACCAGCGAGTACACGCTGACCCCGATGGCCCTGCGGGGCGGCGCCAAACTCGTCGTCATACCCGTCGGCCCCCGCAGCGGATACGTCCTCGAACTGCGCACCCGCGCGGGCAACGACTCCGCCGTCTGCCGTCCCGGCATCCTCGTCTACAAGGTCGACGCGGGCGTGGACACCGGGAACGGGCCCGTCACGGTGTACGACTCCCACCCCGACAGCGGCGGATGCACCCGTTCACCCAATGTGCAGGCGGAACTCTCCGACGCTCCCTTCTCCCCCGGTGAGACCTTCAAGGCCGCCAAGGCGGGACTCACCGTCCAGGTCGCGTCGGCGGACGCCGCGGGGAAGTACCGGGTGTACGTGACGCGCCGCTGACCACCGGGCGAGCCGCCGGGCCACCGGGCCAGCGGACGGACGGCCGAACGGCAGGACGGCCGAGCTCGGGCGAACCGTCGGGCAAGCACTACCGTGGCTCTTCTGAGACCCGCCACCGGTGACTCGTCCGAGATCCGCCGCACAGTGACTCTTCTGAGAGCCCACCGGAGAGCCCATGCCATCAAGTCCCAGGTCATCAAGCTCCAGGCCGTCAGGCTCCAGGTCATCGAGCCCCACGTCGTCGTCCCCTGTCACGCCGGCGAACCGCGCGTCGGCCGGGACGGGCGACGGTTCCGCGGTGTCCGGCTCCGGGGCCGCCGCCGGGGCCGAAGTGCCGGACGAGGCGGTCACGCCGCTCATCCGCGGGCTCGCCGTACTGCGCAGGCTGACCGAGGCGGACGGTTCGGCCAGTCTGAGCGGACTCGAACGGGCCACCGGGCTCGCGCGGGCCACCGTCGACCGGATCACCGCGACCCTGGCGCGCATGGGCTACCTGCGCCTCGACGGCCGGGACGCCGTACTGGCCCCCCGCCTGATGGAACTCGGCAACGCCTATCTCGCCGCCCTCCGGCTTCCCCGTGTCCTGGACGCGTACGCCGAAGCACTCGCCGACGAGCTCGACGAGTCGGTGTCCATCGCCGTCTGCGACCGGGACGGAATCCGCTTCATCCATCAGGCGACCCGGCGCCGCGCGATGTCCCTGAGGTTCCGCATCGGCGACCTGCTCCCCGCCGAACGCACCGCACCGGGACCGCTGTTCGCGTCCGAGTGGAGCGAGGAGGAGTGGACAGGCTGGCGGGAGCGCCGCGCGGCCGATCCGGAGGACCGCGGCTTCCCGGCCGTGCCCGCGCGGAGCAGACCGTACGAGGGCAGGGCGGACACCTCCACTCTGCCGGCTTCCCAACGCCCCACCCTCGGCGATGACTTCGAGCAACGGGCGGCCGAAGCGGGCGAGACCGGCTGGGCGTTGGACGACCAGCTCATCGAACCGGGCCTTGTCGCGCTCTCGATGCCCGTACGGGAGGCGGGGCGGATCGCCTGCGTGGTCAACGTGGTGAGCCATACGAGCCGGCACGGCGCCACCGAACTGCGGGACGCGCTGCTGCCGCGCCTGCGGACGGCCGTGGCCGAGATGGAACGGGCGCTGGCACGGGACGACGAACCGACGCCGGAGCGGAAGTCCGAGCTCACGCAGAGCGACGCACCGACCGGAGCGGGCGGCACAGGCGACGCGGTCGGCACGGGCGGCACGGTCGACGCCGGAAGCCCCGGACCCGCGGGAATTCCAGGAACCGCGGGAAGCCCCGGAAGCCCCGGAAGCGCACGGAACACGGAACCCTCGGGAAGCACGGAACCCTCGGGGAAGGCCACCGCTCCCTCCGGGCTCGCCGACTGGACCGGCGCCTCCAAGCAGGAACTGGGGCGGGAGTTCGTCGAGTCGCTGGCGCGGGGCCTGACCGTGATCACGGCCTTCGGCGAGGGGCGCGGTGAACTGACCCTCACCGCGGTGGCCCAGGCGACAGGACTCGCCCGCGCGACCGCTCGCCGCGCCCTGATCACGCTGGAACACCTCGGATACGTCACCACGCACGACCGCGTCTTCCGCCTCACCCCGCGCGTCCTGGGGCTCGGCTTCCCGCCACTCTCACGGACCACGCTCCCCGAGATCGCGGCCCCGTATCTGACCGAACTCTCCCAGCGGCTGCACGACTCGGTGTCGCTCGCGGTGCTGACGGGCGACGAGATCCAGTACATCGGGCACGTCTCCACCCGCGGCATCATGAGCGTCCACGTCACCGTCGGCACGCGGCTGCCCGCGTACGCCACCTCGCCGGGCCGAGCGATCCTGGCCGATCTTCCGGAGACCCGCGCGACGGAGATACTGGCCGGCGCGCCCGGGGCCGTCTCCGGGCGGACCGGTACGGACCCGGAGCTGTTCAGGGCCGAACTGGACCGGGTACGGACAGCCGGATACGCCCTGGTCGAGGCGGAGTTGGAGCAGGGACTGCGATCCATCGCCGTCCCGGTGCGCGACCTCGCCGGACGGACCGTGGCCGCGGTGAACGTCGCCATGCACAGCAGCCGCCGCACCGCCGAGGCCTGCGTCAGCGACGTGCTGCCCGAACTCCGAGCGACAGCGACCCGCATCGAGGCGGACCTGCACATCGCGGGCCGCTTCCGCCGGGTGCCACAAAGCTGAGCGAACCACCGGCCCACCGAACCCCCCTGCCCCCACCCCTCTTCACCCTTCACCCTTCACGCTTCAACCAGCCACATCCCCAAGGGAGTTATCACCTGGCGTGAAGATGATCTGCGCGGCACAGGCCCCGTTGACAGATCCAAAAGCGGGTTCCTAGCGTCGCTGGCGGCAGGACAGACAGCAGCCGAGCGACAAGGGGCGTCCGGGTGATCACGTCGTGGTGAGGCAGGAGAGGTCCGAGCGGACCAGGCGCAACCTGATCCGGGCCGCCTCGACCGTGTTCGACCGGTCCGGCTACGAACGGGCCACCCTGTCCGCGATCAGTGAACGGGCTCAGGTCACCAAGGGCGCCCTGTTCTTCCACTTCGCGGCCAAGTCCGACCTGGCCCGTGCGGTCCAGGCGCAGGCCTGCACGACGTCGGGGGACGCACTGGGGAAGCTGGCGCGGCGCGAGACGCCGGCGTTCGAGATAGCCACCGCCATGGCGCACACCCTCGTGGACCTCATCGAAAGCGACATGACCGTTCGCTCGGGGGCACGTCTGGCCCAGGAGATCAGGACTCCCCACGATCCGTCACTCCACTGTCACGCCAACTGGCTCGGCGCCCTGCACGGGATCCTGGACCGGGCCCGGAACGACGGCTCGCTGCTCCCCGAGGTCGACGTCGGGGCGGCGGCCGTACTGATGCTGTCCATGATCACCGGCACGACGGCCCTGCCCCACCTCCCCGCGCGCCCCGGCACTCCCCGGTCCCCTCACCCGCGACACGCCTCGGCTCCCCACTTCGCCTCCCGCTCCCCGCAGGCGTCAGGCGACCTGTGGCTGACCCGCATGCTCCACCTGACCCGTCCGGCTCTCTCGGGCCTCCCGGCCGGCTGACCGACGGCCCCCGACAGTCGCCGCGACCACGAGGTCCGGGCGACCGTTCGGGGCCGTCGCACACCACCGGCACACAGCCACGTACCGCCCACCGCGTACCGAACCCCCCCACCCCTCGGCCACCCGGCCCGACCCCACCCCACCTGCGCGAACGGGAACCTTCCCAGCCTCCACCCCGGATCCGCTACGCTAGCTACCGGATCGCACACGATCCGCACGCCTTCGTAGCTCAGGGGATAGAGCACCGCTCTCCTAAAGCGGGTGTCGCAGGTTCGAATCCTGCCGGGGGCACAAGGGAAAAGGCCCCGGACCGATCATGGTCCGGGGCCTTTGACATCCAGTTCTGACATCGACGGGGACGGGACGGAGCGCATCCGGCGTGACAAGAGACGAGGCTCTCGACCAGTTGAGGCAACTGGCACGAGCTCAGGCATTCGGACGTCACGTCGGCTCGGACCGCCTCATCCAGGCCGGCCTCGACGCGCTTCTGGCCGACGTCGACGCCCCGTCGCTTGCCCTCCTCGCCGGCTTGGGCCGTCGTGAGGAGCATGAGGCGCGGGAGCTGTTCGATCACGTCGTGGAGGAGCTGGGGCTGGGGTTCGAGGTGCCGGCGGACCCGGTCGACGCCAGGTGGGCCTTGGCCTATTGGCTGGCCGCTCAGATCGTCGACGGCTCCTTGGACCCGGCGACCGGTGCCGACCTCATATGGGTCGAAGCAGCGTCAGAACTCGGCTATCCCGATCGCCTGCAACCGATCGTCCACTGTGCCATTGGGCTGGACGACTGGAACGCCAGTTGGAGCACTCCGCTGGAGCAGCTCAAGGAAGAAGTCGTTGTCGCCGCCCGCGCGCTCATCGAAAGCGGCGGACCCGAGTCCGCTCTCTGAAGACCACGGAGCCCCAGGACTGTCACGGCCTGGGGATCCGCGTCTCGGATGGAGGGGAACGGCGTTGGTCAGCCTGGGCCGGGGCGCCTCTTCAACAGCTTGTCCATGTGGCTCATGGCCTCGCGCCGGGTGTCCTGCACGACGCGCGTGTACACGTCCATGGTGATGCCGATCTGCGAGTGCCCGAGGATCTCCATAGCGAGTCCCTGGCGGTTTCGTGGCTCACACCTGACGAGGTCAGCGAGCGCATGTCCGAGGCTTTCGCCATCAGACTCCTGGACGGCAACGGCCCCCACGTACGCAGCCACCACGGCAAGCGCCTCATCCCAGCGGGATAAAACCTTCTCCCCATCATCAAGCCCCGGCTGCGCTCCGCTCCGCCGGGCGCGCTGCGGGCGCCGCTCCTGCCTCCGGCCCGCTCCGCCCGCGCTGCGCCGACGCACGCCCTGGAAAGGGTTGGCCGGCGGCATGAGGTCAGAACGCGTCGTGGCTGGGGCGGTCGGCTCCGCGGCTTTAGGAAGCAGCCACTTTGGGGCGAGCCTCGAAGATCATGGCCCCAACGTCGTGCTTTAACGGGCAGGTCCACAGACTGCCCGACGCGCCGGAAGCTTACGGGGCCATGATCACTCGCCCCAAAGCAGCTCCAGCCCAAAGCCGCTCCGCCGACCTCACGTTATCGGCCGTCGCAGGCCCTGGTAGAACACGCGTATGACCTACAGATTTACTGCGAACATCGCCTACGGGTGGCACGAACCGGGGCCGGACATCTATGCCCTGACTGCCGGAGTCGCCGAGTCGGACAGCATGGAAAGCTTCGTGCTTCAGTTCCACAGCGACTTCGAGGAACCCGACGCGCAGAACATCCGCAACGGCTGCGACTCCTACTGCGTTGTCACCCCCGACCAGGGCACCGCATACGGATGCGTGCGCACGGTGGAGCTGGAGGGAGACATCCTGCGGGTCACGTTCGACCCCGATTCGCTGGAAGCCCTGTTCCTGGACGATCCGGTAGTGGAGGCGGTGCTGCATGCGCCGGCCGCGGACGTAGCGCGCATGCGGGAGGCACTCACGCGCATCCTCACTTACGGCCGACCAGACGCGCTCCCGATCGTGATCGGGGTCTGAAGTACGGTCGCCACTCGGGCCGTCTCCGGGCCGTGGAAGGGTGCTCAACGACGACCAACGCTGACAACCGTCGACGGCTAAGTCGCAGGTCGCAGCATTGATCGATTGCAGGGGTACAGGTCGGAGACCCGGCCCCGCACTTCTTCGGCTACTGAGCGCCTTGACTGGTCAAACCAGACACCGCCCGCGCTGCCGCATTCAGGAGCCGGGAGGGAAAAACCACAGATCGCAAGGGCAGTCGCATGCGACGATCGTGCCGTGCCCACTACCGACCCTTCGTTTCGCCGACGCCTGCTGGTCGAGTCGCTCACTGTGCTGGCCGCTGATCCCTCGGTCCAGGCGGTGTGGCTGGAGAAGTACGACATCCCCACGGATGAGATCGCCTTGGACTTCGACCACGCCTTCCGTATGTCAGAGCAACTGGTGGAAGAGGGACAACTCAGCCACGATGTGCTGCCCGACCTACACGGCATAGACGTGGTGTTCAACGAGATGAGCGGTGAGCCGAACGCCGCCAGGTGGGCCGCGGACGCGCTATCCAGCGATGCGGGGTGGATCAAAGTCCGCGAACTGGCCCGCCGGGTCCTCATCGCAGAACTGGGCGAGTGGAGAGCTCCCATGCCGGCGATTTGCGTGATCCGTTGAGGGGCTGTGCGGCCGTGCCACTTTCGTGCCAGAACGGGCGGGGAGTCAGGGGGAATCACGGTGCGCAGGGGGACGCATCACCCACCCCATCCGAGCCGGGAATTCACAGGTCAGGCCTGTGACCACCTCACCTCGCTCCTGAAGCGGTGCTCAGCGGCAACCTCTTCGAGGCAGACGGTGCGGCTACTCGAAGGACGGAGCGGATGCGACCAGCAGACTGCCCGTAACCGCGGTGGCTGTGGTGGGGTTGATGCTGCATTCCTCCGCAACCGTCGTAGCCCAGCAATCCCCCCAAGTCGCTGCCCAGTCGCCGGCCAGGTCACTGTCGGGGTCGAGATCCTCGGGCTTGCCCGTGATGCCATAGGCATCGAGGAGCCGCCGCTCGACACCGAACGGTTCGCCCAGGGCGAGCTCCGGGCACTCACTGATCCAACGCCGGAGGATCCGTCCTCCTTCGGCGATCAGCCATGCCTCCCCGTCGTTCTGCTCACTGTGGAAGAAGAGTTGGGCTTTGCCGAAGTGGGCGCTCAGCTCTCGGCACAGGTCGGTGATGTGCGCCGTCCGCTGTGGATAGGGCAGGCCGAAGTACGGTCCGACGACCAGAGTCCACCCCTGCATGGGTGGAGTAACGGCGACGGTGGAGAACGGCTCCTCCTCGTCGTGCGCCACCTCGTCGATGAGTTCCATGCCATCGGCCCAGGTGGTCTCCCGTACGTCCGCCAAGCCGAGGGCCTTGACCACTTCCGCCTGATCGGCCGACTCAACGGCGAGCCATGAGAGCCAACAAGCGCGTATGAGCGGTGCGGAATCAGTAGTCCCCATGGCCTGCATCGTAGAGACGGGCAGAACTCGCGCTCCTGGCCGGCAGACCTTGGCGACCACAGTTCGCATCGAGAGGGCCAGCACCTTCATTCGCGAAATCCCGACCCAGCAAAGTCGTTGATTCTTCATCAGTCTGAACTTAAGGATTTACTTCAAGACGGAATGCGCCGTCGGGAGCCTCTTCGTTCCTCAAGTTCCCCTCAGGAAACCGATCACGTGATTGTCGCGTACATGATCTTCACATAGCGTCCAAGTGCTCGATCGCCACGGGGGCGGTCCACCGGAAAGGTGTCACATGGGCATCGGTTCAAGGCGCGCTGTGACCGGCGCTGCCACTGCGTTGCTTCTCTTTTTTGCGACCGCGGGCGCTGCTACCGCTGAGGAAGGGCCGTCCGACGACACGACGATATCCGCCGATCAGACGACGGACATCAACGACCGTCAGGGGTGGGAAGACGAGCCCGAACAGCCGGTACTGGAGAAGACGCCCTACTACTGCGACGGCCCTGGCGGCCAATACTCCTGGTACAGCATCACGTCGAAGAAGAACTACTTCATCCCGTCGTGGTGGAACGGGACCAAGTACAAGGATGGCCCCGGCGGCACGATGAACGTATCGGTCACCAAGGCCGGCACGATCAGTGTGGACGTAACCGGCACGATCGAATTCCAAACGAACGCCATCATCGCCAAGGCCAAGACGTCGGTGAGCGTGCACGTCGGCGGAAGCACGACCATCACCACCGGACACAACTACTCCCACAACATCAGCCGCAACAAGTACGGACACTTGCAGTACGGCTCATGGGGTTACAAGGTCACCTGGAAGAAGCTCCAACGGGTTGGATCCTGCGGAGTCAAGGAACTTGGTCATGGGACCGCGACTCTGCCGACGTCGGAGACCGGATGGAAGTACTGGGAGACTTCGTCATGACCTACTCGAATCCCCGGGCTCACCTTGCCGCGTGCGCCATTGCGGCATCGGCATTCCTGCTCACCTCGTGCACCTCCGGCAGCGGTGAGGGGGAGGCCCGCAGCGCTCCGCCGTCGCCGTCCGCGCCGAGCGCGTCCCGGACGGCGACCGGGTCGTCCGAGAAGAAGCTCACCGAGCAGGTCCAGGCGGCCCTGGCCTCCGTCCACAGCGGGACAATGGTCGAGGCCGGCGTCGAGCGAGTGGGCGATGGGATCCACACCGAGCCCAACCTGAGCAAGGGCAAGACCTACCGGCTCAACCTGGTGTGCTCCGGCAGCGGTAGCGCCAAGTTGACATTCGTACCGGCGAGCGCCGGCACAGCGTCCACGGTGCCGTGTGATCAGTCAGTGGTCCAGCAACGGATCACGATGCACAAGGGGGTACACATCGATGTCAACGGGGCCAAGGGATCGACCGGCATGATCGCCTGGCAAATAGACACCATCTGATACGGGCATACCGGAGCGCCGCCCAGCATCACTGCTGGGAGGCGCTCGGTCCATAGCTACGAACACCGCGACCACGGCAGTCTCTCGTCCGGTGCGGTGTTCTTCAGCGCCTCGTAAGGGCCGGTGCGGGCCATCGCTGTCCAGTCTCGTCAGAGCGATGAGTCCGAGGCTCTGACATCCACGCCTGACATCAACGACACCGGACGGGGCCGTACGCCAACGACTCTGTCCGACCACCGGACCTGCCGACAACGGCACCACGAGCAGGCGTAGACCGAACCCCTAAAGCGGGTGCCGCAGGTTCGAATCCTGCCGGGGGCACGCGATGAAGGGCCAGTTCAGAGGCTTGATCCTCTTGAACTGGCCCTTTCGTGTGATCACGGCCGTGCCCCGCTCCACGTACCCCGTCCCATGGCTGGCCCAACGACCGAACTCCACGTAGGACGCGGTCCGAGTCGAGGTCGGCAGGGTCTCCGAAGGCCCTGCGGGTGCGAGCCGAGGCGCCGCGGGGCGAGACCGTAGCCCAGCTCGGAAGGCATCTGCGCCGGGCTACGGCGGAGCCGCCCGCGGGACTCGCCGCAGGCGCGTCAGGGTCAGGTGGTCACTACCTCGCCGCCGGGGTCTGGCCGCCCGAGGCCGGCTTGAGCTGGACCCAGCCGGCGGTGCTGGGCACGCCCTCCTCGTTCAGGAGGAAGAGCATGTAGTAGCCGGGAGGGGCGGCGTTGGCCGACGGCGGTGCCTGGAGTTCGAGGAAGTTGCCGCTGCGGCTCTTGATCCGCAGGTCGAGGTGGCGCTGGCTGGTGTTGACCGAGTGGGTCGCGGTGGTCGGCGCCAGCAGGACGGCACGGGTGACGTCGGAGGCGGTGTTGCTGCTCACCGTGATCCTGTCGTTGTACCCGACGGACGGGTTGAACACGATGCCGAGGTGAGGGCGGCTGCCCTGCTGGAGGTAGGCCGGCTCGTAGATCTCGATGCTGCCGTTCATGTCGTCGGTGATGTCGGGGTCGTTGGCGAGCTGCTGGAGCTCGTCACCGGTGACCATCACCCGGCCGTCCGGGAGGACCACGGCGTTCGAGTGGTATCCGCGCGGCAGCCTCTGGGCCGGGCCGAGCTTCCAGTTGCCGTTCTCGTCACGCAGTTCGATCTGGCGGTACTTCAGGTCCGAGTTGGGGTTGTACGGGCCGTTGCCGTAGTCACGGATGTCGAAGGCGCCGTTGACGGTCATCAGGGTCGCGTCCGGCATGAGCAGGGTGTCGTCCTGGGTGCGGCCGAAGGCTCTCGCCTTCTCCTTGCTCCACTGGCCGCCGACCAGCTGATACGTGTTCGGGTCGTCCCGGTCTCCGCCGAGCACCAGCACCGAGTCCGGGCCCTTGAAGCCGGCCGGGAGCGGCACGGCCGAACCGTAGTTGCGCGGCATGTTGTCCGGTCGGGGTGCCAGATCCGTCCGGGTCTCGGCGGCGGGGTCGAACTTCCACTGCTGCTCGGGGTTGCGGCCCAGGCCGTAGATCTTGCCGTCCCGCAGCGAGAAGAGGTGCGGGTAGTCCCGCTTGAACGGGGCGTCGGCCTTGAACCGTTCCACCGTCCAGCCCTCCGGCTTGTCCGTCTTGGCCGTGGGCACGGGCTTGTTCAGGGCGGGGAAGCGCTCGACGATCGGGGTGGGGGTGCCCCAGCCGAGCTCCGACTGGCCGGACATGATCAGCTGCCGCCCGTCCGCTCCGGTCACCACCGACGGGTACCACCGGCCGACCACCATGTCCTGGTTCTGGTACCACTTCTCCTCCCATGGATCGAAGACGAGGGAGAGTTTCGCGCCGGTACCGCCGTTGCCGCCGAGGTTGCCGCCGAAGACACCGAGCATCCCGTTGGGCAGGAAGGAGTGGCCGGCGCAGAAGAACGGCGCGGGGCGGGGCTGGTTGAGCCCGTCCGGCATGTCGATCACGGGCGGCGTGACCTTGGTGAACGAGCCCGGGCCGGTGCCCTTGGCCGGATCCCACAGGTATGCGCGGCCCGCGTTCTCCTTGCCGATGGTGTCGGTCGGGGCCGGCTCCTTCTGGGGGTTGCTCTCGATGCGCTCGAAGGAGAACAGCAGCACCTTGCCGGTGGGCAGCATGGCGATGTGCGCGGCGAAGTCCGGGGACTGGAAGTACTCCCGGAACCTGCCGGCGTCCAGCGCGTCGAAGTCCGCGTTGACCTTGGCCTGGGAGGCCGCAAGTGCCTTGAGCCGCTCGGTGCGGGTGGACTGCGGGTACTCGCCGACGGCCTTGAGGGCCCTCCTGGTCATGGCGTGTTCCTCGGCGTGCTCCTTGCCGATGACCGCCGCCTCGTCCGGGTCGGCCTGCGCCCGGTCGGCCGAGTGGGCCTCACCGCCGTGCTCGTGGGCGGCGGCCGGGCCGGACGACAGCATGGTGAGGGTCAGCGCGGGGACGGCGCACGCGGAGATCGCCGCGTACAGCATCCGTCTGGGCGACGGGCCGGTCAGGTTCCTGGGGGACATGGGACTCCTTGCGAGAGAGGGCGGGGCGCGCAGCTGTGGCGTCGTGGCCGCTTCGTGTCGCCGGTCCGATGACGAGGACATGACGAGAGCACGTGACATGGGCGCACGACGCAGGCATATGACTACCCACAGTGTTCGTGTGCCGGACGGCCGCTGTCGCGCGATGCCGGGCAGGCGGGTGATCACTTGACCGCCAAACAGGCCAGAACCCTTGCGGGGCAGGGGTTCCGCGCTGCGACACGGGGTCGCGACACGGTCGGCCCGGAGACGCCCCCACCTTCACATTGATCACATAGCGTAGCGTTGTGATTACTATGATGATCTCGTGGCATATGCGTCCGTCAAGGAGAAAACATGATGGAAGACCTCAAACTGCGTCAGAGTGACGACATCCAGGGTGATGTGATCGCGGGCTTCAAGAAGGACCGCATGACGCTGCTCTTCCTCAAGTTCGAGGACCCCGCGCGGGCCCGTACCTGGGTGAGGCGGCTCGCCTCCCAGATCTCCACCACCAGACAGGTGGCCACCTTCAACGCGGCGTTCCGCAAGGCCAGACAGGCCACCGGCGGCGACGACCCGCAGACGTTGAAGGCCACCTGGACGAACGTCAGCTTCACCTACGAGGGCCTGAAGGTCCTCATCGGCGGCAAGGACCCCCTGCCCTCGGTACGGAAGGGCGGCACCCTGGAAGCGTTCAAGGAGGGGTCCCACAAGCGCTCACTGGGCGACACCGGCGACAGCTCGCCCGAGAACTGGCTGTTCGGGGACGGCAAGGGCCAGACCGTGCACGCCGTGATCACCGTCGCCTCCGACACCGCCGAGGGGCTCCAGGACGCGCTGACCGCCCAGCGCGAGGCGGCCGCGCAGGCCAAGATCGTGATCGTCTTCCAGCAGAACGGCGCCACGCTGTCGGGCACCCGCCGCGGAAAGGAACACTTCGGCTTCAAGGACGGGGTCAGCGAGCCGGGGGTCATCGGCTTCGACGAGCCCGACCCGAAGCGGCCGGAGTACGTCAAGGACCACCCGGGCACCCGGCTGATCCCGCCCGGTGAGTTCGTCATCGGGCACGACCGGGTCGGCGGGATTCCGTACGACGAGATGCCCGAGTGGGCCGCCAACGGCAGTTTCCAGGTGGTGCGCCGGCTCGCTCAGGACGTGCCGGGCTGGTGGGCCCAGGTCACCGCGCAGCTGAAGGTCCTGAGGAAGGCCAAGGTGGTGCCGGACGAGGCGACCACCGAATGGCTGGCCGCCCGCCTGGTGGGCCGCTGGCGCTCGGGCACGCCCGTCGCCAAGTGCCCGCACGCCGACATGCCGGACAACGCCCTCGCGGGCCAGGACAACGACTTCGGCTACCGCAACGACCCTGAGGGGTTCACCACCCCGCTCTTCTCCCACCTGCGCAAGACCAACCCCCGGGACGGCCTGCAGGAGAAGCCCGGCACGGAGTCGTTCCCCGAGAACCCGGTCATGGACCGACGCCGGATCATCCGCCGCGGCGCTCCCTACGGCGCGCCCTTCGACCCGGCCTCGGACGGCCCCGGCGGCCCCGACCACCCGCGCGGACTGCTCTTCGTCTGCTACCAGTCCGACCTCGTCGAGCAGTTCGAGTTCATCCAGAAGATGTGGATCAACAACGTCGACTTCCCGCCGAACCGCCCTGCGAAGCCCGGCCCCGACCCGGGGGTCGGCCCCACGGGCAAGGTCGCCTTCGAGAGCCCCAACGCGACGACCGAGCTGAGCTTCCATCAGTTCGTCACCACCGAGGGCTCCGTCTACAGCTTCGTCCCCTCGCTCACCACACTGCGACTGCTGGGCGACGGCCGCCTCACCGACAAGCTCCCGGACACGGTCCGGCCGACCGACGCCTTCCTGCCGATCCCCGATCGCCAACGGGACCAGGGCAAGAGCTGGTACTGGGCTTACGGGACCGGCGGCGACGGGCCGGTCTGTCGCACCATCTCCATCGCCGACGGTGACGAGCACAAGGACGTCGTCGAGCGTCCCGATCGGCCCCTGTCCGTCTGGTCGTGCTACGACGGCGTGTCGAAGGTGGACGCGATCCTGCCGGTGCCGGACGAGCAGCGCGTGGGCGGCCGGAGCCGGTACTGGCTGTTCCACACCGTGGAAGGCCGCCAGGTCTACCGGCTGATCTCGGTCGCGGACGGAGCGGAGTCCGGGCTCGCCCCCGAGACGGCGGCCGCCGTCGACCGGTCCGACCGGCCGATCTCGGCCTGGGCCTCGTTCAACGGAATCGCGCGGGTGGACGCCTTCCTGCCGGTGCCCGACATGCAGCGCCAGAACGGGAAGAGCCACTACTGGCTCTTCCACTCCTCCGTGGGGGAGCAGGTCTACCGGCTGATCTCGATCGCCGACGGCTCCGCACACAACGACGTCATCGAACGCGGCGACCGTTCGCTCAGCCTGTGGCAGTCACTGGCCGGTATCTCCGGAGTGGACGAGTTCCTCGCCGTACCGGACATGCAACGCATCAACGGGCTGAGCCTGTTCTGGGTGTTCCACCAGCAGAAATACCGGATCATCTCCATCGCCGACGGCCACGGGCACAACGACCAGGTCGCGGTCGAGGACCGCCCGATCACCCTGTGGAAGTCCCTGACCGCCTGACGCACGCTCCGCCGTCCCACCCACTGAACAGGAAATCCCAGCTCGGACGGTGTCTGAACTGGGATCCAGTGGAGCCGCCCTCGGAGGGCGTGCCCGTAAGAGCGGACAAGCACGGCCGGAGTCGGTTCGTTCTTGACGTCCGGGGCGGGCCGGACGCGGCGGGGATGATCGCCTGGCGGATCGAGAAGGCGTGACCGAACCCCGGGGCCTGCCCTGGAGCCTGTCCCGGCGCCGGGGTTCGTCGCACATTCCTGGGGACGCGCGGACACGCGTCCCCAGGACGGAGCGGGGCCGGACCGGCGTTCCGTCCCTCTTCTCTACGCGGCGCCGCTGATGCCGGGAGCGATGTAGCGCCGGTGGAGCGGGTTGATGGAAGTGTCGGGGGCGCCGGTCATGCCGGCCTTCTGGATCGCGGGGGCGAGGCGTTCGGCGAAGAAGGCCTCGAACGCCTCCTGGGACTCCCAGACGTCGGTGACGTGCAGCCCCTGCGCGTCGAACCAGGCCACGTGCATCTGACCGCCGGCCCCCGGGACCTCCTCCCACTGCACCGCGTCCCGCACGGTGTCGTACTGCTCCGACGTGGCTTCCGCCCAGTGCATCGACATCACGATTGCCATGTCCGGCCCCTTGTTGCTCGTAGTGGTGACGCCGTTCTCGGACCAGCAAACATCCGCTCGCCACCGCTCACATCTCCATGGCGGCCAAAGGCGTTCCCCTGCCGGTACCGAGCACCGGGATCGTTCCACCCGCCGAGCCGTGCCGGACAGAGCGCGCGGAGGCACACCGGCGCCCACGGAAACCCCCGTACGCTCGTCCCGAGTCCTCCGCTCCGGAGGCGGGTCGGTTGCCGGCGGGTTTCTCAGTTCTGGAAGACCCGGTCGGTTCCCGGGCCGCCGGAGAGGGTGTCCGTGCCGGAGCCTCCGTGCAGGAGGTCGTTGCCGCTGTTGCCGTAGATCTTGTCCTTGCCGGAGTCTCCGTAGAGGCGGTCGTTGCCGCGGCCGCCCTGGATGAGGTCGGCGCCCGCGTTGCCGTGGATCGTGTCGTTGCCGTCGTCGCCGAACAGGCTGTTGTCGTAGTCGACGTAGCTGCCGTCGGCCTCGCTGACTCCGCCGCTCAGGACGTCGTTGCCCGTGCCTCCGTGGCAGGTGTAGCCGCAGGAGGTGAGGGTGTCGTTGCCCGCGCCGCCGAAGGCGCCCTCGCTGTAGACGCCGCCGCCCCCGGACAGGCGGTCGTTGCCGTCCTGGCCGTAGAGGACGTCACGGCCGTGGCCGGTGAGGGTGTCGTTGCCGGTCCCGCCGTAGATGCGGGAGTACCCGTTGTTGTCGGGGTCGACCGTCGCGGTGTCGTTCTTGTCCCCGAGGCTGACGATCAGGGTGTCGAGGTCGGAGGCCGAGGTGTTCGGCTCGGTGACCGTGCAGACCGCCTGGGTGGTGTCGCCCGATGCGGGACGGACACAGCCTGCGCCGAGGGAGATCTTCACGGTGTCGTCGAACGTGTAGATGAAGTCGACGAGTTGGGAGTCGGGGTCGGTCGCGCCGAGCGCCCAGGAGATCTTCAGGTGGTTCGTCTGGCCGGCGGCCGCCGTGTAGTACAGCTTCTGGCCGGTGGAGACCGCCGTGGCGGTCCTGGAGTCCGCGGCGGTCGCCGTCGGGACGGCGACCGCCGCGGACACGGCGACCGTGACCGCGGCGAGTGCCAGCACTTTCGGAAGGACGGTGGCACGACGGTTGAACATGGTTCCCCCTCGATGGGTTTCCGCGGCCCGGCGGCTCGGCGGATCTGTCGTTGCGGGGCCGTGGGCGCTCGGGTGTGCCCAGGCATCCCGTTCGACACCGGTGGGGGATGGGTGGTTGTGACCCCTGTCGTACAACTTTCTTCGGTTCAGGGAGAGTTCACCTCTGATTGCCGCACTCTTGGTGCGGACGGCCCCGGGCGTTGCCCCTCCGGGGGCGCCGCGCGGTGCCGGAGCAGCGAGGGGGCCAGGGTCAGCGTCACGGCGATCGAGGCGGCGGCCATCACGGTCATCGCCGCGGCGGGCGAGGCGAGTTGGGCGATCCCGCCCGCCAGCGCCGCGCTCACGCCCTGCATCGTGAGCATGCCCGCCGTGTGGAGCCCGAGGGCGTGGCCGCTGAGTTCGTCGGGGATCAGGGCCACCAGGCGTTCCTGCTGGATCAGGCTCGACCCGAAGCCGATCGAGGCGACGGCGGCGAGAACGGCGGCGACCGCCACACCCGGACGCAGGACGAAGAACAGGTACGGCGTCGCCAGGAGCAGCAGGAACGGGATGCCCAGGCGGGCACGGACCCGGGGCGGCAGCAGACGCCCCGCCGTCACGTCCCCGACGAACATGCCGAGGGCCGCGAAGGCGAACAGCGCGCCGGCCCGGCTCGGCGCGTACGACACGTACAGCGATTCGCAGCCGACGACCAGGCCGTTCGGTACCCAGAGCAGGAGATAGAGAGTGCGGCGCTCCGGTGAGGAGAAGAGGCGGGCGTTGGCGTGCCAGGTCCGGGCGACGGACGGGCGGCCCAGGGCTCGGGGCGCCCGGGGTGTCAGGCCGAGCCGGGCGGTCAGCGCGGCCGCCAGGTACAGCCCGGCCGCCAGGAGGAGCGTGACGCGCGGGGACAGCAGGGCCACGAGGACGCCACCGGTCGCGAATCCGGTGATCTGGGCGATCCCGCTCATCATGTTGAACACCGAACGCCCCAGCAGATAGCCCTCCTTGGCGAGGATCTCGGTCAGCAAGCCCCACAGGACCCCGCCGCCGAAGGACTGGATCAGACCGAGGAGCAGGAGGAGGGCGAAGATCGTCCAGATCGGCAGCCCGGGGATCGCCGTCGCCGCCGTGCCGAGTCCGAAGAGGAGCGCGATGCCCGCCACGGTCGCGCGCGGCGGCAGCCGGTCGGCGGCCGAGAGCATGGTGGCCGCGCCGACCGTCTGGGCGAGCGAGGGCCCGAACATGCTCAGCGCGGTGAGCAGCGGCGAGTCGGTGGCCCGGTACACCAGGGTGCCGAGAGCCAGACCGCTCACCGTCGAGGCGGCGGTCCGGAAGCAGGAGGACAGGAAGAGCGGGGTGAACTCCCGCGTGCGGAAGAGCTCGGAGTAGCTGCGCATCCGCGGAGTCTGCGGGGTCGTACGGACGGTCGATATTGTTTCGCGCGGACGCGAAAGGTTCGGGGAGAGCGCACGCGAAGGGTTCGGAAAGGGCACACGCGAGAGGTCCGGGCCGGGGCGCACGCGAAGGCCGAGGCTCACGCGGAAGGCCGAGGCTCACGCGAAAGGCCCGGGCGGAGAACGGGGCCCGGCACGCGAGGGCCGGGGAGACAGGGGGCGGGCATGGGCTGGTGGCAGGTGAACGCGGACACCCTCGCCGGGAGCCGTTTCGTGCTGTCGCCGCTCGCCGAGACGTTCGCGTGTCTGAAGCTGCTGCACGCGGAAACCGCCACGCACCCCGGTGAACGCGCCTGGCTGGACGTCCATCTGCCGGCGTACCGCGGGCGGCTGGCCGCCGACCCCGTCACCGCGCTCCTCGTGCGCTGCGGGCTCGGACAGGCGTGGATCGCCGACTTCCTCACCCCGACCCCGTACGGCGACGAGACCTTCGGGACCGAGGTCGCCCGGGTGCGGGAGGTCCCGCCCCGGGACGCCCGCGGCCATCTCGTCCGCTCGGTGGGCGGCCCGCTGCCCGCGGCTCTCGCGGACCGTGACGATCTGCCCGAACGGGCCGCCGCGCTGCTCACCGCCGTCTGGGAGGAGTCCGTACGCCCCGACTGGGAACGGCGGCGGCGCGTCCTGGAGGCCGACGTGGTGGCCCGGACCGCGCGGTTGGGCCAGGGCGGCTGGGCGGCGGCGCTGGACGGGCTGCGGCCCGGGACGCGCTGGCTCGGCGGCAACCGGCTCCAGGTCAACCTCCACGAGTACCCGCCGCGCGAGATCTCCGGCGCCCAGCTCGTCTTCGTCCCCGTCACGCCGAAGGCCGGATGGGTGTCCTGGGAGGGGGCCGGCCGCTACGCCGTGGTCTACCCGTGCGCGGGGGCGCTGGCCGACGTACGGGCCGCGGTGGTGCCGGAGAGTCTGGGGGCGCTGCTCGGGACGGCCCGGGCCGGTGTCCTGGTCCGTCTCGACTCGCCCCTGTCCACCAGTCAGCTGGTCGCCGTGACCGGGCAGGGGCTGGGGTCGGTCGGCGGTCATCTGCGGGTCCTGCTGGACGCGCGGCTCGTGGAGCGGCGGCGGGCGGGACGGTCGGTGCTGTACTCGCGCACGGCAGCCGGTGAGGTGCTCGTCACAGCACAGCGCCAGGGCCCGGGCGGCGGACCGGAATCGCCGGACGGGCGCCGGGAGCGGACCGGCGGGGCCGGCGGGACCGGCGCCGACCGGAGTTAGCATCCGCTTATGACTACTGACAACACCGGTTCCTCTGTGCTCGCCGTCGAGATCGGGGCCCTCCAGGGGGGTTCCGCCGACCTGTCCCAGTACGCGGGCAAGGCCGTCCTCATCGTGAACGTGGCCTCCAAGTGCGGTCTCACCCCGCAGTACGCCGGCCTCGAGAAGCTCCACGAGCGCTACGCCGGCCAGGGCTTCACCGTCCTCGGCGTGCCCTGCAACCAGTTCCTCGGCCAGGAGCCCGGCAGCTCCGAGGAGATCGCCGAGTTCTGCTCCGCGACCTACGGCGTGACCTTCCCGCTGACCGAGAAGGTCGAGGTGAACGGGGACGCGCGGCACGGGCTGTACGAGCGTCTGGTGGGCACCGCCGACGCCGAGGGGCACTCCGGCGACATCCGCTGGAACTTCGAGAAGTTCCTGATCGGGCGCGACGGCACGGTCGTCGGCCGCTTCTCGCCGCAGACCGAGCCGGAGTCGGCCGAGCTGGTCTCCGCCGTGGAGAAGGCCATCGGCTGACTCTCACGGCTCCGCCGTTGACCTTGCCCCTGGGGCAAGGGGCAGCGTCCCTGTCACCGGGCGGAAGGCGCCCGGTGACGGAGGATGACAGGGTGGACAAGGACCTGCTCACCATCGGCGCGTTCGCCTCGCGGGCGCGGCTCTCGGCGAAGGCGCTGCGGCTGTACGACCGGCTGGGGCTGCTGCCCCCGGCGTACGTCGACGAGGTCAGCGGCTACCGCTACTACCGTGCCGGGCAGACCGAACGGGCCCGGCTCGTCGCGCTGCTGCGCCAGCTCGACATGCCGCTGGCGCGGATCGCGGACGTGGTGGAGGCGCGCGGCACGGAAGCCGCAGAGCTGCTCGCCGCGTACTGGGACGGTGCCGAGGCCCGGTTCGCCTCGCAGCGGGCGCTCGCCGACCACCTCCGTGGACGTCTTTCCGGGAGGAGTTCCGAGATGTACGAGAAGTTCGTCGTCGAGACCGCCGAGGTGCCCGAGCAGGTCGTGCTGACCGAGAAACGGCACGTCCTGGCGCCCGAGCTGCCGGTGTGGATCCCCGGCTCGCTGGGCCGGCTGGAGGAGGGCGCGCGGGAGGCCGGGGGCGTCACGGGGCCGCCGTTCGTCGTGTACCACGCGGAGGTGAGCATGGAGAGCGACGGTCCGGCGGAGGCGTGCGTGCCGGTCGCCGACGAGGCCGCGGCACGGGCCTGGGCCGAGAAGCAGGGCCGGGCCACCGGGGCCGGGGTGCGGGTCGAGCCGGCCCGGCGCGTCGCGTTCGTCCGCATCAGCAAGGCGCAGGTCGCCCACCCGCAGATCCTGGCCGCGTTCGAGGCGGTCGAGAGCTGGGTCACCGACCGGGGGCTGTCCGTCGACGGCCCTTGCCGGGAGATCTACTTCGCCGACTGGGACGCGGCGGGGCCAAAGGACCCGGTGTGCGACGTGGCGTTCCCGGTGAGGTGACCTGAGGGGACCGCGTCGAGGTGGGCGTGGCGCGGCCGCCGCGCCCCGCACGTTCGTGTGATGCCACGCCCATCTCGCCCGGTGCAGCGCCCACCTTCGTGTGACATTGCGGGCACCGCACCCGGGAGACGTGTACGAGTGGGGAGTTTCGGTGGTCTCGTCCCCTCTCGGGAGTTCGCTGTGCCTTCTGTCGCTTCCTCGGTCCATGCTCGCGTCCCGGTGCCGGGAGGCGGGGCGTCCACGGAAGTGGCGGAGCACCGGCTCTCGTGGGAGGGCTACGGGTACACCGCGCGGGTCGCCCGGCACGGCCCCCCCGTCACGGAGCCGCTGCTCGTGCTCGGCGGGTCGGACCAGACGCGGTACTCGTGGATGCGGCACGAGCGGTGGCTCGGGGAACTCGGGACCGTCGTCACCGTGGATCTGCCCGGGTTCGGGGACGCGGACTTCCTGCCCGCCGAGCACGGGATCGACTTCCTGGCCGAGTGCGCGGGCCACATGCTGCGCCGGCTCGGGCTCGGCCCGGTCAACCTGTACGCGGGGTGCTACGGCGGGGCGGTCGGGCTCCGGCTCGCCCAGCGGTATCCGGAACTGCTGCGCCGGGTCGCCGTGCAGGGGATGTCGGACCATATTCCGGACTGGTTCGCCGAGGCGCTCGTGGGCTGGGTCCGGCTTCTGGAACAGGGCCGCGTCGAGGAGACCGCCGAGGAGTTCGTACGGTGCTTCGTACCGCCGCCCGGCGACCGCACCGTACGCAAGCACGCCGCGCTGACCCGGCTCATGTACCAGCAGTTCGCGGCGCAGACCCCGCGCGACGTCACCGTGACGGTCGAGCGGAACCGGCGGCTGCTGGCCCACGAGTGGTACCGGCGGGCGCCCGTCCCCGCGGTCCCGTATCTCGCGTTCACCGGCGAGCACGACACGCTGACCACGCCCGGCATGGTCCGCTCGGTGGCGGCGGACCTGCCGGGCGCGTGGTTCACCACGATCGCGGAGTGCGGCCATCTGGCCCATCTCCAGCGGCCCCAGGACTTCTGCGATCTGCTCGTCCGCTTCTTCCGCGACGGACGGCCGCAGGACGCGGGCCTGCCCTACTGCGGGCCCTTCGAGCGGTACTAGTGCCGGGTCGGTCCAGGTTTGCCCGACGGGGCGAACCTTGGCTGACGCGGCACTAGTACCAGTGCCTCCGGCGGGCAACGTTCGCGCGACGGGGCGAACGTCGCCCGCCAGGGCGCTGGAGCCGTCGCGGAGGGGTCAGCGCAGTTCCTCCGGGCACGGTGTCCCCCGGGGGAGCTGGTACGGCGCCGCGAGCCGGTAGGTGCCCGGCTTCGGGGCGAGCAGTTCCGTCCAGATGTCGCCCGCCGCGGTCTCCTCCGTCGGCGTCAGGCAGCCGTTGAGGTTCTCGTACGTCTTCGGGGTGTCGTCCGTGCGGCGCTTCGACGCCTTCGTCTCCTGGGGCGCCTTCAGGCTCTTGCCGTCCTCGTCGACGATGCTCAGCCACGGCGAGTACGGGATGCGGATGAGGATGCGGCCCGCCCGCTTCACCTCGATGGTCATCTCGCCCTGCTCGGCCAGGTCGACCACGGCGTGCGGCTCGGCGAGCGGGGTGGGGTCGGTGACGGTGAAGAGCTGCCAGTTGGCGTCGCCCCAGATCTGCTTCAGATAGGGCATGCCCCGCTGGACGAGCTCGCGTTCGCGCTGGCCGCCGTCGCCGTCCGGTTCGCCCTTGGGCAGCACGACGTAGTGGATGGCCCAGCGCTGGAGCCACTCGTGGTAGTTCGCGGAGTTGAGCGTGTCGTCGTAGAAGAGCGGGTTGCGCTCCATGTCGGCCTGACGGTTCCAGCCGCGGGCGAGGTTCACGTAGGGGGCGAGGGCGGAGGCCTCGCGGTGCGAGCGGGCGGGGACCACCTCGACGCGGCCCTTCTCGGCGTCCACGAGCTGGAGCTGGTTGACGAGCGGGGCCAGTTCGCGCGCCCAGGACGCCGCCGGGGTCGTGTGCACGATGTCGTCGACCGTCTTGAAGCCGATCCAGCCGGTGAACACGGCGAGGGCGGCGACGGTGGTGTACCACTTCCGTGACTTCGGCACGGTGAAGGGCAGCGCGGCGGTCAGGGCGACTCCCGCGAACAGCATCGCGAGGCGCGTGATGTTCGAGCCGATCTGGGAGCTGATCAGCCAGACGAGGAGCACCGCGAGGCCGTACACCGCCGCCGTGATCCGTACCGTCGTCCACTCCTTGGGCACCACGTAGTAGACCGAGGCGGCGGACGCGAACGGCAGGATGACCGAGAAGAACGTCATCGGCTGGGTGCCCGAGAAGGGGAACAGCAGGGCCGAGAGCCCGACCACGACCGTCGGGGCGATACCGAGAGCGTAGGCCCCGGGCCGGCGCTTCTGGAGGAACATGGCCGCGGCCAGCAGGCCCACGAACAGTCCGGCGACCGGCGAGGAGGCCGTCGCGAGCGCGGCCAGCGGCGCCGCGCACAGGGCCTTCGCCCAGCGCTTGTAGCGCCAGCGGTGGGGCCAGCAGAAGACGACGGCGACCGCGCCGAGCGCGAACACCGTGCCGAGGCCGTACGTCACCCGGCCCGAGATGGCGTTGCAGACCAGCGCGAAGACACCCGCGAGCGAGGTGGCGATCGGGTTCCGGACGGCCCGGCTGCGCACGAGGATCATCGTCAGCAGACCGGCCGAGACCGTCCCGGCGATCATCATCGTCGTCCGGACGCCGAGCACCGACATCAGGTACGGCGACACCACGCTGTAGGAGACCGGGTGCATTCCGCCGTACCAGGCGAGGTTGTACGCCGAGTCCGGGTGCCGGCCGACGAACTCCGCCCACGCGTCCTGCGCCGCGAGGTCACCACCACTGTTCGCGAACGTGAAGAACCACACGATGTGGAGCACGCCGGCGAAGGCGGTGAAGAGAAGAACGGGGTAACGGCGGAGAAGGCCGAGCGGCACGGCTCCGGCCGTCGCGGCCGTCGCGCCCGACTCGGTCCCGTCGGGCTCCCCGGCGGCGCCACCGCCCGGATCCGCGGCTGCGCTCGAGCCCGGGTCCACGGCTGTGTCTGTGCTCGCGCTCGTACTGGCGCCCGTACCCGTGTCCGCGCCCGTGTCCGCGACTACGTCACGGACCGCCTCGCGCGTGCCGGCGCGCAGCGGTATTCGCGGGCCCGTTCCCTGGCCCGCATCGGCGTCGTCGGCGTGTGTCGGCTCCGCTGTCGCCACTGCAAGGTTCTCCCCGTGTCCCGTTGGTCCGTTCTGGGCCGGGACCCGCGGCTCGCGAGCAGCCCCGATTGCGCGACGCTAGCACGCACTCCGCCGGACAGCCTCCGAGTGGGGCGCCGTCCGGCGGAGTGCGGGTGCGCGTGCCGCTCCCAGCCGTACGTCACCGATGCGTGTGCGCGTACGTCACCGGTGCGTGTGTCCGCTCAGCCGACGCGGGTCAGCCTCGGGCCGAAGCCGGGCTCGGCGAGGTCCGACTGGAGCGCGACGGGGATCCGCACGGCCTCGCTGGAACCGTCGCCGACCCTCAGCTCGCCGACGACCGTGCCGGCCTCGCCGGTGTGCGGGACGGCCGCCTCGCCCTCGCCGATGCTCAGCTTCGTCTTCAGGCCGGGCCAGCCGACCGCGGTCATGTTCTTGGTGGCGACGACCGGGGTCCGGCCGCCGAGCTGGTCGTCCACGTAGCCGACGACCTGGCCCTTCTTCACCACCGTGGCGGTGATCAGACTCTTCTGGACCTTGTCGATCAGCTTCTGGCTGTTGACGAGCGCCAGGTGGAGGCTGTCCCAGACCTTGCCGGTGCCGGCGTCCTGGTTCATCACCGCGCCGTAGATCGTCTGCGTCTTGCCGTCCACGACCTTGGTCGCGGCCCACACCAGGTTGCCGCCCGCGGGCGTCGACGAACCGGTCTTCAGACCGATCACGCCGACCTGCTGCACCAGGAGGTCGTTGTTGTTGTAGATCGTGTTGGCCAGCCCCGGGATGTCCGCCTTGGCCATCCCGACGATGCTGCGGAACACGTCGTTCTTCATGACCTGCTTGGCCAGCTTGATCTGGTCGGTGGCCGTGCTGACCGTCGTCTTCTGCAGACCGCTCGGGTCCGTGTACGTCGTGTTCGTCATGCCGAGGTCCTTGGCCGCGGCGTTCATCTTGGTGACGAAGCCCTTGCTGTCGGAGTCCCAGCGGGCCAGCAGCCGCGCCACGTTGTTGCCCGAGGGGATCATCAGCATCTGGAGCATCTGGCGCTCGGTGAACTGCTGGCCCTTGGACAGCGCCGCGGTCGACTCGTCCGGCAGCTTCGACTCGTCCTCGGCCTGCTGGTCGACGGTGATCTTCTCGCCGTCCTCGTTCCCCTTCAGCGGGTGCTCCTGAAGGATCACGTACGCCGTCATGATCTTGGCGACGCTCGCCGTGGGGGCAGGGGTCTGCTTGCCGTCGGTACCGAGGCTGCCCACGCCGTCGACCTCGATCGCGGACTGGCCCTGACCGGGCCAGGGCAGGTCGAGGGTGCCGCCGCCGAAGGTGTACGTGCTGTCGGCGCTGAGCGTGAGAGCCGGGGCCGGCAGCGGGCGGAAAGCCTGCGCGACTGCAAAGATCACCGCGAGCAGCAGAACCAGCGGCGTCCAGATCTTGACCCGCCGCACGAGGGTGCGGACCGGGGTCTGCGGCGGCGGCGGAGTGTTCGTCAGCTCGGCGAGCAGGTCCAGCGGGGGCTTCGGCGGAAGCGGGAGCTGGGTGGTGCGCTCGGGGCCGACCTGCGGAATGGCCGCGGTGGCCGCCGCGGGCTTGTCGGCGAACTTGGGCGCGGGAGCGGGGGCGGACGCGGCGGTCCGCCCGGGCTTCGCGGAAGGCTCGGGCTTCGCAGAGGGCCCGGGCTTCGCAGAGACCTCGGGCTTCGCAGAGGGCTCAGGCTTCGCGGAAGGCTCGGGCTTCGCGGAAGGCTCGGGCGTCGGCTTCGGGCGCGCCGGAGGGGCGAAGTCGTCGAGCCGGTTGAGGGGGACGAACTTGCTGGTGCGCACGGGGGTACCGGCGGGCTTGGCGCCGGGCTCGTCGGCAGGCTTGTCGGCGGGGGCGTCCGTCGGCCCGTCGGCGGGCTTCCCGTCGGCCGGCTTCCGGGTGGCGCCGCCCAGCTTGAGCATGGTGGTGGGCTGGTCCACGGCCGGGCGCCGCGGGGTCCTGAAGACGGCGGTGGGCTGATCGACGGGGGGCTCGGGGGCCGGGTCCTCGCCGGCCTCCGTGTCCGCGATCTCGTCCGGCGCGACGTCCGAGGGCTCGTCGGACACCGTGTCCGCGATCTCGTCGGAGGAGTCGCTGTCGCCGTCGAGCCCGCCCTCGGGCGCGTCCGAGGGCTCGTCCTCGGGTTCGGCGTCGCTGCCGCTCCCGGGCTCGTCCTTGGAGGCGGACGCGGGCTCGTCGTCGTCCGCCCGGTCCGCGGAGGTCTCGTCGGAGGCGGCTTCCGGCTCCTGGCCGGACTCGGGCTTCTTGTCGGTGTCGATATCGATGTCGAGGCCGGCGACGGGTTCGGCGGCCTCCTCGTCCGTGCCGGACGCCACGTCGGACTCCTCGGGCGCCTCGGACTCCTCGGACACGTCCGCGGCCGTCGCGGAGTCCGCGGGCTCGCCCGGCTCCTCGGCGAGCTCCGCCTCGGTGTCGGTGTCGGTGTCGGTGTCGGTGTCGGTGTCGGTGTCGTCACCCTCGACGATGTCGGCCGGCTCCGTGCCGTCCGTGTCCGCGTCGCTCCCACCGGCGTCGGCGTCAGCGGCTTCGGCGTCGTCGCCGTCCGCGGGGCCGTCGTCGTCCGCGGCGTCGTCGCCGCTCCCGGAGCCGGCCCCGGCCCCGGTCGCGTCCGCCGGATCGGGCTCGTCCGATCCGGCGACCCACGCGGCCACCGCCGCGCGCAGCCGGGTGTCACCCTCGGCGTTCTTGCCCCCGGCCTCGCCCTCGCCGCCCGCGGACTCGGAGACGCGCTCCGGCTCCGCCGTGCGGGAGGCGTCCTCCGTGCGGGCCGTCTCGGCCGAGAGCGCCTTCGTGGAGAACACCGCCGTCGCCTGATCCACCCGTACCGTGGCGGCCCTCTCGCGGGCCATCGCCATCCGGGGGTCGGCCGGAGCCGAGCTCTGGGTCGACGTCGACACCGGCGCGCCCGACCGCGCCGGACTCGGAACCGACGCCGGGGTCACCGGCGTCGCTTCTGCCGACGACGCCGACGACTCGTGCTGCTTCGACCTGTCGGGGGACTCGCCCGCCACCGATGCCTCCTCCATGCGGCGCGCGCCCTCCGCGCGCCGAAAACGAACCGTCAAACCCTTGAACCGCCGCCCGGACACCGCTGCCCGAACCAAGTACCAGTGTCCTGTGCGAGGGCTCGACTCTTGCGGTAGACGAGAACGACATACCTGCCGGTTCCCTCATATTCCGGTCACGCGCTCTCGACAGACCAATGTGAGAGGGGTCACCCTGTCATTCATCCACGCGGGGAGGCATGGATGGGCAAGAGCCGCAGAACAATTCCGGAGGAGCTTCTGCTGCTGGCGTTGGACCCGACCACGGGTACCACCGCGCAGCCGCAGTCGCTCGACCTCGGTCTGGCCGGAGCACAGCTAGTGGAGCTGGCGCTGGCCGGACGGATAGCCCCAGACGGGGATCGTATCGCCGTGGTGGTGCCACGGCCGACCGGAGATCCGACACTGGACTGTGCGTTGGAACTCCTTCGGCGGCGCGGGGCACCCGTACGCGCGGTCAACTGGATCGGCGGACCCCGCCTGGGGCTCCGCCAGACCTACCTCTCGCATCTGGAGAGGTGCGGCATGGTCCATGCCGTGGCCGGCCAGATGTGCGGGGTGCTTCCGACGACTCGCTACCAAGCGACGGACACGGATATCAGCCGGGAGATCAGAACCCGGCTGGACAACGCGATCCGCACCGGCGTACCGCCGGACCCGCGGACCGCGGCGCTCGCCGCGCTGGCCCACGCGGTCGGTCTCGGCAAGCACCTGTATCCGGGGAACGAGGGACGTTCGTCCCGCTCCCGGCTGCGGGACCTGATCAGGCACGACCCCATGGGCGGCCTCGTGGCGCACGCCGTGATGGACGTTCAGAGCGGTGTGGCGGCACAGCCGCGCCGCAGCCCGGCACCGGCAGGCCGCCCGGCCACCGCCGGCGTCAGGTCCGCACCGGAAACCGCACGCGGTGTTCCGATGCAACCGCGCCATGGTTCGATGGCGCGCGCCGTGGCGCACTGAGCCGCGGGCCCACGCGGCCCGTGTCACGCACCGTCGGCAGTACCCGCACCACGCAGCACCCGCACCGCCAGCACCGCCGCAAGACACCCAGCGCCGCACCGCAGTCCCCATGATCCGGTTCGGGAGCCGCAGGCTCGCGCGGGGTGGCCGAGACCGTACGTCCGGACGACGACACGGTCCCAGCCACCCCGCGCGACCGCATCCGAGGAGCGTTCCGCCCCGAGGGGGCGGGGCGCACCCGGGCCGCGGACCGGGCACGACCACACGTCGGCGGTGATCTCCCTTATGTCTCAGGACAGTTCGCGGGGTCCGCGCCGACGGCGACGGCGGCTTCAGCGGTGACGGCGGTGATGACGACGACCGCGGTGACGACAACCGCGTACGAACGCGTATACGCGCCGAATCTGCGAACTTGCGCCCACCAGGCGCATATACGCCGTTTCCCAGCGGTAGAAAGCACCTTGGTGGCAATCTGCTCAACAGCAGATACGCAAAGTACAGGCCCGCAGCCGGAGGTGCACGTCCCGTGGCGTCAAGTGTCAATCCCACCGTCCGGCGGCGCCGGCTGGGCCAGGAGCTTCGGCGGCTCCGCGAGCTCAAGGGCATGACGGCCGAAGAGGTCGCCGAGCGCCTGCTGGTGTCACAGTCGAAGATCAGCCGGCTGGAGAACGGCCGGCGCAGTATCAGCCAGCGCGACGTCCGCGATCTGTGCGGAGTCTACGAGGTCGAGGACCACCGGATCGTCGACTCGCTGATGCAGATGGCCAAGGACTCTCGCCAGCAGGGCTGGTGGCACTCCTTCGGCGACATCCCGTACAGCGTCTACATCGGTCTGGAGACCGACGCCGCGAGCCTGCGCGTGTACGACCCCCAGGTCGTCCCGGGCCTGTTGCAGACCCGGCAGTACGCCGAGGCGCTGATCGCGGGGGCGCTGCCGGAGACCGCGCCCGTCGACATCGACAAGCGTGTCCAGGTGCGGATGAAGCGGCAGGAACGAATCTCCGCCCCCGACAACCCGCTGCGCCTGTGGACCGTCCTCGACGAGTCCGCCCTGCGCCGCGCCGTCGGCAACCGCTCGCTGATGCGCGAGCAGCTCGAGTACCTCGTCGAGCAGTCGCAGCTTCCGCACGTCACCGTGCAGGTGATCCCCTTCGACATGGGCGCGCACCCGGGCCTCAACGGCCAGTACGCGATCCTGGAGTTCCCCGACGCGGCCGACTCCAGCGTCGTCTACATCGAGGGCGTGACCAGCGACCTGTACCTGGAGAAGGCGAACGACGTCCAGAAGTACAGCGTGATGTACGAGCACCTGCGGGCCCAGGCCCTGAACGTGGAGCAGTCGCGCCAGTTCATCGCGGACATCGCGAAGGAGTACGCGCGCTGATCGGCACGGGGGCGGCCTCGAAGGGCGTCCCCGCCGATGAGCGGCCGGACCTTACACTGCCGCCGCCCCAACGGGGAAGACCCCCATGGAATATGCCATCCAGTCGAGTGAATAGTCGCTTCGCCAACCGATGTTGGCGAGTAGCGTCGATCACGCCATCGAGCAACAACGTTGGCGCAATCCGGACCGCGGGTCTCCTGACGGATCCACGGTCCGGTGGCAATGCGCCAATGGCTTCGTGGCGGCAACTCATCGACGAACGACAGCTTTCTGGAGCGATCATGGCAATTCAGCAGGGCGCCCTCGACACCTGGACCAAGTCTTCCTACTCCACCGGCAACGGCGCCTGCGTCGAGGTCAAGTCCCCTGTCCTCTCGGCGATGGCCGTCCGGGACTCCAAGGTTCCCGCCGGCCCCACGCTCGCCTTTCCCGCGGACGCCTGGAACGCCTTCGTCACCGAGGTGAGCCGCGGAGCGTCCAGCCTCGTCTGACCCCTGTGGCCGGGACAACTTCACACGCCCCACCGACAGAGCCCTCTCGTCCGGCCCGCCGTCCTGGCCGAGAGGGCAGGTGCGCGTCAGCGAAGCCGGTCCACGTAGGTGTCCGTTCCCGGCACCGTGGGGATGAACGGGGCCACCAGCTCCACACGCCCCAGGCCCGATTCGGCCACGGCCTCGTCCAGGCCCGTGAAGTGTGCCTCCCAGCAGTCGCGCGGGTCCTCCTGAAGGAACCACAACAGGGTCAGCCGGGTGTCCACGCCCTCGACCTGCTTGACATAGGTCATCCGGTCGCCCGGGAGCGGGGTCGGCCGGAAGACGGTGACGAGGGCGGCGGGTGAGCCCGTCAGCAGCCTGGGCAGGTGGCGGGAGCGCAGCCACTCCAGCAACTCCGCCCGCTGCCCGGCGGATTCGGCGTCGACGACCTCGACCACGAGACCCGCGTAGGGGTGGTCGAGGGCGTGGAAGTCGCGGGGGCCCGCGGCGCCGTCGCGGTAGACGGTGGCCTCGTGGTCCTGGAAGGCCGTGAAGACGTGCGTACGGTCCTGGTAGACGCGGCCGTCGCGGTTCAGCCGCCTGTTGATGCCGACGGTCCACTTCATGTGGTCGTCGTAGCGGCCGTCGGTGACCCAGTAGGTGGAGATGTAGCAGCCCGCGGTGACCGGCTGGGCGACCGCCGACTTCTCCGGGTAGCGCAGCAGCTGGAGGTCGCGGGTGGCCACCCAGCGGCGTCCGGCGTACATCCAGGGCATGGCCATCGCGCCCGCGTAGTAGTGATCGTCCTCGTACCAGCGGTTGTAGGCGTACTCGTGGCCCGGGTGCGGTTCGACCAGGGTGATCAGGGCGTGGCCCGGGTGGACGCCGTACGGGCCGAGGGCGGCCAGTTCCGCGTAGGTCTCGCTGCGGGTCTCCTCCGACATGACGAACCCCTTCCTCGGTGGAACGTGCGCGGGACTTCCTTCCTCCGCCGGACGCCCATACTCTGACGCCCCGTCAGGCAATGCGCCAGAGTCGCGTCGGGGCCGGTGCGCCGGACGGGCGCGCCGCGGGCGGACCGGGCCACGAGATGAGGGAGGCCTCGCATGTCACTGCTCGCGGGGAAGACGGTCGTCGTGTCGGGTGTCGGAGCCGGGCTCGGCCATCAGGTCGCGGCGGCCGTGGTGCGCGACGGCGGCAACGCCGTCCTCGGGGCGCGCACGGAGGCGAATCTCGCCAAGGCGGCGGCCGAACTGGACCCGGACGGCACGCACACGGCGTTCCGCGCGACGGACATCACCGACGAGGGGCAGTGCGACGCGCTCGCGGCGCTCGCGGCCGAACGCTTCGGGCGGATCGACGCGGTCGTCCATGTCGCCGCCTGGGACAGCTACTTCGGCGGTCTGGAGGACGCCGACTTCGCGACCTGGCAGTCGGTCATCGACGTGAACCTGCTCGGCACGCTGCGGATGACCCGCGCCTGCCTCCCCGCGCTGAAGGAGCGCGGCGGCTCCGTCGTCATCGTCGGGACGCAGTCGTCGGTCGCCGCGCCGAGCCAGGTGCGGCAGGCGGCGTACGCGGCCTCGAAGGGCGCGCTGACGAGCGCGATGTACTCCCTGGCGCGGGAGCTCGGCCCGCACCGGATACGGGTCAACACCGTGCTGCCCGGCTGGATGTGGGGGCCGCCGGTCGAGGCGTACGTGCAGTTCACGGCGTACACCGAGCAGGTGCCCGAAGCGGACGTCCTGAAGCGGCTCACCGAGCGGATGGCCCTGCCCGAGCTGGCCACGGACGGGGACGTCGCCGACGCCGCGGTGTTCCTGGCGTCCGACCGGGCGCGGGCGATCACGGGCCAGTCCCTGCTCGTGAACGCGGGCGAACTCATGCGGTAGCCGATCCGGCCGGCGGCTCCTCTCCCAGGCGTACGGGACCCGCATCCCGTACGGCTGTCGACTTGTCATCGCTGTTGTGGGTCCGACGAAGTGCCCGCCCATGGTGTGGCTCCCGTCACGAACACGACAACAGCCCGGTGGGTAAAGTAGAGGCAAAATCGTTCTGCTTTCTGATCTGTGTTCATATCTGTGACCACGAAGGGTCTTGACCGCTCCCTCCGAACGGCGGTTCAATCCCCGAAGTCCCCGCTCCCGCACGGGGCGCCCGCCCATGCACCTACCGGCGAAGTGCCGTCCGGTATCTGCAAGTTCACAAGGCGGACCCCTGGAGGGGGCACATGAACGGTCTCGACTGGGCCGTCCTGGTCGCGTACTTCGGCGTGATGACCGCGATCGGTGTCTGGTCCCACAAGCGTGTGGACGATGTCAGCGACTTCTTCACCGCGGGCGGCAAGATGCCGTGGTGGCTGTCCGGCATCTCGCACCACATGTCGGGCTACAGCGCGGTGATGTTCACCGGCTACGCCGGCATCGCGTACACCTACGGCATCACCTCGTACGTCACCTGGGCACTGCCCATCGCCATCGGCGTCGCCATCGGCGCCAAGGCCTTCGCGCCCCGGCTCAACCGGCTGCGCTCACGACTGCACGTCGCCTCACCGCTCGAATACCTCAAGGACCGCTACAACGTGCCGACGCAGCAGGCGCTGGCCTGGTCCGGCATCCTGCTGAAGATCGTGGACGTCGGCGCGAAGTGGGCGGCCATCGCCACCCTGCTCAGCGTCTTCACCGGCGTCTCACTCACCCAGGGCATCATCATCACCGGCGGGATCACGGCCGTGTACTGCACGATCGGCGGGCTGTGGGCCGACGCGCTGACCGAACTCGGCCAGTTCATCATCCAGTTGATGGCCGGTCTGGCGATGCTGGTCATCGCGCTGAACAAGATCTCCGACCAGGGTGGTCTCTCCAAGGCGCTGGACTCGCCGAAGCTGCACGGTCACGCGGACGGCTTCGCGGGCCCGTACCTCACGGTGTTCTTCATCGCGTACCTGTTCATCAAGCTGTTCGAGTACAACGGCGGCATGTGGAACCAGGCCCAGCGCTACATGGCCACGGGCAGCGCCAAGCAGGCCACGCGCTCCGCGTTCCTGTCCGCCGGGCTCTGGTTCGTGTGGCCGGTCATCCTGTTCATCCCCATGTGGCTCTCGCCGCTGCTCGTCACGGCGCAGAAGCCGGACGGCTCGGACGCGTACGGCCTGATGACCGAACAGCTCCTGCCGCACGGGCTGCTGGGCCTGGTCGTGGTCGGGTTCTTCTCGCACACGATGGCCATGTGCTCCTCGGACGCGAACGCCATCGCGGCCGTGTTCACCCGGGACGTGGCGCCGGTGCTCTCCAAGGCCGCGCGCGCCTGGGACACCCGTGCCGGGCTCATCGCGGGCCGTGTCACCACCGTCGCCTTCCTCGGCTTCTCCATGGCGGTGGCCACCCAGGTCAACTCCCCCACGTTCAAGGACATCATCACCGTCGTCATCAAGTGGGTGGCGGGGCTCATGGGACCGATCGCGATCCCGTTCATCCTGGGTCTGCTGCGGCCGTTCCGTAAGTCCGGCCCGACGGCGGCGCTGACCAGCTGGGCCTGCGGTCTGCTCGCCTTCTTCTTCGTCAACTACAACCTGGACTTCTCCCAGCGCACGGACGTGAAGCTGGAGTACCAGGTCTCCGTGCCGATGGCCATCTCGCTCGTCCTGTACATCCTCATCGGCTTCCTGAAGCCCGAGGACACCCCGGAGCGGGACGCCCTCATCGAGATCATCAACACGGACGACGACGGCTCGGCCGCCGCGGCGGTCCCGGCACCGGCGGGTGCGCCGGACGGGGTGGTGGGCACGCCCGTGAAGGACTAGGGCCTGTCTGACAATTCCCGTCTGCCCCGCCCGGGACGGGGGCACGTCGTGTCCCCGGCTCAGGCGCGGGGGTAGCGGGCCAGCCAGCCCGGGGACGATCCGGCGGGCCCGTGCAGCGCGGGCCCCTGGGTCATCTCCATCGCGAAGTCGTCCGCGAGGACCAGCACCGTGGGACGGCCCTCCAGTTCGGCCAGCCAGGCCGGCGGGAGGGCCGTCTCGCCGTGCAGGGCGCCCAGCAGACCTCCCGCGAGGGCGCCGGTGACGGCGGAGGGCCCGCCGTGGTTCACCGAGAGGCACAGACCGTGCCGGACGTCCTCGCCGACGAGCGCGCAGTACACCGCGGCGGCCAGCGGCCCCTCGGCGATGCCGCTCACGGCGAGCTCCTGGACCCGCTCGGGTGAGGGCATGCCCTGCCGTACGGCGCCCAGGGCGTGCTGGAGCGCGGCGGCGACCGGCTGGTGCCCGGGCCGGGCCGCGAGCAGCGCGAGGGCCTGCTGCACGGCCGCGTCGGGGTTCTCGCCGCGGGCGAGCGCGTGCACGATCGCGGCGTACGCGCCCGCCGTCAGGTACGCCGAGGGGTGACCGTGCGTCTGGGCGGCGCACTCGACGGCGAGCTGCATCACGAGCTGCGGCTCCCAGCCGACGAGCAGCCCGAAGGGCGCGGAACGGGCGGCGGCCTCGGGACCCTGCTCGCCGGGGTTCTTGGGCGCGTCCAGCGTCCCCATGATGTCGTCGGCGAGGCCGAGCAGACAGGCCGTGGCGGGGTCGCGGCGGGCGTAGAGCCACTCCTCGCGGGCCAGCCAGCCGTCGTCCTTGCGGCGTTCGTCGGGCCCCCAGTCGCTCTGGGTGGCCGCCCAGCGGCGGTAGGCGCGGTGCACGTCGGAGGGCGGATGCCAGGCGCCGGTGTCGCGGCGCACCTGGGCGCGGACGAGCCCGTCGACGCCGAACAGGGCGAGCTGGGTGAGGTGGGTGACGGCGCCGCGCCGCCCGTACGCGGGGGCCGGTCCGACGAGGCCCTCCGCGCCGTGGGTCTCCCGGATCCTCTCCAGCGGGAGCCCGTCGACCGGGGCGCCCAGCGCGTCGCCGACGGCCGTGCCCAGAAGCGTCCCGCGGACCCGGCTCCGGAAGTCCTGCTGTTCCCCGCGGCCCCAGACGGCTGTCGCACCCACCGAGACCTCCTGAGGCACTGTCCGTACGCACGTCCGACAGGGCAGCACTGTAATCGAACGGGGACGACAGGCTGAGGCTCCGGATCCAGAAAGGGGATGTGCTTTTGATGTCCCCGAATGATCGGGTCCGGCCGGTCTTCGGGAGAAAGCGCGGGCTTCGGCCCGCCCGCCGTCAGTGCGTGTAGCGCGCCCGGATCGCGTCGCGGGCCGCGGTGACCGCCGTGAGGCGCGGGGTGAGGCGGGAGGGATCGGCGCCGGGGGCGACGAGGAGTTCGGTGAGGATGTCCGCGAGCTCGGCCAGATCGTCCCATTCGGGTTCCATGGCCAGGACTTCGGCCAGCCCCCGGTCGGCGTCGGCCCAGTCCCCGAGGGCCCAGCCGATGATGCACCGGCCCGACCGGCGGGTGAGCTCGTCCGGGGCGTCCGTGTCCAGGAGCCGTTCCAGCTCACGCCACCAGGGTTCCGCGGCCGTCCTGCCCCGGGACCGCGCCTCGGTCATCGCCAGCTGGAACGTGCCCGGCACCGGCTCCTCGGCACGGAGCCGTTCCGCGAGGTGCCGGGCCCGCGCCCACTCCCCGGTATGCCGGAGGACCTCGACGCGCACGTGGTCGAGGTCGAGGTCGAGCGGGTCGTCCGGGCCCGGCACGGGGCCCGCCTCGGACAGCCGGGCCACCGCCTCGTCCCGCCGGCCGCAGTGGATCAGCGTCTCCACGATCCTGCACCGAGCCTCGTCCCCGCCCGCGCCCAGGGCGATCAGCCGTTCCCAGTCGGCGAGGGCCCGCTCGGTCCGCCCGGTCGCCAGGAACACCTGGGCCCGCTTCTCGTAGGCGAACGCGTAGTCCGGGCCGTCGGCCAGGGCCCGGTCGAGCCAGGTCAGCGCCTCCTCGTAGTCCTTCAGGTCACGGTAGGTCGCTCCCAGGCAGCCGAGCGCCGAGGCGTTGGCGGGGTCCCGGTCCAGTACGTGCCGGAAGACGGTGATCGCCTCCTGGTGCCTCTTCTCGATCCGGAGCGCGTTGCCCAGTTCGACCTCGATCCAGTCGGCGTCCGGACTCGCCGCGAGCGCGCGCCGCAGGTCCTCGTTCGCGCCGGACAGGTCCTCAAGACCCCACCTCACCCGGGCCCGCATCACCAGGGCCCAGGAGTAGTCCGGCTCCAGCGCGACCGCGCGGTCGAGATCGGCCAGTGCCCGCGCGCTGTCGCCCAGCTCGTGGTGCGACACCCCGCGGCCCGCCAGGGGCGAGGCGTAGTCGGCCTTGAGGCCGACGGCCCGGCCGAGTTCGGCGACGGCCTCCTCGAAACGGCCGGCGAGCCGGTAGGTGTCACCCCGTTCCGACGCGACCCAGGCGGAGTCCGGCTCCAGGCGGGCGGCCCGGTCCAGATCGGCGAACGCCTTGTCCCACGCGTCCGTGTCACGGTGCAGCCGGGCCCTGCGGACGAGCGCCCAGACGTGGGTCCCGTCCATGCCCAGCGCACGGTCGAAGTCGGCGCGCGCCGCCTCGCGCTGATCGAGGGCGTGCCGGCACACCGCTCGGGAGGCCAGCGAGTCGACGTCCGTCGGGTCGAGGGCGACGGCCCGGTCGAAGTCGGCCACCGCCTCCTCGAAGCGGCCCGCCAGGCGGTGTGTCTCCGCCCGCTCCGCGATGATCCACCCCGTGCCCGGCCGCAGTTCGTCCGCGCGGTCGAAGGCGGCCAGCGCCGCGGTGAAGTCACCCCGCAACTGGTGGGTGAAGCCACGGCCGTAGTGCACCCGCGCCTCGTCCGGATCGATCTCGACGGCCCGGTCGTACTCGGCCAGGGCCCGCTCGTACTCCCCGGCGTTGCGCAGTTCCCTGGCCCGCACCCCGTGGGCCAGGGCGCGGCCGGCGCCGTGCAGCGCGGAGCGGGCCAGCAGCAGGTCCATCGCCGCGGCCACCCCGTCCCCGTCGTCCGCCAGCGCCTCGGTCAGTCCCCGGCCCAGTTCGCGCAGGGCCGGGTCGCCCGCCGCGTCTCCGGCCTCCTCGATCGCCCTGGCCCAGTTGCGTCCGGTCACCTGACCGGTCCGGCAGGCCTCGACCACGTCGCTCAGCGCGTCGCCCAGCGCCGCGCGCGGCCGGGCGCACAGCCGGTGGTACGACGCCTCCAGCCGCAGCCGACGCCACGGCTCGTGCTTCCACAGCTCGTCGGGATCGAGCAGGCCGGTCCCCGCCTCGTCGCACCAGTGGCCGAAGACCTCCGCGAGCCTCTCGTGGCGCTCGGTCCAGCCGCGCGGGGAATGGCGCCGCTGCAGCCGGAGCATCGGATCGCGGACCAGGCCGTGGTACCGGACCCGGTCGCCGCGGCCGTCCACGAACGGCAGTCCGCGCAGCCAGCCGAACAACGCGTCGGCGTCCTCGTCGGGGCACTCCACGGCGGCCCGGAACACATCCAGGTCGAGGCTCCGGGGAAGGGCGCAGGCGAGGGCCACCGCCCGGCGGACCGGGTCCGGTTCCCACTTCAGGAAGCGTTCGACGGCGGTGGCCGAGGGGTCGCCGATGTCGTCGGGGTCGGCGGGGCGCTGCTCGGCCAGCGTCGAGACCAGCAGGGGCAGTCCGCCCGTGAGGCGCAGCACCTCCTCGACCACGGGCTCCGCCACGACCCCCTTGTCCGCGAGGAGGCCGCGCGTCTCGGTCTCCGTGAAGGGACCGAGGGGCAGGTCGGTGACGAAGTCGGTGAAGCCGCCCCAGCGGGAGGTGTCGAAGGGGCGCTGCCCCGCGGTCACCACGACGACGGTGGCGGGCAGCAGGCCGTGCTCCCGGGTCGCCATCACCGCGTGGAGCCAGGCGTCGAGGAACGGTCCCGTCCGCTCGTAGGTGTCGAAGAACAGGACGATCCACGGTACGGCCGACGCCGCCTCGGAGAGCTCCCTGACGAGGACCGGGGTGAGCACGGCGTGCGGCGACAGGACCAGCCGCTCGTCCTCCTCGTTGCGCAGACGTGCGCCGAGTCCGGCCCTCAACCGGTCTGCTCCCTGGGCCAGTTGGGCGGGGTCCAGGACTCCGGCGAAGGCGCCGACCCCGGGCACCATTCCCAGTCCCACCAGCCCGACCCGCGCCACCGTCAGACTGCCCGCCGAAGGACCGGTCCGCTCGGGCTCGTGCGGGGCGAGGAGGGCGGCCTCCGCCTCGTGCCGACGCTCGTGGTACGCGGCCAGCAGGCGGTCCAGCTCCTTGAACCGGTGCCCCTGCGCGGCGAACCGGCGGCTCAGCACCGCCATGGCCTCGGGCAGGCTGCCGACGCTCTCGTCGACGTAGGCCGTCAGCGCGCCGCGCTCACGCGCCAGTTGTTCCATCTCGTGGACCAGGAACGTCTTGCCGACGCCCGCGTTGCCGTGCACGTGGAACAGGAACCGGTGCCGCTCGTCCTCGGGAGGCAGGTCGAAGTTGGCCCGGAACGCGGCCCGTTCGGCGCCGCGCCCGACGAACCCGTGCCGTCTCCGCCCCTCGATCAGCTCCTGCATCGACGGCCGTCCCCGCACCATGCGCCTCTTCCCTCCTCCACCGCACCACCGGCCCGCCCGAACCGGCATCCCCAGTCTGGCCCAACTCGCCCCCGGCGAACGGCGGTGAGGGCGTCCGACGCACGGACGCCCCGCCGGAACCGGGGTTCCGGCGGGGCGCCGGGAGGGCGGGGCAGCCGTCAGGCCTGGGGCTGCGACAGCTCCGCCGCGGCGTCCTCGCGCAGGGCGGGAAGGTCGCCGTACAGCGTGGTGCCGGGGCAGTCGGTGGCGAGCCAGTCACGGTGGCCGTTGATCGTCTGGACGTTCTTGCTGACGCCGTTGACCGGGTTGACGAAGGTGACGGCGGCCTCGGGGTCGAAGTCGTGGTACGAGGACAGCGCACCCAGCAGCCGGACGAGCGACTGGCGGGCCGCGGCCGTCGGGGGCTGTTCGTTCGAGTTGCAGAGCAGGGCGATGCCGAGGTTGCCCGAGTTGTTGCCGGAGGTGTGGAAGGCGGTCACCATCTTCCCGCTCGCGTCATGGGCGGGGATGCCGTCCGTGCCCGAGTAGCGGCCCTCGTAGACGAGGCCGGCCTCGTCGATCAGGTAGTGGTAGCCGATGTCGCCCCAGTCGTTCGTGATCGCGTGGAGGTAGTAGTACGACCGGATGGTGGCCGCCGGGTCGGGGTCGCCGTTGACGCCCGCCGTGTGATGCACGGTCATCACCTGGGCCGGGTAGTAGGCCTGCGGCGAGTTCTCGGTGCCGTCCGCCTTGAAGCGGAGGGACTCGTCGGCGCCCCACCCGGCCCGGGTGATGTACTCGACGTCCGCGATCCGCCCCACGGTCGCGGCCGTGGCCGTGGCGGCCTTCACGGACGGCCCGTTGACCGTGTCGATGGCGGTGGAACGCACGTCGGTCGCACCGTCCGGCAGCCGCAGCTCGTACCCGGCGGCCCCGCCGGCCGGCACCAGCGCGCTCACGCTCTTCGCCGGGTCCCCGGCATCCCCGTCGGCACCGGCCCCGCAGACCGGCTGCAGCGCCGTCCACGCGCCACGGCTGCCGTCCTGGCCTATCAGCCGGATGCTCGCGCCCCGCTTGGGCCCGGTCCAGCTGACGCCGACGTGCTCCACGGGGAATTCGGCCTGTACGGTCCGCGCGGCGGCACCGGTGGCGGACTTCGCACGCGTACGCGGCACACGGACCGTACGCGCGCCCGGAGTCGTCGTGGCGGGGGCTGTCGCACCGATCGCCGGAACGGCTACCAGGCCGGTCGCGACGCCGGCCGCGGCACCGGCCGCCATGAGGACGGCACGACGGTTCAGAAGAAGTTTCTTGCGCACAAAGGATCCTTTCGAGTGGCGCAGAGCGAGGGGGACTCGCCACCCGTCTCCGCCCGCGGACCGCATGCCGGGCGGGTCGCAGAGGGCAGACAGGAAGCGGTCTCCCTCAGTACTGACGCTTTACTGACTCTTTATACGAGGCAGCGGTACGCATCACTCGACCGGGGGCGCATCTGATTGCCCAAAAACCTTTCACGCATGGGGAGTTGTCAGCCAGAACACACAGGCGACGGCATCGCACGCGGGCGTGACGTCCCGTCAGCGACGGCGCCGGCCCACTCGTGGCGTCGGCACGTCGACCCACTCGTGACACCGGCACGTCGGCCCGCTCGGCGGCGGACCGAGCACCCGACGGGCCCTCGCGGACAGTCGGGTCTCGGCCGGTCCTCTTCTCTCAGTCCAGTACCGGCAGCAGTTCGGGCAGATGCCCGTCCGAGGCGGCCGCCGCGCTCTGCCGCTCCTGGGAGACCTCGCCGTAGAGGGTGGTGCGGGGCCTGGCGGGGCGGCCCGCCGCCTCGGCCACCGCGACCAGCTCCTTGACCGACTTGTAGGAGCCGTAACTGGAGCCCGCCATACGGGAGATGGTCTCCTCCATCAGCGTGCCGCCCAGGTCGTTGGCGCCGGAGCGGAGCATCTCGGCCGCGCCCTCGGTGCCCAGTTTGACCCAGCTGGTCTGGATGTTGGGGATGTGCGGGTGCAGCAGGAGGCGGGCCATCGCCATGACCGCGCGGTTGTCGCGGGTCGTCGGGCCGGGCCGGGCGATGCCGGCCAGGTAGACGGGAGCGTTGGTGTGGATGAAGGGGAGGGTCACGAACTCCGTGAAGCCGCCGGTCTGCTGCTGGATGCGGGAGAGCGTGCGGAAGTGGCCGAGCCAGTGCCGGGGCTGGTCGACATGGCCGTACATCATGGTGGAGGACGAGCGGATGCCGAGTTCGTGGGCCGTGGTGACCACCTCGATCCAGGTGGCCGCGGGCAGTTTGCCCTTCGTCAGGACCCAGCGGACCTCGTCGTCCAGGATCTCCGCGGCCGTGCCGGGGATGGTGTCCAGGCCCGCTTCCTTGGCCGCCGTCAGCCACTCGCGGATGGACAGGCCGGTGCGGGTGGCGCCGTTCACCACCTCCATCGGGGAGAAGGCGTGGACGTGCATGCCGGGGACGCGTTCCTTCACGGCCTTCGCGATGTCGAAGTAGGCGGTGCCGGGCAGGTCCGGGTGGATGCCGCCCTGCATGCACACCTCGACCGCGCCCAGGTCCCAGGCCTGGGCGGCGCGGTCCGCGACCTGGTCCAGGGAGAGCGTGTAGGCGTCGGCGTCCGTGCGGCGCTGGGCGAAGGCGCAGAAGCGGCAGCCGGTGTAGCAGACGTTGGTGAAGTTGATGTTGCGGGTGACGATGTACGTGACGTCGTCGCCGACCGCCGCCCTGCGCACGTCGTCGGCGATCCGGCACAGGGCGTCCAGCGCCGGTCCGTCGGCGTGCAGCAGCGCGAGGGCCTCGTCGTCGGTCAGCTTCGTCGGGTCGTCGGCCGCGGTCGCGAGCGCGGCGCGCACGTCGGTGTCGATGCGGGACGGCACCATGCCGGGGGCCGCGGCCTCCCGCAGCGCCTCCCAGTCGCCGTACACGGTGTCGAAGTCGTCGCGGCGGTCGCCCGTGCGGCCCTCGGTGTCGATGGTGTGGTGCAGATCGGTGCGCCCCGAGGACGTGAAGGCCTCCTCGGGCTCCTGCCACGGGTGGCCCTCCACGACCGCGTCCGGGAGCGCGAGGCCCGTCTCCGGGTCCGCCAGGGCCCGTACGTGGGGCAGCAGCCGCGGGTCCAGCCAGGGCTCCCCGCGCCGCACGAACTCCGGGTAGACACACAGTCGTTCACGCAGCTCGAAGCCCGCCTCGGCCGACCGCTCGCGCAGCAGCTCGATCTGCGGCCAGGGACGCTCCGGGTTGACATGGTCGATGGTCAGCGGCGAGACCCCGCCCCAGTCGTCGATCCCCGCGCCGATGAGCCGCCCGTACTCGCCGGCGACCAGGTTGGGCGGCGCCTGGAGGCAGGCGGACGGGCCCATGATGTGCCGGGCGACGGCGACGGTGGCGATCAGCTCGTCCAGCTCCGCGTCCGGCATGCCGCGCATCGCGGTGTCCGGCTTGGCGCGGAAGTTCTGGATGATCAGTTCCTGGATGCCGTGGTGGGACCGGGAGACGCGGCGCAGCGCGAACAGGGAGTCGGCGCGCTCCTCGTAGGTCTCGCCGATGCCGATCAGCAGCCCGCTGGTGAAGGGGACGGAGGAGCGGCCCGCGTCCTCCAGGACCCGCAGCCGGACGGCGGGCTCCTTGTCCGGGGAGCCGAAGTGGGGGCCGCCGGGCTCGGACCACAGCCGGGTCGCGGTCGTCTCCAGCATCATGCCCATCGACGGGGCGACCGGCTTCAGCCGCTGGAAGTCGGTCCACGACATCACACCCGGGTTCAGGTGCGGCAGCAGGCCCGTCTCCTCCAGGACACGGATCGAGATGGCCCGTACGTAGGCGATGGTGTCGTCGTAGCCGTGCGCGTCCAGCCATTCGCGGGCCTCGGGCCAGCGGTCCTCGGGCTTGTCTCCGAGGGTGATCAGGGCTTCCTTGCAGCCGAGTTCGGCCCCCCGGCGGGCGATGTCGAGAACCTCGTCCGGGGACATGAACATCCCGTGGCCGGCCCGGCGCAGTTTGCCGGGGACGGTGACGAAGGTGCAGTAGTGGCACTTGTCCCGGCACAGCCGGGTCAGTGGGATGAAGACGCTCTTGGAGTACGTGATGACACCGGGCCGGCCGGCCGCCTCCAGGCCCGCGTCCCGGACCCGCGCGGCGGAGGCGGCCAGGTCGTCCAGGTCCGTGCCGCGCGCCTGGAGCAGCACCGCGGCCTCGGTCACGTCGAGCGCGACGCCGTCCCGGGCGCGTCTGAGCGCTCGCCGCATGGAGTTCGCCGTCGGCCCGGATCCGGGGGTCGTGCCCGTAGCGGAGGTCGTCATCCTTCGAGCATACGGTCGAGGTGATCAGGTATCGGCGGGCGTGCCCGATTCGAGGCGCGCGTCATCTGTCGGTCTCCCCGCAAGCCGTCGATTCCCCCGGTGTGCACCCGCGTTCACCGCCCGCTCGCACAGTGGTCCGTGGCACTTCGCATCACTCATGTCACTGTCACACCCGGCCCCAGGGGAGCAGCAGTATGTGCGAGGACGACCACGGCATCGGCAGACGCGCGCTGTTCGTGACGGGAGCGGCGGCCGCGCTTACGTTGGGAAGCGTGACCTTCCCCAGCGGCGCGCACGCGGAAGCGGCGGACGACCAGGAGACGCGGACGGTGCGCGGCACCCTCCCCACCGGCTCCCCCGACTTCGTGTACCTCCCGGTCGAAGTACCGGCCGGGGTCGCGGAGATCAAGGTCTCCTACACCTACGAGAGGCCGTCCGTCCCGGCCGGCACGGCGGGCAACGCCCTGGACATCGGCATCTTCGACGAGCACGGCACGGAGCTGGGCGGCCGGGGATTCCGGGGCTGGTCGGGCGGCGCGCGCACGGAGTTCTTCATCCGCTCGGACGACGCGACCCCCGGCTACATCCCCGGGCCGGTCCGTCCCGGCACCTGGCACATCGCGCTCGGCCCGTACACGGTGGCGCCGCAGGGACTGGCGTACGAGGTCACGATCACCCTCACGTACGGGAAGCCCGCTCCGGCCCCGGAACCGGTGTACCCGCCCTCGCGCGCCAAGGGCCGCGGCCGTGCCTGGTACCGCGGCGACTGCCATCTGCACTCCTGGTACTCGGACGGCCGCCGCACCCCCGCCGAGATCGCGGCGCTGGCGCGGGCGGCGGGCCTGGACTTCATCAACTCCTCGGACCACAACACGCACTCCGCGCACCCGCACTGGGCGGACGTGGCCGGCGACGACCTGCTGGTCATGCTGGGCGAGGAGGTCACCACGCGCAACGGGCACGTGCTGGCGCTCGGCACGGAGCCCGGGACCTTCGTCGACTGGCGCTACCGGGCCCGTGACAACCGCTTCGGCCGGTTCGCGCGCCGCATCCGCGGGGCCGGCGGGCTCGTGGTGCCCGCGCACCCGCACGCCACCTGTGTCGGCTGCGGCTGGAAGTTCGGCTTCGGCGAGGCGGACGCGGTCGAGGTGTGGAACGGCCCGTACACCCCCGACGACGAGGTCGCCCTCGCCGACTGGGACAGCATGCTGGTCGCCTCCGTGCGCGGGGGACACGACTGGCTCCCGGCGATGGGCAACAGCGACGCGCACCGCTCCCCCGACCCGGTCGGCAGCCCGCAGACGGTCGTCCTCGCCGACGACCTGACCCGCGAGGCCATCCAGGAGGGCATCCGCGCGGGCCGCTCCTACGTCGCCGAGTCGAAACTGGTCTCCCTCACCTTCACGGTGTCCGGCGCGAAGGGCGAACACGCGGGCATCGGGGAGCGGCTGAGGGTCGCCCCGGACACCCCGGTCACCGTCCGCCTGGAGGTCACCGGCGCCCCGCGCTGCACGGTCCGCTTCGTCACCGACCAGGGCACGCTGTTCACCAGCGACCCGCTGCCGGTCGCGGGCTCCGGCACGGTGGAGTGGCGTACGACGGCGTCCTACGCGGCGTACGTCCGCGCGGAGCTGCGCCACGAGACGGCGGCGGGCCCGGTCCCGGGGGCGCTGGCGGCGTTCACGAACCCGGTCTTCCTGGGGTCGTAGCCCAAGGGGAGCGTGAGGGAGAGGGCGTGAGGGAGACCGTGCTCCCTCACGCCCGCTTCCTGGCGCCCCTGAGTTCTCGTTGATCCGGGGCCGGCTCCAGTCCTGGCCCTGGCTCTGGTCCTGGCTCTGGTCCTGGCCCTGGCTCTGGTCCTGGCCCTGGCCCTGGCTCTGGCTCTGGTCCTGGCCCTGGCTCTGGCTCTGGTTCTTGTTTCTAGTTCTGGTAGACCTTGTTGGTGCCCGCGCCGCCGGAGAGCTTGTCCGTGCCCGCGCCGCCGTGCAGCAGGTCGTTCCCGGTGTTGCCGTAGATCGTGTCGTTGCCGCTGTCGCCGTACAGCTTGTCGTTGCCCCTGCCGCCGTAGACGAAGTCGGCACCGGCGCCGGCGTGGATGACGTCGTTGCCGTCGTCACCGTACAAGTCGTTCTGGTGCGCGGTGGAGGTGCCGGTGAGACTGTCGTTGCCGGGCCCGCCGTGGCACGTGGAGTCGCAGTTGGTGAGCGTGTCGTTGCCCGCGCCGCCGTCCGCGCCCTCGCCGTAGACGCCCCCGCCGCCGTCGAGGTGGTCGTTGCCGTCGCCCCCGAACAAAATGGTGCCGCCGTCGCCCTTGATGACGTCGTTGCCCTTGCCGCCGGAGATCGTGGCCAGCGCGCCGGTGGCGGTCACGGTGTCGTTGCCGTCACCGAGGTCGGCGTTGTAGTGGTCCATGTCGCCGGTGCCGCCCACGCCGATCACCGCCGTGCACTCGACGACCTTGTGATCGGTCGCCGACGGGTAGGTGCACTTGTCCGTGGAGAAGGTGATGTTGTAATTGTCGCGGAAGGTGATGCGGAGGTAGCGGTAGTCCTCGGAGCCGGCGTCGACATACTTCGTGGTGACTCTCAGATTGTTGGTCTGCCCGGCGGCGGCTTTGTACGAGAACGTGCCGTAGGTGGCGCGGGTGATCGTGGCTGAACCCGCCGCGGCCGCCTGGGCGGTGGACACCGAGAACAGGCCTCCACCGAGAGCGAGACCGAGAGCGGCAGTGGCGGAAATTGCCCTTAACGTGCGCATGCGGAAATAACCCTTCGCGGAATCAGTGATGTTCAGGCCCGGCGAAGAAAGCGCCGGTGAATTCGCCGTCACCGCTGCCACCGTCGTCACGGCGGCCAGCGATCGGTGATCGGTGATCGAGTCGTGCGCCCGCACCTGTGTGCGGGGCTGCTGTTGTTTCTGGTTCACACGTTTGGACATCGTCCCCCGGGCGGGGGTTGTAGCGGAATTCCACCCGGTTCTCGCAGGCGGCCTTGTTTTCCCTGCCGTTAACCGACCGGACACCGGCCTGCGGCCTTCCCTTCGTTTATCGGGACCCGCCCCGCCCCCTCCGTGCTCTCGACCACCCCGGCCGCCTTCGACGCCCTTCTCCGAGCGCTCGAGAGAAACAACCGCTGCCGAAGGCCCTCAGGGCGTGTCCCGACCGCCCGGAGGGAGGGACAGGTCGGCCACGACGGCCGCGTGGTCCGAGGGCCACACCCCGTCGACCGGCCCGTCCCCGGCCCGCCGTACGGACCGGACGTGCCCGAGGCCGCCGGGGCCGGGCGGGCCGACGTGGACGTAGTCGATGCGCACGGCGGGGCTGTGCGGGCCGACATGGGCGTTCGCCGGGTCCCAGGTGGCCCAGGGTGCCGTCGGGTCGGCGTACTCCCAGGCGTCGAGGAAGACCTGTCCGGGAACCGCGGGGGACGTCTTGTACCCCCCGAACAACCGGATCTCGTCGGAGTCCGGCCAGGCGTTGAAGTCGCCCGTGACGACCGGGGGGAAGTCGGTTCCGCTCCGGTGCGCGGCGACGAACTCCGCGAGGGCGGTGACCTGTTCGCGGCGTACGCCCGAGGCGTGGATGGCCGAGGTGAGGTGGGTGGTGAAGAAGGGCACCTCGTGGGTGGGCGTGGCCAGGCGGGTGTGAAGGGCGAGCCGTCCGTCGTAGAGCTCTTCGGGGGCGGGCAGCCGCAGCACCTCCTGCGCCACCACCGGCCAGCGGCTCAGCACGGCGTTGCCGACGTCGACCGTGCTGTCCCCGATCCGCCGCTGCCAGCGGTCCGAGGCATCGGAAGCCGCCCAGGTCCAGTGCATTCCGAGCTCGTCCGCGAGCCACCCGGCGAGGTTCTGGCCGCCGCACTCCCAGACCTCCTGCAACCCGACCACGTCGGGCCGCAGTTCGCGCAGCACGGCCAGGATGGCTTTCTGCCGTTCTTCCCAGGGCCCGAACCTCCACCAGAGGTTCCAGGTCACAACCCGCATCCGCAGCCACCTGCTCCTGTCGCGCGACATCGGGGACCATTGAAACAACTCCCTTACGCCACACACCAGCCCGGACAGGAGCCCCACCGACCATGGCCCGCCTCACCGACCTCAGGTTCCGCACCACGACCGCCTTCCAGCGGCACCTCGTCAACCCGCTCGCGCGCCGGATGCCGTTCCAGACGCTCCTGGAGACCACCGGCCGTGTCTCCGGCCTGCCCCGGCGCACCCCGCTCGGCGGCCGCCGCGTCGGTGACGTCTTCTGGCTGGTCTCGGAGTTCGGGGAACGGTCGCAGTACATACGCAACATCCAGGCGGACCCGAGGGTGCGGGTGCGGCTCCGCGGCCGCTGGCACGAGGGCACGGCGCACCTCCTCCCGGACGACGACCCGGTGGCCCGGCTGCACACCCTGCCCCGGGGCAACAGCACGGCGGTACGGCTGATCGGGACGGGGCTGCTGACGGTGCGGGTGGACCTGCGGGGGTGAGGCGGCCGGGGTCCCCGCATCCCGGAAAGGCATCCCAGGCTTCCGCGTTTCCGCAGGTCATCCGGGGTGGGATGGTTCCACCGTCCCGGGTTGGGGTGCGGCTGTTGCCCCGGCTCCGCGAGGAATCCCATGCTGTGGATGTCGCACCGGCCGAGCAGGTAGTCCGCTCGGCAGCACCGGCACCCCGGCCCACCCGTCCACAGGGACACCCATGTCCTCATGCGCTCAGGACGGGCGGATGCCCGGGACGGATGCCCCGAGTGGGTGCCCGGCCGCCGGTGTGTGCGACCTCCATACGGATCGGAAGAGGAAACGGGGACACCATGAACACGCCTGCCCGCAGGAACCACAGGAGCCCGAGGAACTGGAAGTCCTATGCCCTCGGGGCCGCGGCGGCCGCCGCGCTGCTCGCGACCACGGCGTGCGATCCGGGCGCGGCCGAAGGTTCGGACAGCTCCAAGTCCTCGGCCCAGCCGAGCGCGACGGCTTCGGCGAAGCCGGGCGGCGCTTCGGGCGGCACGGGCGGCGACGGGGCCGGGAGCGGTGGCAGCAGCACGGGGGCCGGCAGCAGCACCGGGAGCGGCGGCAGCAGCACGGGCAGCGGTGGGGGAACGAGCAGCACGGGCGGCAAGAGCGGCACGAGCAGCGCCGGCGGCACGGGCGGCACGAGCACCGGCAGCACCGGCGGCAGTGGCGGCACCACGAGCGGCGGCGGCAGCACCGGCGGTGGCGGCAAGGAGACGATCGCCGCGTGCTCCCAGACGGAGCTCGGGGTGTCCGCGGTGAAGGAGCGGGACGCCAGGCACCTCGTCCTCACCGTCCAGAACGCCGGCACCAAGAAGTGCAACCTCTACCGCTACCCCCTCGTGCGGCTCGGCAACGGTCGGACCACGGCGCCCGTGATCAAGGAGAGCGACCCGAACCCGGGGGTGCCCCTCACCCTCGCTCCGGGCCAGGAGGCATACGCCGCTCTGCTCGTCGGCGGTCCCATGGACGAGTACGAGGCGAAGAGCATCACCCTCACCCTCCAGGGCAGCACCCCCGGCAGCAGCGCGGGCAAGCCGATCGACGTCCCCATGCCCGTCGCCACGTTGTACGCCAACGACTTCCAGCGTGTCACCTACTGGACGACCGCTTCCGGCTACGCCCTGGACTTCATCATGTCGAAGTAGCGAAGCGACGGACCCCGGCCGGAACCTCAACCCGAGTTGGACAGGCGGTCCAGCCACTCGGTGAACAGGGCCGTCTCGGCGGAGGTGAAGGCGGGGCTCGGGTCCTGCCGGAGCAGCGCGCCGAGGCGGGTCGCGGCGGCGGGGACGCCGGGGGCGGCGGAACCCGCCGGAGCGCCGGGGGCGGTCACGTCCGGGGTGAAGACCACCGCGTGCACCGCGTCCCGTACCCGGCGCGACAGGGTCTCGTCCGTGAACGTCGCCGGGCGGGAGACCAGCATCAGGCAGACACCGACGTTCGCGGACATGATCATCTGCGCGGCGAGCCCAGGGGCCAGGCGCAGCTTGCCCTGTCCGGCGGCACGGCGCAGGTCGGCGGTGAGGATCCGGTGGGCCTCCAGGGCCGCGGCCGGTGGGGTACGCATCGCCGGGGAGTTCATCAGGCGGTGGAGGTTCGGGTTCCGCAGGGCGAACTCGGTGTGGCCGTCCCAGCCCTCGCGCAGGTCCTGGACCGGGTCCGTGCCGGGGTGCCGTTCCCGCTTGGCCGCCAGATAGCGCTCCCAGCCGTGGTCGACGACGGCCGACAGCAGGCCTTCCTTGTCGCCGAGCCGACGTCGCGCGGCCGACGCTTCGGAGCGCCTGCCCCCGCGCTCCGGGATGGTTTTCTCCACAGTCGCCACACGCATCATCCCATTGGCCGTACGATGCTCGTATGACGGTCAACATGACGATGAGCCTGCCCGACGAAGTGGCCGCCTTCGTGAAGGCCAAGGGGAACGCCTCCGCGTACACCGCGCGGATACTGCGCCGGGAGATGCTCACCGAGGAGCTGGAGAGGTCCGCGCGGCTGCGGGCCGAGGCGGGCATAGTGATCACCGCCGCGGAACCCGTCGAGAGCGAGGACGCCACACTGGAGCGCTGGGGGCGGGTGGCGGGCAGGTGAAGCGCGGCCACGTCTTCGAGCTGTCGTTCGCCGGAGGGCCCGCGCACGTCCTGGTCGTGTCTTCGGACGCCCTCAACGAGCGGAACAAGGCAGCCACGTGCGTACTCGTCTATCCCCAGCGGGTACGCGAGGCGACCCTCGTCGACATCCCGGTCGACGCCCCTTCGTCGGGCACCATCGTGCTCGGCGAGTTCCGCACCCTCTCGGCCGCGCGCTTCACCCATGACCTGGGGCCGGTCGACGAGCGGGTCATGGAAGCCGTGGAGATCGGCCTCCGAGCCGTCCTCGACATCTAGGGCCTGTCCGGTCGATCACGGCGCAGACGCGGGGTGTGGCACGCACATCTGCGGCGTTGTCGTCAGTCGACGACGCTCCGCGTCGCCTCCCTCCTCCGCCTTGCATCTGCACGCACCACACCCCGCTCACCGGCGCCCATCAGGGAGCGTCGGTGATCTCCGCCGTGATCGACCGGACAGGCCCTAGGGTCCGTCTTCGGACGAGGAACGGGCACAGCGACGCCGCGACGAAGTCGAGCCGACTATCGACCGCCGTCCTGACGGCCGTAACGCGCCCTGTGCCAGGCCACCTGGTCGGGACTGTCCGTCGGCTTGGCGCCGAGGACCGTTCCCGACGTGATCACGTCCAGGTAGAACGCCAGGGAATGTGGTGTCAACTGGTCTTTCCTCGAGAGCTGGAGCGGCCGACCCGGCTCAGGTGACCCGTACTCCGTGAAGATCCGCCGGACAGGCTTCGGCCGCTCCGCGCCAGTGTCTCACCCCGGCCACACGATCGCCTGGGTCTCGCTGTACGCGTGCAGGGCGTACGAGCCCACGTCGCGGCCGACCCCGCTCTTCTTGAAGCCGCCGAAGGGGGCCTCCATGTTGCGGCCGACGGTGTTGACGCCGACTCCGCCCGCGCGCAGCCGGCGGGCGACGCGGAAGCCGCGGGCCACGTCCCCGGACCAGACGTAGTCGATCAGGCCGTAGTCGGAGTCGTTGGCGAGGGCGATCGCCTCCTCCTCGTCGTCGAAGGGCAGCACGACGACGACCGGGCCGAAGATCTCCTCCCGGACCACCCTCATGTCCGGTGTGCAGTCGGCGAGAAGAGCGGGTGCGACGTAGAACCCGCTGGGCAGGGAGGGCCGTTCGCCGCCGGTCACCACCCGTGCGCCTTCCTTGCGGCCGAGTTCGACGTAGGACTCGACGCGGTCGCGGTGGGCCGCCGAGATGACCGGGCCGACCACCGTGCCCCGCTCCCGCGGATCGCCCACCTTCAGGTGCCCGGCGTAGGCGGCCAGTTGCTGCACCAGCCGGTCGTACGCACCCCGCTGGACCAGTACCCGCGTCGGCGCCGTGCAGATCTGCCCGCTGTAGAAGGAGAAGGTCGTACCGATGCCCGACACCGCCGACCTCAGGTCCGCGTCCTCGAAGACGATCGCCGCGCCCTTGCCGCCCAGTTCCATGAGCTGGCGTTTCATGCCGCGTCCGCACACCTCGGCGATCCGCTGCCCGACCGCCGTCGAACCGGTGAAACTGACCATGTCGACGTCCGGGGAGTCGACCGCCGCCTCGCCGGACTCCGCCGTCGAACCGCTGACCACGTTCACCACGCCCGGCGGCACGCCCGCCGCCTCCAGCGCCTCGGCCATCCGGTACACGGACAGCGGGTCCTGCGGGGCCGGCTTCACCACCACGGTGTTGCCCATCGCCAGAGCGGGGGCGATCTTGCCCGCCGGGTTGGCCCAGGGATTGTTGTACGAGGTGATGCAGGTGACCACGCCGACGGGCTGGCGCACGGCCAGCGCGCCCATCACGGCGGCCCCGCCGAAGGGACCCGCCTCGTTGATCTGCGGCGGCAGCGCCCTCTCGACCGGTTCGGGCCGCGCGTAGCGCCGGAAGCGGGCCACCCCGACCCCGACCTGCATGCCGCGCGCCGTCCCGGTGGTGGCGCCGCTCTCCGCCTGAGCGAGGTCGGCGTACGGCACGAAGTCGCGCTGGATGAGGTCCGCCGCCCGCGCGAGGACGCCGGCCCGCTCCTCGGCGGGCGTGCGCGACCACGGTCCGAAGGCCTCGCGGGCCGCCGCCGCGGCCGCGTGCACCTGCGCCCGCGACGCCTCGGGGGCGAGCCCGACGGCCTTCTCGGTCGCCGGGTCGGTCACCTCGTAGAAGCCGTGGTCGGGCGTCACCCACGCTCCGCCGATGAACAGCCGCTGCCCGGTGCTCCCGGAGGCCGTCACCGGGTGCTCACCGTCCTGGTGTCGCGGCCCGACCGCAGCACCTTCCCCGGCACCGCGCCCGTCACCACGTCGTCGCGGATCGCCTCGGTCCCGTTGACCCACACGGCCCTCACCCCGATCGCCCGGGAGTCGAGCCGCGGACTGTCACCCGGCAGGTCGTGCACCAGGGTGGCCTTGCCGGCGTCGATCCGCTCCGGGTCGAAGAGCACCAGGTCCGCATGGAATCCCACCTCGACGCGTCCGCGGTCGCGCAGCCCGAACAGCCGCGCCGGGTCGTCCGTCAGCATCTTCACCGCCTGCTCCAGGGAGGCGAGCCGGCGTCCGCGCAGACAGTCGCCGAGGAACCGGGTGGTGTACGGGGCCCCGCACATGCGGTCCAGATGGGCGCCCGCGTCGGAGCCGCCGAGCAGGACGTCCTGGTGCTGCCAGGTCTCGGCGCGCAGCGCCCAGGAGTCCGGGTCGTTGTCGGTGGGCATGGGCCACAGGACCGTGCGCAGTTCGTCGGCCGCGCAGATCTCCACCAGGCACGCGAAGGGCTCCTGGCCGCGTTCGGCGGCGATGTCCCGCACCACGCGCCCGGTCAGGCCCTCGTTCGCGGCGCTGTAGGTGTCGCCGATGACGTACCGGCCGAAGTCGGCGAGCCGCCGGAAGACCCCCGCCTCCTTGCTGTCCGCGCGGCGCAGCATCTCGGCGCGGACCTCCGGGTCGCCGAGCTTCGCCATGCGTTCCGGAACGGGCAGCGCGAGGACCGGTCCCCAGCCGGGGATCAGGTTCAGGGCGCAGAAGGTGCCGAGCGACATGTTCATCGGGGTGAGGATCGGCATGGTGAGCGCGACGACACGGCCGCCGGACTTGCGGGCGCGTTCGCTCGCCTCCAGCTGGCGCGGGACGCGCTCGGGGACGGCGGCGTCGATCGTCAGGACGTTCCAGTTGAGCGGGCGGCCCGCGGCCGCGCTCATCTCCACGAACAGATCGATCTCGGCGTCGCTGAACTGGTCCAGGCAGCCGGCCACGATCGCCTCGATCTGGGTGCCCTCGTGCTCCCCCACGGCCCGGGAGAGGGCCAGCAGTTCGGCGGGGCCGGCGTGCCGGGAGGCGACCGGCTTCCCGTCGCCGTCGGAATGGGTGGAGGACTGGGTGGTGGACAGGCCCCAGGCACCCGCTTCCATGGCCTCGTGGAACAGCCGCAGCATGGCGTCGAGCTGTTCCCTCGTCGGCTGTCCGCCCACGGCGTCGGGGCCCATCACGTACCGCCGCAGCGCGCAATGGCCCACCATGAAGCCCGCGTTGACCGCGATCCGGCCCTCCAGGGCGTCGAGGTAGTCCCCGAAGGTGTTCCAGTTCCAGGGCGCGCCCTCCTCCAGGGCGACCAGGGACATGCCCTCGACCCTGGACAGCATGCGGCGCGTGTAGTCGGCGTCCTCGGGGCGCTCCGGGTTCAGCGGGGCGAGGGTGAAGCCGCAGTTGCCGCCCGCGACCGTGGTGACCCCGTGGTTCAGGGACGGGGTCGCGTACGGGTCCCAGAAGAGCTGGGCGTCGTAGTGCGTGTGCGGGTCCACGAAGCCGGGGGCGAGGACGAGTCCGTGCGCGTCCTCGCTCGTCCGGGACGGCTCGGTGACCGCGCCGATCACGGCGATCCGGCCGCCGCGCAGGCCCACGTCCGCGGTGCGGGCGGGCGCTCCCGTCCCGTCCACGACGGTCGCGCCCTTGATCACGTGGTCGAGCATCGCGGAAGTACCTCCTGGACCTAGACGGCGGCTTGGCGGAAGCGGGTGGTGCGGTGCACCGGGTCCGTGTCGATCTTCGGGATCACGTGCTCGCCGATCAGCCGGATCGTCTGGAGCGTCTCCTCCTTGGGGACGCCGACGGGCAGTCCGAAGCTGAGCTGGTCGGCGCCGGCCTGCTCCCAGCGCTTGCACTGGGTCAGCACCTCGTCCGGGTCGCCGCAGATCAACAGCTCCTCCTCGATGAGGAGTTCGACGAACTCGGGGGTGTACTCGGGGAGCGTCTCGGGCCAGACGGGGAAGCCCTCGGGGCGCGGGAAGGTGTCGTGGTAGCGGAAGACGAGGGAGGGCAGGTAGTGCAGCCCGCCGCCGACCGCGATCCGGATCGCCTCCTCGTGGGTGGGCGCGCAGATGGCGGTGGTGGTCACCATGACGTTGTCGTTGACGAAGTCGCCGATGGGCTCGGCGTTCACGACGGCGGTCTTGTACTGCTCCAGGACCCACTCCATGTCGGAGACCTTCTGCACGCTGAAGCCGAGCACGCCGAGGCCCTTGCGGGCGGCCATGGAGTACGAGGGCGGGGACCCGGCGGCGTACCACATCGCGGGGTGGGACTTCCCGTACGGCTTGGGCAGGATCTTGCGCGGCGGCAGCGACCAGTGCTTGCCCTGGAAGCCGGCGTACTCGTCCTGGAGCCACATCTTCGGGAACTCGGCGATGGTCTCTTCCCAGATCTCCTTGGTGAAGTTCATGTCGGTGATGCCGGGGAGGAAGCCGAGGATCTCGTGCGAGCCGGCGCCGCGGCCGGACCCGAACTCGAAGCGGTTGCCGGTGAGATGGTCGAGCATGGCGACCTTCTCGGCGACCTTGACCGGGTGGTTGACCTGGGCGAGCGGGTTGAAGATGCCGGAGCCGAGGTGGATGCGGTCGGTGGCGTGCGCCAGATAGCCGAGGTAGACGTCGTTGGCCGAGAGGTGCGAGTACTCCTCCAGGAAGTGGTGCTCGGACGCCCAGGCGTACTTGAAGCCGGACTTGTCCGCCTGGATGACGTACTCGGTCTCCTCCATCAGCGCCTTGTGCTCCGCGAGCGGGTCGGTCAAGGCCCGCTTGCCCACGTATCCCTGTACAAAGAGCCCGAATTCCAAGGAGGTTCACCGTCCCCATCCAGTTATCTGACATACCGTCAGATTCTTTGAGCCGACTGTTCCACCGCGCGCGTGGACCGTCAATAGCTGATGCGTCGTCAGAGAACGCTGACGCCGGCGAGCCAGCCGCCGTCGATCACGAAGGGCTGCCCGGTGATGTACGAGGAGTCCTCGCCGGTCAGGAACAGGGCCAGCCGGGCCACGTCCTCGGGGCGGCCGATCCGGCCGAGCGGCACGAGCTTGCCGTAGAACGCGTCGAGCGCCCGCGAGGCATCCTCGCCGTCCGCGCCGCCGGAGAGCTGCGCCGGGTTGCTCATGGCCGTGTCGACGGCGCCCGGGCAGACGGCGTTGACACGGATCCCCTTGTCCGCGAGTTCGAGCGCGGCCACCCGGGTGAGTCCGACGATGGCGTGCTTGGTCGCCGCGTACGCGCCCACGTACGCCATCCCCGTGAGCCCGGTGAAAGAGGCCGTGTTCACGATCGTGCCGCCCCCGGCCTCGGCGATCTCGGGCGCGAGGGTCTTGATCCCGAGGAACACCCCGACCTGGTTGACCTGCACGATCTGCATGAACTCGGCCAGCGGGGTGTCGACGAGCGCGTTGAAGCGCAGGATGCCGGCGTTGTTGACCAGCCCGTCGATCCGCCCGTACGCGGCCTTCGCCGACGCGACCGCCGCCGTCCAGTCCTCCTCCCTGCCCACGTCCAGGTGCACGTAGTGCGCGCCGATCTCCCCGGCGAGCTCCCGCCCCTGGTCGTCGAGCACGTCGGCGACGATCACGCGCGCGCCCTCCGCCGCGAAGAGCCGCGCCTCCTGCTCGCCCTGCCCGCGCGCGGCGCCGGTGACGAGGACGACCCGTCCGTCCAGCTTGCCCATGCCGTGACTCCCTAGTTGAGGTGGGGCGCGACGTCCGCGCCGAACGCCGCCATCTGGTCCGTGAGTTCGTCGCGGCTCCGGCTGCGGAACCGCACCTGGATCTGGTGCACGCCCATCGCGCCGTACTCCCGCAGCGACGCGGCCAGCGCCTCGGGCGGACCGCTCAGCGTCCGCCGCCCGACCTCCCAGCCGGGCTCTCCCACGTACAGCGGCTCGGTGATGGCGCCGATCGTGAGGGGTTCCCCGACGCCCGCCTCGGCGCGCAGGGCCGTGAGCCGGGCGATCTGCCCCGGCAGCCGGTCGCGCGGATCGCCCTGCGGCAGCCAGCCGTCGCCGCGCAGCGCGGCCCGGCGCACGGCGGCGGGCGAGGAGCCGCCCACCCACACGGGCACGCGCCGCTGGGCGGGCCGGGGCCGCTGCCCGAGGCCCTCGAAGTCGTAGGTCTTGCCGTGGTGGACGGGGAACTCGTCCGGCCCGAGCGCGGCGCGCAGGGCGTCGATCGTCTCGTCGAGGACGGCCCCCCGGCGCTCGAAGTCGGCCCCGACCGCCTCGAACTCCTCCCGTACGTGCCCGGCGCCGACCCCGAGGATCAGCCTGCCGCCGGAGAGGTGGTCGAGGGTCGCGTACTGCTTGGCGGTGACGAGCGGATGCCTGAGCCCGACGATCGCGACATGGCTGAGCAGCCGTACGCGCTCGGTGACGGCCGCGAGGTGGGCGAGCGTGGCGACCGGGTCGTACCAGATCGTGCTCATGGCGCCCGCGAGCCGGCGCGGAATGGCGACGTGGTCACAGCTCGCGATGTAGGCGAATCCGGCGCGGTCGGCGGCGCGGGCGATCTCGACGAGGTCGGCGGGACCGGCGGCGGCTTCCCAGGGTTCCGCGTAGAGGGTGCTCTGGGACTGGACGGGGAGCTGGATGCCGTAGGAGAGGCGTTCCTCGGACGGGACGGGCACGACGACCCCCTTGCCTGACTGACGGCCCCCCGACTGCCTGACGGTCCGTCAGATTGAATGGGACTCGCACATAGTCGTCGCTGACGCCACATCAGACAAGGGGCAGCCCCGGCGGAACGTGTCCGCCGGGGCTGCTGTCCGGGAGAGGCCCGCAGGGTGCGTCAGCGGCCGAAGCCGTAGCCGAACCAGGAGTTGTTGACGGGCGCGCCGAGGCCGACGGGCCCGAAGGCGGCCGAGCCGGAGGCGGTCGGGCCGGAGGCGGTGGAGCGGAAGGCCCAGACGGCGCCGATGGAGGCGTTCTCCCCGTGCGCGGAGACGTACAGCTCGGCGCGGCCGTCGCGGTTGACGTCGGTCAGCGTGGTGTACCCGCCGAAGAGGTCGTTCTTCTCGGCGGTGCCGGGCACGCCCGTGGTGTTCTGGCTGAAGGACACGGCGCCTTTCCCGGTGAGGCCGGACGCGCCGCCGCGCAGCACGGCCGCCGCGCCCGCCGAGGAGAGCGTGCCGATGGCCTCGCCCGGGGCACCGACGGCGACGTCCGCGTACCCGTCGCCGTTGACGTCCCCGACGGAGACGCCCGAGCCGAAGCGGTCGCCCTTCTCGGACACTCCGGGCACGCCCGCCGTGTTCTGGTTGATCACCGTCGTACGGGAGACGTCGGGCCCCTTCGCCGAGCCGTACACCACGCCGACCTGGCCGCCGAGGCGCGCCGGCTCGACGGAATCCTCCCCGCGGCTGCCGAAGGGGCGCCCGATGACGAGGTCGGCGTACCCGTCCTTGTTCACGTCGCCGACGCCGAGGCTGGAGCCGCCGGGCACCCAGGTGTCGTCGGCCCGCGTCAGTTCGACCGGGGCGCTCAGCCCCTGCCGGGTGCCGTGGAGGTATTCGACGCGGTAGCCGACGCCCGGCCCCTCCTCGTCGGGGGTGTGGATGAGGGCGACGAGGTCGGTGACGCCGTCGTGGTCGACGTCCCCGGCGGCGATGTCGTCGACATGGTGGGGGTAGTCGGGGACGTCGTCCGTGTCGAGGACGAGGTTCCCGGTCGCCGCGGCACCGGCCGTGCGGGTGAACGGACCGGACAGCAGCCGGTTGTCCGAGGCCACGTCGAGGTGACCGTCGCCGTTGAAGTCGCCGACGGTGGCGTGCCGGGGCCTGACCTGGTCGAACATGGAACCGGTCGCCACGACCGTGCCGCCGGACAGCCCCGCCTTCCCGCCCCAGACGACGGTCAGGGTGCCCACCTCCTGCGCGTTCCCGACGTCCTCACCGAACGCGCCGACGACCAGGTCCGCGTAACCGTCGCCGTCCAGGTCACCGAAGGACAGGCCCCAGCCGAAAAAGTCCAGGGACTCGGAGTCGTCGGGTATGCCGGGCGCGTCCTGGCTGACGATCTGCCGGTGCTTGGTGTCCAGCCCCTTCGAGGAGCCGTACACGACGCTCACGTAACCCGAACTGGCGTACCCGCCGGCCATGCCGTACGGGGCGGCGACGGCGAGGTCCGCGTAACCGTCGCCGTTGAAGTCGGCGCGCACGCTCGTCGCCCCGGCGCCCGCCGTACCGGCCGCGTGCGCGCTCACCGGGCCGGTGACGGCTCCGGCGACGGCCACGGCGGCCACGAGTCCGAGGCGAGAGCCGAACCTGCGTCTTCTCATGGGGAACCCAACTCCTGCGGTAAAAGAGCAGCCGTCCGATGGAGGAGCCAAGATCATCGCTCCTCCGCCGGTACGACTCCCCCGGTGGCCGCAGGGTTGCCCCGGAGGACGGCCGGAGTTCCCGCAACGTTCACCGGACCGGGCCCGGGCCCTCAGCCCGCCCAGAGCCCGTCCTCCGTCAGCCCCAGCAGGCCGATCGCGTTCCCCCGCACGATCCGCTCGACGACGTCCGGGGCCAGGTGCCCCATCTGGGCCTCGCCGACCTCCTTCGACTTCGGCCAGGTGGAGTCGGAGTGGGGGTAGTCGGTCTCGTAGAGGACGTTGCCGACGCCGATCGCGTCGAGGTTCCGCAGCCCGAACGCGTCGTCGAAGAAGCAGCCGTACACGTGGTCGGCGAACAGCTCGGACGGCGGCCGGTGGACCTTGTCGGCCACCCCGCCCCAGGCCCGGTTCTCCTCCCACACCACGTCGGCGCGCTCCAGGATGTACGGGATCCAGCCGATCTGGCCCTCCGCGTACATCACCCTCAGGTTCGGGAAGCGCTCGAACTTGCCGCTCATCAGCCAGTCGACCATCGAGAAGCAGCAGTTGGCGAAGGTGATCGTCGAGCCGACCGCGGGCGGCGCGTCGGCCGAGGTCGACGGCATCCGGCTGCTGGAGCCGATGTGCATGGCGATGACGGTGCCCGTCTCGTCGCACGCGGCGAGGAAGGGGTCCCAGTCGTCGGTGTGCACGGACGGGAGCCCGAGGTGCGGCGGGATCTCGGAGAAGGCCACCGCGCGCACACCGCGGGCGGCGTTGCGCCGCACCTCGTCCGCCGCGAGCCGGGCGTCCCACAGCGGTACGAGCGTGAGCGGTATCAGGCGCCCGCGGGCGTCCGGCCCGCACCACTCCTCCACCATCCAGTCGTTGTAGGCCCGCACCGAGAGAAGGCCGAGTTCACGGTCGGCCGCCTCGGTGAACGTCTGCCCGCAGAACCGGGGGAAGGTGGGGAAGCAGAGGGCGGACTGGACGTGGTTGACGTCCATGTCGGCCAGCCGCTGCGGCACGTCGTACGAGCCTGGGCGCATCTGCTCGTACGTGATGATCTCGAGCCGGATCTCGTCACGGTCGTAGCCCACGGCCGTGTCGAGGCGGGTGAGGGGCCTGCGCAGGTCTTCGTAGACCCACCAGTCGCCGACGGGACCCTCGTCGCCCGGAGCGCCCATCACGGGGGCGAACTTCCCGCCCAGGAAGGTCATTTCCTTCAGGGGCGCGCGAACGATGCGGGGGCCTGTGTCCTGGTACTTCGCGGGCAGCCGGTCCCGCCAGACGTCGGGCGGTTCGACCGTGTGGTCGTCCACCGAGATGATCCTCGGGAAGGCGGTCCCTGCGTCCGCCGAGCGGCTCTGCGCGCTTTCCGTGGTCTCCATACCGGCCACGGTAGCGCTGATCTGACGACCCGTCAGCTATCCGGGAGCTGCCTGTGGGCGGCCCGCCCGGCGTCCGCCGGAGCACCCGGCGGACGGCGGCGCGCGGATGAATAAGCGGGGAAGTGTGAGGAGCCTGTGTGAGGACCGTGTGACCTACCGGGCCACGCCTTGTGATCGCTGTCTCGCACGGCTGACGCATCCGCCATGAACAAGGCAAACTGGCCTCGTTGTACTGACAGTTCGGCAGGGGGACAGCGATGGACGGTGTGCCGCGCGTACCGAAGCAGTGGCATCCGGGCTCCGAGGAGCCCGCGGCGTTGCGCTTCAGCGTGCTCGGCCCGGTGCGCGCCTGGCTCGGCGACGATCCGCTGCCGGCCGGGTCCCCGCAGCAACGCGCCCTGCTGGCCGCGCTGCTGCTGCGCGACGGCCGCACCGCCACGGCCTCCGAGCTCATCGACGCCCTGTGGGGCGACGAGCCCCCGTCCCAGGCGCTGGCCGCCCTGCGGACGTACGCCTCCCGCCTGCGCAAGACGCTCGGCGCCGAGGTGCTGGTGAGCGAGTCCGGCGGCTACGCCATCCGCTCCCTGCGCGAGGGCGCCCTCGACCACGTGAACGCCCAGGAACTCGCCGCCGACGCCGAGAAGGCACGCGCGGCGGGCGATCTCTCCCGCGCCCGCGACCTGCTCCGGGACGCCCTCGCCCTGTGGGACGGCGAACCCCTCGCGAGCATCCCCGGCCCCCACGCGGAGACCCAGCGGGCCCGCCTGGAGGAGTGGCGCCTGCAACTCCTCGAATCCTGCCTCGACATGGACCTGGAACAGGGCTTCCACGCGGAGGCGGTCTCCGAACTCACCGCGCTCACCGCCGCGCACCCGCTGCGCGAACGCCTGCGGGAACTGCTGATGCTGGCGCTGTACCGCTCCGGCCGCCAGGCCGAGGCCCTCGCCGTGTACGCGGACACCCGGCGGCTGCTCGCCGACGAACTGGGCGTGGACCCGCGGCAGGGGCTGAGGGAACTCCAGCAGCGCATACTCCAGGCGGACCCGGGCCTCGCCGAGCCCTCCGCCCCGAAGGCGGAGCCCGTCGTCGCCCTCGTCCGCCCGGCCCAGCTCCCGGCGACCGTCACCGACTTCACCGGCCGGGCGTCCTTCGTACAGGAACTGAGCGACGTCCTCGCCGCGGCGTCCACCGAGGAGGGCCGCGTCATGGCCGTCTCGGCGCTCGCGGGCATCGGGGGCGTCGGCAAGACCACCCTCGCGGTGCACGTGGCCCACCAGGCCCGCGCCGCCTTCCCCGACGGCCAGCTCTACGTCGACCTCCAGGGCGCCGGGTCGCGGGCGGCCGAACCGGAGACGGTCCTCGGCGCCTTCCTGCGGGCCCTGGGAACGGCGGACTCCGCGATCCCCGACTCGCTGGAGGAACGCTCGGCCCTCTACCGCTCCGTCCTCGACGGGCGCCGCGTCCTGGTCCTGCTGGACAACGCCCGCGACGCCGCCCAGGTACGGCCGCTGCTGCCCGGCATGGAGGGCTGCGCCGCCCTGGTGACCTCGCGCATCCGGATGGTGGACCTGGCGGGCGCCCATCTCGTGGACCTCGACGTGATGTCCCCCGAGGAGGCGCTGCAGCTCTTCACGAAGATCGTGGGCGAGGAACGCGTCGCCTCCGAGCGGGAGGCCGCCCTCGACGTGGTCGCGGCCTGCGGCTTCCTCCCGCTGGCCATCCGGATCGCCGCGTCCCGGCTCGCCGCCCGCCGCACCTGGACGGTGTCGGTGCTCGCGGCGAAGCTCGGCGACGAGCGCCGCCGGCTGGACGAACTCCAGGCCGGCGACCTGGCCGTCAAGGCCACCTTCGAACTCGGCTACGGCCAGCTGGAGCCGGCGCAGGCGCGCGCCTTCCGGCTGCTGGGCCTCGCCGACGGCCCGGACATCTCCCTGGCCGCCGCCGCGGCGGTGCTCGACCTCCCGGCCGAGGCGACCGAGGACCTCCTGGAGTCCCTCGTCGACACCTCCCTCCTGGAGTCGGCGGCCCCCGGCCGCTACCGCTACCACGACCTGGTCCGCCTCTACGCGCGTGCGTGCGCCGAACGCGACGAACAGCCCCCGAGCGAACGGGCGGCGGCCCTGTCCAGGCTGCTGGACTTCTACCTGAGCACGGCGGCCGGGGTCTACGCGATCGAACGCCCCGGCGACCGCCTGGTGGACCATCTGGAACCGACGGCGTACGCCGGGCTGACGTTCGAGGACCGGCACCGGGCGCAGGACTGGCTGTACTCGGAGGCGATCTCCCTGCTGGCGTGTGTCCGGCAGTCCACCAAGGACGGATTCCTCCGGCGCTCGGTCGACGCGCTGTGGGCCTCCGTGGACCTGGCGGAGTCCGGCACGAACTCCAAGGCGTACGAGGGGGTCGCCTCCGCGCTGCGGGAAGCGGCCCAGGAGGCGGCCGACGCGCACGCCGAGGCGCGGTCCCTGGTCACCCTGGCCTACGTCCACTACTACACCGGCCGGTTCGACCCGGCCCGCGAGGCCGCCGCGCAGGCCCTCGAACTGGCCGCCGAGACGGACCACCTGACGAGCTGCTGGGCCTCCAACACCCTCGGGGTGATCGCTCTCCTGCAGAACCAGTACGAGGACGGCGAGGCGCATCTCACGCGGGCGATCGAGAGCTTCCGGGCCTGCCAGGACCGGGCCGGCGAGGCCAGCGCCCTGTGCAACCTCTCGCGCATCCACCTCGCCACCGGACGCACCGGCAGCGCCGTGTCGCTGGCCCAGCAGGGCACCGACATGTACGACGACATGGGCCACGCGCTGAAGGGCGCCAACGGCCGTTACGCGCTGGGCCTCGCCCTCACCCAGAGCGGCCGGCTGGCGGAGGCGACCGCCCGTCTCGGAGAGGCGCTCGCGGTGTTCCGCAACAGCCGCCAGCGGCTGTGGGAGGGCATGTCCTTGTTCCGCCTCGCGGAGGCCGATATCGCCGCCCAGCGCCCGGCCGCCGCGGCGACGAACGCCGAGACGGCCCTGACGGTGCTGCGCGGCATCGGCGGCGAGTGGCGCCGGGGCAATGTCCTCGTCGTGCTCGGGCAGGCGCTGAACGCGATCGGCCACTCCGGCCGGGCCCAGGTCTGCTGGCGCGAATCCCTGGACATCTTCCAGACGTTGGGGGCTCCGGAGGCCGCCACGGTCAGGGCGCTCCTCAATCCGCTGGCCGTCGCCTAGGGCTCGTCAGACAAGCCCTAGGGGCCGTCCGGGACTTCATAGGCGTTCGCATGCCGGGGCGTTCATCGTTCGTTTATCGCGGCCCGGCAGTCTCTGTGTTGTCGATCCGTCGCGTCGGGGGGCAGACGGAACGACCTGAGGCCGTAGCACTAAGGTAATCGGCCCCGAGTGCCCGTCCGGCGGCCCACGGGGGAGCTGCCGGACGGGCCGCTCCAAACAACGCACCAAGACTGTCAGGGGGACAGCCACCATGAGCGACACCAACAGCACCGACAACATCCACGCCACGGACGAGCCGACGGGCGGGGCTTCCACGGACAACATCCACGCCACGAGCGAGCCGCTCACCGGCAAGAACCCGATCACCAAGGACGACGGCACCGGCGACGCCTCGACGGACAACATCCACGCGACGGACGAGCCGGTCTAAGTCCCACCTGGGGGGGGCGGACTTACACCACACGGGGATCGACCGCGGCGGCGCGGAGGGGGAGCCGCCGCGGTCGCCGTGCGTCCGGGGGCCCGGCACCCGGCTACCGCCCCCGCAGCTCCCCCTTCACCACCTTCCCGCTCGCGTTGCGGGGCAGTTCGGTGACGAAGGCGATCGTGCGGGGCACCTTGTAGTTGGCCATTTCGCGGCGGGACCAGGTGATCAGGTCGTCGGCCGTGAGGGCGGAGCGCGGGCGGCGGACGACGTAGGCCCTGCCCACCTCGCCGAGACGGCTGTCCGGTACGCCGACGACCGCCACGTCGGCGACCTCGGGGTGCAGGCCGAGGAGCTGCTCGATCTCCGCGGGGTAGGCGTTGAAGCCGCCGACGATGAACATGTCCTTGATCCGGTCGGTGATGCGGAGGTTGCCCTCGGGGTCGAGGACGCCCACGTCGCCCGTGCGCAGCCAGCCGTCCGGTGTCAGGACCTCCGCCGTGGCCGCCGCGTCCTCGAAGTAGCCGCTCATCACGTTGAAGCCGCGGACCAGGACCTCGCCGGGGGATCCGGGGGCCGCCGGGGTCCCCGAGGCGTCCACCACCCGCACCTCGGTGTCCGGGATCGCCCGGCCCGAGGTCGAGGCGATCACCTCCGGCCGGTCCCCCCTGCGGCACATGGTGACGATGCCGCTCGCCTCGGAGAGGCCGTACGCCGTCAGGACCGTGTCCACGCCGAGCTCCGTGCGCAGGCGCTCGACCAGCCGCAACGGGACCACGGCGGCGCCCGTCACCACCAGCCGCAGCGCGGAGAGGTCGTACGTGTCGCGGGCGGGGTGGTCGAGGAGGGACTGGTGGAGGGTGGGCGGGCCGGGGAGGACGGACACGCGTTCCGCGGCCACGTTCGCGAGCACCGTGTCCACGTCGAACACCGGCTGCGGCACCATCGTCGCCCCGCGCATCAGACAGGCGATGATCCCGGCCTTGTAGCCGAAGGTGTGGAAGAAGGGGTTCACGATCAGATAGCGGTCGCCCTCGCGCAGACCGGCGAGGTCGCTCCAGATCGCGTAGCCGCGCAGCGTCTGGGCGTGGGTGATCAGGGCACCCTTCGGCCGGCCCGTGGTGCCCGAGGTGAAGATGATGTCGGAGGGCGAGGCGCCGGACACGGCCGCGCCCCGGCGGCGCACCTCGTCGCTCCCCACACCCTCCCCGTCCGCGAGGAAGTCCTTCCAGGTACGGAAGTCGGCGGGAGCGTCGTCCGCGAGGACGACCACCCGCTCCAGGTGCGGAAGGCCGGGGAGCGGACCGGCGCCGGGGCCGGCGACCTCCTGCCCGGCCCCTTCCCCGGGCTCCCCCGCCGCCCGGCGCAGCGAGGCCACGTAGGACGTGCCGAGGAACGTTCCCGTCACGAAGAGCAGCTTCGCCCGGCTCCTGGCCAGCACGTACGCCGCCTCGGCGCCCTTGAAGCGGGTGTTGAGGGGGACCAGGACCGCTCCGGCGGACACCGCGCCGAGGGCGGAGACGATCCAGTCGAGGGTGTTCGGGGCCCAGACGGCCACGCGGTCGCCCACGTGGACACCGCTCGCCACGCAGGCGGCCGCGGCGCGCTCCACCCGGGCGCCCAACTCCGCGTAGGAGACGCGCGTCCGGCCCTCGACGACCGCCTCGCGGTCCGCGAAACGGGCCGCCGCCGACCGTACAAGGCCCGGGACTCCGCCCCACTCCAGGTCACCGCGCATCGTGTACCTCCCGCCGGAACACCACTAGCTGACTGACCGTCAGATTAGCTGTAGCCTGACGGACTGTCAGCAGCCGGGACCGTGTGCGGAGGTCACCCATGCCAGGGCTCAAGGACGCCACAGCCGTCGTCGGAATCGGACAGACCGCCTTCGCGAAACACCTCCCGGAGTCCGAGAAGACTCTGGCCTGCCGAGCGATCCTCGCCGCCCTCGACGACGCCGGCATCGCGCCCGCGGAGGTCGACGCGCTCGCCTCCTACACCATGGAGGAGACCGACGAGGTGGAGGTCGCCAAGGCCGTCGGGCTCGGCGACCTCACCTTCTTCAGCAAGGTCGGCTACGGGGGCGGCGGTTCCTGCGCCACCGTCGCGCACCTGGCCGCCGCCGTCACCGCCGGCCAGGCGACGGTGGGCGTGGCCTGGCGCTCGCGCAAGCGGGGCAGCGGGCCGCGCCCCTGGAAGAACACGGCCGTCCAGCTCCCCACCCCGGCCCAGTGGACCCGGCCCTTCGGACTGCTGCGGCCCGCCGACGAGATCGGGATGCTCGCGCGCCGGTACATGCACGAGTACGGGGCGACCCGCGACCACCTCTTCAACGTGGCCCTCGCCTGCCGCAACCGGGCCAACCAGAACCCGGCCGCGATGATGTACGAACGCCCGCTGACCCGCGAGATGTACATGACCGCCCGCTGGATCAGCGAACCGCTCTGCCTCTTCGACAACTGCCTGGAGACGGACGGCGCGCTCGCCTGCGTGATCGTGTCCGCCGAGCGGGCCCGCGACTGCCGGCAGCGGCCCGTGTACGTCCACTCGGCCGCCCAGGGCCTGCCCGCCCAGCACCACGGGATGGTCAACTACTGGAACGACGACCCGCTCACCGGGCCCGCCTGGACCGCCGCCCGGCACCTGTGGAAGCACGCCGACCTCACCCCCGAGGACGTGGACGTGGCGCAGATCTACGACGCGTTCACGCCCCTGATACCCCTCTCGCTGGAGGGGTACGGCTTCTGCGGGCGCGGGGAGGGCGCGGCCTTCACGGAGGGCGGCGCGCTGGAGATCGGCGGACGGCTGCCGGTCAACACCGGGGGCGGCGGGCTCAGCGAGGCCTACGTGCACGGCTTCAACCTCATCAACGAGGGCGTGAAGCAGTTGCGGGGCACGAGCACGGCACAGGTGCCGGGAGCGGCGACCTGTCTGGTCACGGCGGGGGAAGGGGTCCCGACCTCCGCACTCCTGCTGAGGAGCTGAGGAACCGGGATGGCTGAGATGACCGAGATGACCGGCACGAACGGGACGACCGAGACGGCCGGCACGACCGGGACCGCCGGCACGGCCGAGGGTTCCGGGGCCGACGGGAGGGACCGGACGAAGGAGCCGCTGCTGTCCCCCGTCCCCGACGACGACGGGGCGCCCTTCTGGGACTACGCCGCCCGGGGCGAACTCCGCGTCCAGGCCTGCGCCGGCTGCGGTGAACTCCGCTTCCCGCCGCGCCCCTGCTGCCCGCACTGCCACTCCTTCGCGGACGAGTGGCGCAGGATGAGCGGGCGGGGCCGGATCTGGTCGTACGTCGTCCCGCATCCGCCGCTCCTGCCCGCCTACGCGGCGCTGGCCCCGTACAACGCGATCGTGGTGGAGCTGGAGGAGGCACCGCGGATACGGCTGGCCGGGAACCTGGTGAGCGGGCCGGACGAGCCCATCGACTCCGTTCCGGCCCGGCGGATCCGGATCGGGGCCCGGGTGCAGGCCGTGTTCACCGAGGTGAACGGCGTCACCGTGCCGCGCTGGGTCCTGGAGCGGGCGTGAGCGGGCGGGCCGGAGCCGGCGGGCTCGTGGTGAGCGTCGACAAGGACGCCGGGGTAGCCGTCCTCACGCTCGACCGGCAGGACCGGCTCAACGCCATCGACCTTCCGACGGCCGCCGAACTGGTCGCCGCCTGGCGCGAGTTCCGGTTCGACGACACCGTACGGGCGGTCGTGGTCACCGGCGCGGGACGGCGGGCCTTCTGCACCGGGATCGACCGCGGCGCCGAGGTGCCGCAGCCCGGCTCCCCCTACATGGTGGACGATCCGCTGGCCGCGGTCGGGCCGAAGGCCAACGGCCTGTGGAAGCCGGTGATCGCCGCCGTGAACGGGATCGCCTGCGGCGGCGCCTTCTATCTGCTGGGCGAGTCGGAGTTCGTCGTCGCCGACGAGGAGGCCACCTTCTTCGACCCGCACACGACGTACGGAATGGTCAGCGCGTACGAGTCCGTCTACCTCGCGCAGCGGATGCCGTTCGGGGAGGTGGCGCGCCTCGCGCTGATGGGGACCGCCGAGCGGGTCTCGGCGAGGCGGGCGTACGAGGTGGGGCTGGTGTCCGAACTCGCCCCGCCGGGAGGGGCGTTGGCGGCGGCCGTCGCGTGCGCGGCGGTCATCGCGTCCTACCCGGCCGAAGCCGTCCAGGGGACCGTGCGGGCGCTGTGGTCGGCGCAGGAGGCGACCCGTGCGGCGGCCCTGGCGCACGCTCCGCAGCTCGTCTCCCTCGGAAACCTGCCGGGCGAGCGGCAGGCGGAACTGTTCTCGGCCCGCCGGCCGGGGTTCCGGCTGCGCTGAGGGGCCCGGCCGCCGGGCGGTCGAACCCCGCTCCCGTCCGGCCGGAGAAACCCTCGAACCGGGCCGGACCGGGCCTCGCTCCCTGTGGCGGGCCGGTCACTCCGGGCGTAGCCTCGGCACCCGGAGCGGCTTCCGCAAGGCCGTCCGCGTGAACGACGGCCGCCGTCCGGAGACCCTTCCGTGCCCGGTACGGCGGCCGTCACAGAGCTTTCGCCCCGCTCACGTGGTGCGGGCGGTCCCGGTGCCCTTCTCCGCGTCCAGCGCGTACACACAGCGGTCCTTGCTGCACGCGTACACGACGCCGTCCTTGACCACGGGCGCGCCGGTGATCTCGCCGCCGGTGGCCAGCTTCCAGCGCAGGCGCCCGTCGTCGGCCTTCAGGGTGTACAGCAGGTGGTCCGTGGAGCCGAAGTGGATACGGCCCTCGGCCACCGCGGGGGCGCCCACCAGGTCGCCACCGGCCTGGAAGCGCCACTTCGGGGTGCCGGTGACGGCGTCCAGCGTGTACAGGCCCTTGCCGCTGCCCACATGGACGTGTCCGGCCGCCACCAGGACCGGCTCGGTGGAGGCGCGGGACTCGGTGGCGATGCGCCAGCGGTCGCGGCCGTCGGTCGCGTCCAGGGCGTACACCGTGCCGAGGTAGTCGGCGAGGTAGACACCGCCGCCCGTCACCGCCGGGCCCGGGACGAAGGCGGGCGGGGACAGGAAGACGGCCGGGGCCTCGAAGTGCCAGCGGACGTGACCGCTCGCCGTGTCCACGGCGAGGACGCGGGTGCCGGCGGAGATGTAGACGTAGCCGTCCGGCGCGTGGGTCATACGGACCGGTACACCGCCGCAGGAGGCCGCGTCGCCGATCGGGTACGACCAGCGCTCCTCGCCCGTACGGGCCTCCAGGGCGCGCAGCCGCGCGTCCTTCCAGACGTACACCGTGCCGTCGTGGACCGACGGACCGGCCTCCGGGGACTCGAAGTCCGTCTGGGCGCCGCTGATCTCCCAGAGCTTCTGGCCGTTCGCCGCCTCCCAGGCCTGGACGCCGCCGCCGCGCGTGCCGGTGACGACCGTTCCGCGGTCGGCCTGGAGGGAGTAGACCCAGGCGTCCGTGGACAGGCGCCACAGGTCCGCGCCCTCCCTGGCCTCGAGCGCGTACAGCGTCGGGCCGTCGGACGCGTGGATGCGGCCGTCCGCCACCGCCATGGACCACGCCACGTCACGGGTCTTGAAACGGCGCCGGCCGGTCGCCACGTCGAGGGCGTGGACTTCGAAGGAGGTGACGTAGACGAGGTCGTCGGCGACCGCGGGCGTGCCCCAGACGTCGTTCGACATCCGGAAGCGCCAGGGGCGCCAGCCGGCCGGAGCGTCGGGCGCCGGGGGCGCGACCGTGGGCACCGGCGCCGGTTCGGCACCGTTCACGCCGATGCGCGGACGGGACCAGGACGCCGCGAGCCCGGCCTCCGGGGGCGGCGCCTTCACGGCCGCCGCGCGGGCGTCCAGGACACGCGGGCCGGGGCCGATGGGCACCGGGGCGCCCGCGAGGCGCACCGGTCCGGTGTCGGGCGCCCCCACGGGCACCGGGGCGTGCGACGGAGGCGGAGGCACCGTGGCGCGCCCCCCGCCGCTGCGTCCGCTTCCCCCGGCCGGCTGCTTGACCGGCGGACGGCCGCCGCGCCGGGTCTCGATCAGGCCCACCGCGCGCTCGGGCAGCCACGCCGACGCCGTACCGCTGTCGTCGGAGCCGGAGCCGAAGAGGTGGGGTGCGAGCTGGGCCTGGAGGTCGGCGGGGTTGGGGCGGGCCGTGGCGTCCATCTGCATACAGGACTCGATGAGCGGGCGCAGCTCGTCGGGGAGGCCTTCGAGGTCCGGGCCCTCGCGGAGCAGCATGAAGACCGTCTCGACGGGGTTGGCGCCGTGGAAGGGTGCGTGTCCGGTGGCCGCGAAGACGAGCATCGAGCCGAGGGAGAAGACGTCGCTCGCGCCGGTGACGCTGCGCGAGTCCTTCGCCTGCTCGGGCGACATGTAGGCGGGGGTGCCGACCGCGACGTTGGTCATGGTCAGACGGGTGTTCGAGACGCCGGACGCGATGCCGAAGTCGATCACGCGCGGCCCGTCCTCGACCACGAGGACGTTCGAGGGCTTCAGGTCGCGGTGGACGAGTCCGGCGCCGTGGATCGACTGGAGCGCCTCCGCGACGCCCGCCGCCAGCCAGCGCACGGCCTGGGCCGGGAGCGGCCCGCACTCATTCACTATCTCCTCGAGCGAGGGCGCGGGCACGTAGGCGGTGGCCAGCCACGGCACGGCGGCACGGGCGTCGGCGTCGACCACGGCCGCCGTGTAGAAGCCCGACACGGCGCGGGCCGCCTCGACCTCGCGCGAGAAGCGGACCCGGAACAACTGGTCCTCCGCGAGCTCGGTCCTGACCGTCTTGATCGCCACGCGCCGGCCGGAGGCCGAGCGCGCGAGATAGACCAGCCCCATGCCGCCGGCACCCAGCCGTCCCAGCACCTCGAACGGCCCGATCCGGCGCGGATCGTGCTGCGTCAGCTGATCCACCACTTGCCTGCCACCTCCCCGTACGGGTCGCGTCATCCACGTATGAACGCGGCCCAGTGCAGCGTCTCACCACCGCACCGCCGTGGCGGCACGCACCCCGATTCTTCCTGGCCGAGCCGCCGGTTGCGAACCCGGGGCCGGATCGGGGTGTCTCGTGACAAAACAACCGCCCCGGCAGAGGTACGGCCGCCAGGGCGCCACTGTTCAGGGCCGAAATGCGCCCCTCACCCCAGAAGTACCCCGCCCCGGCCCCCGGAAGTGCCGTCCCTCACGTCGAAATACCGCGCCCCTGACCGCAGAAGCGTTTCGGCCTGATCCGCCGGAGCGTCCCCCGATGTCTTCGAACGGTGAAGCGTCCTCACCGTCGGTACGACATCACCGCTGGTCGGAGAACCCTCACCGTTCGAGCACGGCGAACGACGCCCCCTGATTGTCCGTGACGACGGCCACGCGCCCGTACGACGTGTCGAAGGGTGTCACCTGGACACGGCCGCCGAGCCTGTTCACCGTCCCGAGTGTCTCCTCGCAGTCCTCGACTCCGAAGTGGACGAGGAAATGGGGCGGCATCTCGGCCGGAAAGACGCCCGTCACGGGAACGCGGCCGAAATCGGGGGTCGCGTCGGGCCCGAACAGCGCGTCGTGGAACAAGGTGCCGTAGAAACGGTCGACCGTCGCGGTGTCGCGCGCGTACAGCTCGGCCCAGCAGAACGTGCGGGGCTCGTGCCGCTTGGCGAAACCGGGGTGGGTGCCGGGCTGCCAGAGGCCGAGCACGGCGCCCTCCGCGTCGGTGGCGAGGGCGGCCGTGCCCAGCTCGCCCGACGGGCCCACCGCCGTGGGCACGGAGATGATCCGGCCGCCGGCCGCCACGATCCGCCGGGTGAGCGCCTCGACGTCCGGCGTCGCGAAGTACACCGTCCACACGGTGGGCATGCGCCCGTCCAGTTTGGGCGTGAGCGCGGCGACCGGCTCACCGTCCAGCTCCGCCCAGCCCTCCGGCCCGGACTCCTCGGGGAACGTCCAGCCGAAGAGCTCGCCGTAGAAGCGCTTGCCCGCCTCCACGTCGGGAAGCTGCGCGTCGACCCAGCAGGGCACACCCTCGGAGAACCCGGCGACAGCGGCTGATTCGGCCATGCGGCCAAGTTAACGGCCCCGCCGGTATCCCGCAGAGCGTGCGCACCTGCTCCGGTGACGCCCCGTCCCTGTTCAGGGGCCCCGCACGGGATCGCGGGCCGTGCGTCGAGCGGGCCCGGAAAGCTCTCGCGAGCTCCGGCGAACTCCTCGTCGAACGTCCCCCGAACCCCCGCCGAACCCCCGCGATGTACGGCCGCACCCCATTTGCAGTCGGCCGAATCGCGCTCCGATCACCCCTCGGTAAGCTGACGGCATGACAGGACAAGTGCGTACCGTCGACGGCCGCGTGGCCGGACGGCGTGGGCAGGCGACCCGGCAGAAGCTGCTCGACTGCCTCAGCGAGATGCTCAGCTCCTCGCCCTACCGGGATGTCAAAGTCATTGACGTCGCCCGGAAGGCAGGCACTTCACCGGCGACCTTCTACCAGTACTTCCCGGACGTCGAAGGCGCCGTCCTGGAGATCGCCGACCAAATGGCCTCCGAGGGCGCCGCGTTGACCCGGTTGCTCGAAGGCCGTTCCTGGGTCGGCAAGACCGGCTGGCAGACCGCCCAGGAACTCGTCGACGGCTTCCTGGAGTTCTGGCGGAAGAACGACGCGATCCTGCGCGTGGTCGATCTCGGCGCCGCCGAGGGCGACAAGCGGTTCTACAAGATCCGCATGAAGATCCTGAACTCCGTGAACAACTCCCTTACGGATTCGGTCACCGAACTCCAGGCCAAGGGGAAGGTCGACAAGGACGTGAACCCGGCCGCGATGGCCGGTTCCCTCGTGGCCATGCTCGCGGCGGTCGCCTCGCACCAGAAGGGGTTCCAGTCCTGGGGCGTCAAGCAGGCCGAACTCAAGCCGAACCTGGCGCTGTTGGTGTATCTGGGTGTGACCGGGAAGAAGCCGACGAAGTAGATCCCCGCGTCTGAACGCTCCAGCTCCTGTCATGCGGGCGGCAGTTCGTTCCGGAGAACCGTCCGGCGGGCTGCCGCCCGCTGCGCTGCACGGCCACCGCCGGGAATCCGCCCGGACCGCCCGTACATCCGCACCGCCCGGCCGGCCCGGCCGCCCACTCAGCCCGGCCATCCATCCGGCCATCCGGCCATCCTGCCGTCCGGAACGGAACGCCCGTTCAGCCCGCCCCGGCCTCGCCGTCCCCGGCCTCTCCCTTCCTGGCCTCTTCCTTCCTGGCCTCTTCCTTCCTGGCCTCTTCCCTCCCGGAGTCGGCCGGCACCGCCCGGCGCACGATCCTGAAGAGCCGGATCTCCCGGTCCACCCGCGCCTGATAGGTGGCGTACGGCGGCCAGAACGCCAGCACCGTCGTCCAGACAGCGTCCCTCTCCCCGCCCGTGAGGAGCCGGGCGGTCACGGGAATGTCCTCGCCCTTCCAGTTGATGACGGCGTCGGGGCGGGCGAGCAGGTTCGCGGTCCAGGCGGGATGGCCCGTACGGCCGAAGTTGGAACCGATGAGGATCCAGCCGGACCCCGTCGCACCGGCCGCCTCACCCGAGGTGCCCGTCTCCGGCATGCAGGCCAGCGGGGTACGGCGCTCCAGACCGCTCCTGGCGCCACGCGCCGTCAGGACGACCCCGGGCAGCATCTGGGCGCTGAGCAGCACCTTCCCGCGGGTGAGCCGGTGCACGGCGCGGTCGAGGGCCGGGATGAGGTGCGGGGCCACCCTGGCGAACGTCCGGGTGGAGGAGACCCGCTGCACCAGCCGGACACCGGGCATCCTCCTCGCCCCGGTCCCCGCCCGCGCCCTCCCGCCGTCGCCGTCGCCGTCGCCCGTACCGCTCCCCGTACGCGAACGCCCGAACGCCGCCATCAGACCGTCACCTCCGCGCCGTCGAAGAGCCGCGCCGCGTCGGCCGCGTGCGCGCGCAGCCGGTGGACGGGGCCGAAGAGCAGTTCGTCACCGGACGCGCGCTTGAAGTAGAGGTGGACGTCGTGCTCCCAGGTGAAGCCGATGCCTCCGTGCAGCTGGATGCCCTCGGAGGCGGCGGTGCGCAGCGCCTCCAGCGCCTGGGCCAGCGCGAGGGCGCCCACGCGTTCACCGCCCGTCCCGGTGGCCCAGGCCGCGTAGTACGCCGCCGAGCGGGCCGACTGCACGCCCACGTACACGTCCGCGAGCCGGTGCTTGACGGCCTGGAAGGAGCCGATCGCCCGCCCGAACTGCTCACGCCGGCCCACGTGTTCGACGGTGCGTTCCAGTACGCGGTCGGCGGCGCCCACGGCCTCCACGGCGAGGACGGCGGCGGCGGTGTCCCCGGCGGCGGCCAGGGCCGCGGGCACGTCGGCCTGATCGTCGCCCAACAACTCGGCTTCCACGTCACGCAGTTCGAGTCTGGCCTGCGGCCGGGTCGGGTCCAGGGAGGTCTGCCGTGCGCGCACCAGTCCGCCGGCGTCGTCCCTCACCAGGAACAGCAGCGTCCGCGACCGCGCGAACCCGCCGGTGTGCGCGGCCACCACCAGCAGCCCGGCACTGTGCCCGTCGAGCACCTGCGCCGCCTGCCCGTAGAGCCGCCACACGCCGTCCGCCCGGCGCGCCTGGACGCCCCCGGCGCGGCCGCCGCCGGCCCAGTCGCCGCGGTTGTCGCCGGTCAGCGCGAGGGCGGTGGCCAGGCCCGTGCCGGGGACCGCGAGGGCGGCGGTCTGCGCGCCCGAGGCCAGCGGCGGCAGCAGTGCGGCGCGCTGCGCCCCGGTGCCGAGGGCCAGGATCAACGGGGCGGCGAGAACGGCGGTGGACAGCAGCGGCGTGGGGGCGAGGGCGCGGCCCGACTCCTCGCAGGCCAGGGCGAGTTCGGTCATCGAGCAGCCGACACCGCCGTACGCCTCGGGGAGGGCGAGTCCGGGCAGCCCGAGCCGGCGCGCGAGGGTCTCCCAGAGCGCCGGGTCGTAGCCGGCGGGGGTCGGCTCGGCGGCCCGCAGCTCCCGCGGGCCGCACCGCTTCACCAGCAACTCCCGCAGCGTACGACGGATCTCCTCCTGCTCCGCGGTGAGACGGGTGTCCATGGGCGGGCTCCTCCCTCGTCGGGGGGCTGATCCGGGAAGCTGATCTGACGGGCCGTCATGTTAGGGCGGAGGGTCCCAGATGCACAGGGGTGCGACGGCTCCCGGAGGGGCAGTTATCTGATGTACCGTCAGATTCATGACGCATGCCACCCCGGGTCACAGCCGTCGAAAGGCCGCCGTCGTCGGCGTGTCCCTGTCCGACTGCGGCCGCGTGGACGAGGCGACCCCGTACGCGCTGCACGCCCAGGCCGCGCGCCGCGCGCTGGCCGACTCCGGCCTGGACCGCTCGGTGATCGACGGCTTCGCGTCGGCGGGCCTCGGCACCCTCGCGCCCGCCGAAGTGGCCGAATACCTGGGGCTGCGGCCCACCTGGGTCGACTCGACATCCGTCGGCGGCTCCACCTGGGAGGTCATGGCGGCCCACGCGGCCGACGCCATCGCGGCGGGCCACGCGAACGCCGTCCTGCTCGTCTACGGCTCCACCGCCCGCGCCGACATCAGGGCGGGCCGCCGCACCGGCGACCTGTCCTTCGGCGCCCGGGGCCCCCTGCAGTTCGAGGCCCCGTACGGCCACACGCTCATCGCCAAGTACGCGATGGCCGCGCGCCGCCACATGCACACGTACGGCACCACGCTCGAACAGCTCGCCTCGGTGGCCGTCCAGGCCCGCGCGAACGCGGCCCGCAACCCGGAGGCGATGTTCCGCGACCCGGTCACCGTCGACGACGTCCTGTCGGGGCCGATGATCGCGGACCCTTTCACCAAGCTGCACTGCTGCGTCCGCTCCGACGGCGGCGCGGCGGTCCTGCTGGTGGCCGAGGAGTACGTGCGCGACTGCCGTACGGCCCCGGTGTGGGTGCTCGGAACCGGCGAGCACGTCTCCCACACCACCATGTCCGAGTGGGCGGACTTCACCGTCTCCCCGGCGGCGGTGAGCGGCCGGCTCGCCTTCGAACGCGCCGGAGTCCGCCCGGCCGAGATCGACTTCGCCGAGATCTACGACGCCTTCACCTACATGACCCTGGTGACCCTGGAGGACCTCGGCTTCTGCGCCAAGGGCGAGGGCGGCGCCTTCGTGGACGCGGCGAAGGGGCGGCTGCTGGTGGGCGGGGAGCTGCCGGTGAACACAGACGGGGGCGGACTGTCGGCCCAGCACCCGGGCATGCGCGGCCTGTTCCTGCTCGTGGAGGCCGTACGGCAGTTGCGCGGCGATCTCCCGGAGGAACGGCGGGTACGGCGCCCGGACGGCACTCCGCCCGAGCTGGCGGTGGCGTCCGGGACGGGAGGCTGGTTCTGCTCGTCGGGGACCGTGGTGCTGGGGCGGGGGTGAGGGGGCCGGGGTGTAGGGCCCGGGGTGCAGGACCCGGGGTGCAGGGCGGTGCCATGGAGCGCCGGACCGTGCCAGGCGATACTCGGAGCCATGGAACCGGATCTTCATGAGCTGCTGAGATCGCTGCGGGTGTGGGACACCGAGCTGCCCGACTTCGCCCCGGAGGACGCTCCGGCCGACCCGCTGACCCTGTTCACCCGGTGGTTCGCGGAAGCGGTGGCGGCCGGACAGTCCGAGCCGCACACGATGACGCTCGCGACGGCCGACGAGGACGGCCTGCCCGACGTCCGGACGGTGATGCTGCACGGCGCGGACGGCGACGGCTGGGCGTTCGCCTCGCACGTGACGAGCCGCAAGGGACGCCAGCTGGCCGCGCGGCCGTACGCCGCCCTCGGCTTCTACTGGCCCGCGCAGGGACGCCAGATCCGGCTCCGCGGCCCGGTCACCGCCGCGTCCCCCGAGGAGAGCCAGGCGGACCTGCACGCCCGCTCCACGGGCGCGCTGGCCGCCGCTCTGGTGGGCCGGCAGAGCGAAGTCCTGCCCTCACGGGACGAGTTGGACCGGGCCTCGGACGCGGCCTGGGAGCGGGCCGAGAGCGCCCCGCACTCCCCCGCCCCCACCTGGACGCTCTACCGCCTGCGTCCGGACGAGGTCGAGTTCTTCCAGGGTGACACCCGCCGGCGCCACGCCCGGCTCGTCTACCGCCGCACGGAGACCGGCTGGGCCACCGGGCTGCTGTGGCCGTGACACCACCGGCGACCACGGGCACGGCCCCCTGACCCCACCGGGCACACCCCGCCCCGGCACGCCCAGCCCGCCGACCCCGCACGCATGAGCCCGCGCCCCGGTCCGTGTTCCCGGTCGGCTGCCCCCTTTCCGGTGAGCACGGACCGTTCGGGGAGTGACCCGTGAGCCCGGAGGGGCTTGAATGGCAGGATGGCCGACACCCATGTGCAGTTCTCCGTCCAGCCCGCCCCGGAACTGACGGGCCTCGGGCTGCGGCTCCGCCCCTGGGACCCGGAGTCCGACGCCGATGTGTCGGCGTATCTGCACGGACTGACGGATCCCGAGTTCCAGCGCTGGAACACCCCGCTCAGGTTCGTCCGGGACATCGACACCGCCCGGGAGGCGCTGCGGACCCGCGTCGCGGCGGCGACGAGCGGCACCGGGGTCTCCTTCTGCGTCACCGATGCCGGGACCGGCGAGACGCTGGGCCATATCGGCGTCAACGAGATCGACCACGTCATAAGCTGCGCCCGCGTCGGTTACTGGGTCCTCCCGAAGTGCCGCGGCCGCCAGGTCGCCACCCGCGCCCTCACCCTCACGGCCCGCTACGCCTTCACCGACCTCGCGCTGCACCGCCTCGACCTGGGCCATGCCGTGGGCCACGAGGCGTCCTGCCGGGTCGCCGAACGCTGCGGATTCCGGCACGAGGGGACTCTGCGCGGCGCGATGTTCGAGGCCGGCCGCCATGACGCCTTCCGCGACGTGCACCTGCACGGACGCCTGGCGACGGACCCCGAGCCGCCGCAGGCCCGAAAACCGTCACCCCCCGGCAGGTGACACGGGCCGGAACACGGGAATCCCCGCCCGGAAGGCCACCTCCAGCTCCATCCCGATCCGCAGCGCCGCTTCCTCGCACCCGACGACCTCGGTCATCATCCGGGGGCCCTCGGCCAGGTCGACGACGGCGGCGGTGTACGGCACGCGACCGCCGAACGGCGGCAGATCGTTGCGGTGGACGACGGACCAGGTGTAGAGCGTGGCGCGTCCGCAGGCGGGGCGCCAGTTCACGTCCTCGCTCCAGCAGTGCGGGCAGAACTCGCGGGGATAGTGGTGAACGCGGTCGCAGGCCGCGCAGTGCCGGATCAGCAGCCGCCCCCCGGCCGCCGCGTCCCAGTACGGCCGGGTGAAGGCGTCGGCCTCGGGGACGTCGGACCCGCCACCGGAACCTGTCGCGCCCGCCGGACCCGGCGCGCCCGCCGAAGCCCTCCCGCCCACCGAGGCCGCCGCACCCCCGGAAGGCACCGGGCCCTCGCTCGCCGCGCCCCGGGCGGTCGGGCTCACCGGAAGAGTCCCAGGGCGTCGTCCAGGGACCATGTCTGCCAGGACATCCCGAACAGGCCGACGGCCGAGACCAGCGCCATCATCGCGTTCTGCCCCTGTTCCGCCCAGTCGTGGATCATGAGGGTGAAGTAGAGGACGTTGAGGAGCAGGCCCGCGACCAGCGCGACGGGAGTCAGCAGTCCGGCCACCAGGCCGAGACCGAGTGCCAGCTCCGCGTACACGACCACGTACGCCATCGTCCGGGGGCGCGGTGCGACGATCGTGTCGAAACCGGACCGCACGGCGTTCCACCGGTGCTTGGACGCGACGTCCGCCGCCCACGCGATACCGGTCCCGCGCTCGAACCAGCCCTTCTTGTCCTTGTGCCGCCAGCTCTCGAGCCACCACAGCCCGAGCCCGATACGGAGCACGGCCAACCATTCCGCCCCGCCGAGCCAGATCGTGTCCATGGCCGAACCTCCCGCAGAGGCAACGTATCTGACGGTACGTCAGTTTCGACTCTCCGGGACGCTCGCACAAGAGGCCGGCACCCACCGGCGGGGGGCACGCGACCGGCCCGCCACCACCCGGCCACCGCTCCACCCATCCCAGGGGGCGCGCGGGGCCGACAGCACGCTCCCGCACAAGGCGTACACCCCGGCGCTCACCTGCGACGACAGCACGCTTTCTCCACGCCCCCACCCCATCGAAGTGACCTACGCCACCAGGCCCACCCACCCCTCCCACAGTCGTGACCACTTCGCAACCGATTCCCCTCTTGACCGAGACCTATCAAGCAAAGGCGTGATTACGCTCGCGCTATGGCCGACTCGACTGCTTCCACGACCTCCCCCACGGTGCCCTCCCACGAGGACCGCCCCGTGTACGTGATCGGAGGCGGTCCCGGGGGACTCGCGGCGGCGTACGCCCTGCGCGCCCGGGGCGTGCGAGCCGTCGTACTGGAGAAGTCGGACCAGGTCGGCGCGTCCTGGCGGGGCCACTACGACCGGCTGCACCTGCACACCACCCGGCGCCTGTCCGCGCTGCCGGGGCTGTCGATGCCGCGCTCGTTCGGCCGCTGGGTGGCGCGCGACAACGTGGTGCGCTACCTGGAGAAGTACGCCGAGCACCATGGCCTGGAGATCGTCACGGGTGTCGAGGTCTCCCGCGTCGAGCCCGCCCCGGGCGGCGACGGCTGGCTGCTGCACGCCACCGGCGGACGCGAACTGACCGGCAGCGCGGTGGTCGTCGCGACCGGCTACAACCACACCCCGCGCGTCCCCGACTGGCCCGGCCGCGACACCTACACCGGCGAGCTCCTGCACGCCGGCGAGTACCGCAACCCCGCCCCCTACGCGGGCCGCGACGTCCTCGTCGTCGGCATCGGCAACACCGGAGCCGAGATCGCCGTGGACCTGGTCGAGGGCGGCGCCTCGCGCGTCCGGCTGTCCGTTCGCACCACGCCGCACATCGTGCGCCGTTCGACGGCGGGCTGGGCGGCGCAGTTCACGGGCATCGCCGTACGGCGACTGCCGGTGCGCCTCGTGGACGCGCTGGCCGGGCCGATGGCGAAGCTGAGCGTGCCCGACCTGGCGGCCCGGGGCCTGCCCCGCCCCGACACCGGGCTCTACTCCCGCGTCAACGAGGGCTCCATCCCCGTCCAGGACGTCGGCCTCATCGACGCCGTCCGCAAGGGGAAGGTGGAGATCGTGGCCGCGGTGGAGGGGTTCGAGGACGACAAGGCCGTCCTCGCCGACGGAAACCGGATCGACCCCGACGTGGTGATCGCCGCGACCGGATACACCCGAGCCCTGGAAGGCATGGTCGGACACCTCGACGTGCTCGACGGCCGCGGGCACCCGGTCGCGCAGGGCGGCCACACCCCGAAGAACGCGCCCGGCCTGTACTTCACCGGCTTCACCAACCCCATCAGCGGCATGTTCCGCGAACTCGCCCTCGACGCGGAGAAGATCGCGAAGGCGGCGGCCCGCCACACCTCCACGACAGGGCCCGCCCCCCAGCCCACCCGCTGACACTCCCGGCACCCGAAGGCCACGCCCAACCCGGACAGGCTCTCGCCCCCTCCGCCCCTACCCGTCCCACCCTGGGGCTCCGCCCCGGACCCGCTCCTCAAGCGCCGGAGGGGCTGGATTTTCCCGGCCGGGCTGAAACTGCTTCCCAGCCGGGGCTGGGACTGCTGCCCGGCCGGGGCTGGATCGTTCTGGACGGACGCACCCGCAGCCGGGATCCGACGCGAGGGGACGTGCCGGTACATCGATGCCCGTCGCCACCGACGCCCACGCCTCACCCAACGGCGACAGGCTGATGCACCGGCACGGCCCCGACCCACCCACCGGACCGACACCGGCACCGGGACGCCAGCGCAGGCGAACCGGCCGGGACCGCGGTAGGCCGGACCCCCCGCCGGGTACCTAACAGAAGCCCACCCCTGCACAACGGTTCCTGACACGGCGTCAGTTAAGTAATCTGACAGTGCGTCAGTTAACCATTGGCTGTCACACAGGAGCGGGCGGACCGATGCTTGGATCAACCCACGGCACCCTCACCACCGACTCCCGCCGGGCCAGGGTCATCGCCTGCGGCGAGCAGCCCTCGCCGGTCGTGCACGGACGGCCGGCCGAGGTCGACGACCTGGACGTCAGCGGTCGCCCGCTGTACGCCGCCGTCCCCGATCTGGACCGCTTCTTCCGTCCCGGGTCCATGGCCGTCATCGGCGCCTCGGACGCCGAAGGACGGCCGAACACCGGGATCACCCGGCAGCTGATCGGCTGGGCCGAGCGGGTCGGCGCCCGCCTCCACCCGGTGCATCCCACCCGCCGGTCCGTCTTCGGTCTGCCCTGCCTCCCGTCCGTCGCGGACCTGCCGGAGCAGGTGGATCTGGCGGTGCTCCTCGTCGGTGACCCCCTTCCGGTGATCGGTGAACTGGCCGAGGCCAAGGTGAGGTTCGCGGTCGCCTTCGCCTCCGGATTCGCCGAGACCGGAGCCGAGGGCGCCGCCGCGCAGACCCGGCTCGCAGCCGCCGTACGCGGCTCCGGCCTGCGGCTGCTCGGCCCCAACACCAACCTCAACGCGTTCGAGAACTTCCGCGACGACCTCGACGGCCCCGCGGTCGCGCTCATCACCCAGTCCGGCCACCAGGGCCGCCCGGTGTTCGCGATGCAGCAGCTGGGCGTCCGCGTCTCGCACTGGGCGCCCACCGGCAACGAGGCCGACCTGGAGACCGCGGACTTCATCTCCTACTTCTCCGAGCGGCCCGAGGTCGGCGCCATCGCCTGCTACGTCGAGGGGCTCAAGGACGGCCGCTCCTTCCTGCTCGCCGCCGACCGCGCCGCCCGGCGCAAGGTGCCCGTCGTCGCGGTGAAGGTCGGCCGCACCGAGACCGGCGCCCGGACGGCCGCCTCGCACACCGGAAAGCTGACCGGCGCCGACACCGTGGTGGACGCGGTGATGCGCCAGTACGGCGTGATCCGCGTCGACGGACTCGACGAACTCCAGGACACCTCGGCCCTGTTGGCGCGGGCCCGCCCGCCGCAGGCCGACGGGGTCGTCGTCTATTCGATCTCGGGCGGCACGGGCGCGCACTTCGCGGACCTGGCGACCGAGGCGGGTCTCGCCCTGCCGGTCCTGTCGGAGGCCAAGCAGGCCGAGCTGCACACCTGGATACCGGAGTACCTGAACGTCGCCAACCCGGTCGACAACGGGGGCCACCCGGTCGGCGACTGGCGCGGCCGGAAGATCATCGACGCGATCCTCGCCGACCCCGCCGTCGGCGTGCTGGTCTGCCCGATCACCGGGCCCTTCCCGCCGATGAGCGACAAGCTGGCGCAGGACCTGGTGGACGCGGCGGAACAGACGGACAAGCTGGTGTGCGTGGTGTGGGGGTCGCCGGTCGGCACCGAGGCGGCCTACCGCGAGACCCTGCTCGGCTCCTCCCGGGTCGCGACCTTCCGTACGTTCGCCAACTGCATCACCGCCGTCCGCGCCCACCTCGACCACGCGCGGTTCACCGCCTCCTACCGCTCCCCCTTCGACGAGGCCCCGCGCACCCCGTCGCCCTCCTTCCGCAAGGCGCAGGCCCTGATGCGTCCGGGTCAGCAGCTCAGCGAGCACGGCGCCAAGCAGCTTCTGCGGGCGTACGGGATCCGCGTGCCGCGCGAGCAGCTGGTGACCAGCGCGGCGGCGGCCGTGCGCGCGGCGAGCCAGGTCGGCTACCCGGTGGTCATGAAGGCCTCCGGCGCGCAGATCGCCCACAAGACCGAACTCGGCCTGGTCAAGATCGGGCTGACCTCCGCCAGCCAGGTCCGCGACGCCTATCGCGAGCTGACCGACATCGCCCGCTACGAGGGAATCTCGCTCGACGGGGTCCTCGTCTGCCAGATGGTCGAGCGGGGCGTCGAGATGGTCGTCGGTGTCACGCACGACCAGCTCTTCGGACCGACCGTGACCGTCGGGCTCGGCGGGGTTCTCGTCGAGGTGCTGCGGGACACCGCCGTGCGCGTGCCGCCCTTCGGTGACGACCAGGCGCGGGCCATGCTGTCCGAGCTGCGGGGGCGGGCCCTGCTCGACGGGGTGCGCGGGGGCCCGCCGGTGGACGTGGACGCGCTGGTCGAGGTCGTGATCCGGGTCCAGCGCATGGCGCTGGAACTCGGTGACGAGATCTCGGAACTGGACATCAATCCGCTGATGGTGCTGCCCCGGGGGCAGGGCGCCGTGGCCCTGGACGCGCTGGTGATGTGCCGCTGAGCCGACCCCGACGCGGACCCGCCCCCGTACGAAACGAGCCCGCCTCCGTACGAAACAGGTCCGCCCCCGTACGAAACGGAGCACCTTCATGACCGACTCCCCCCACGCGTCCCGTGAAGCCACTGAATCCCCTGGACCCCCTGAACCCCCTGAACCCCCCGTACCTACCGAAAAGCCCCTCGACTCATTGATACGTCACGCCACTGACAACGCGGTCTCCTGGATCACCCTCGACCGGCCCGAGGCGATGAACGCGCTCACCTGGGACCAGCGCGAGCGCGTGATCGATCTGCTCGCGGCGGCGTCCGCCGACCCCGGCGTGCGGGCCGTGGTGATCACCGCCACCGGCCGCGGGTTCTGCGCCGGAGCGGATCTGCGGGGCGGTCCGCCCGCCGGGGAACGGGTGCCGGGTGATGTCGCCCGCACCATCCGGCTGGGCGCGCAGCGTCTGATCTCCGCCGTCCTCGACTGCGAGAAGCCGGTGATCGCGGCGGTCAACGGCACGGCGGCCGGGATCGGCGCGCATCTCGCCTTCGCGTGCGACCTCGTCCTCGCGGCCGAACCGGCGCGGTTCATCGAGGTGTTCGTGCGCCGCGGTCTCGTACCGGACGGTGGCGGAGCCTATCTGCTGCCCCGCCTCGTCGGCCCCCGGCGGGCCAAGGAGCTGATGTTCTTCGGCGACGCGCTGAGCGCTTCGGACGCCGAGCGGATCGGGCTCGTCAACAGGGTCGTACCGGCCGAGGAGCTGGAGAAGACGGCCCGCGCGTGGTCCGAGCGGCTCGCCACCGGGCCCACCCGCGCCCTCGCCCTCACCAAGCAGCTCGTCAACGCCTCCCTCGACACCGACCGCGCCGGCGCCTTCGCGGCGGAGGCGGCGGCGCAGGAGATCAACATGACGACGGCGGACGCCGGCGAAGGGGTGAGGAGCTTCGTGGAACGCCGGACCCCCCGCTTCGAGGGCCGCTGACGAACCGCACCCGGCGCGGCCCCGCCCCTCCCACCGGCCGAATCCGGACGCGGGCCCCCTTCACCCCCGCCGCAGTATGCGCAGATCCCCCGCGTCGGGATCGCCGAAGAGGACGAAGAGTTCCGGGTGGGCCTCGGTGCCGCCGATGGTCCAGTACGTGTCGTGGCCGCAGTCGCCGACGCGCACGACCACGCCGTCCCGCCGGTCGGTGACGGGTCCGTCGGCGTACGGGTCGTAGCGGCCGGCGGTGTCGAGGAACCAGGTGCCGGCGCCGTCGCAGCGCGTGAACTCCTTGGTGGCCACGTCCCCGAACTCGGGCTGGGCGGGCACGGCCGAGAGCTCGGCCCGCCCGTCGGCGCGCAGCCGCAGCTCGGCCCCGTGATCGCCGCGCCAGACGCCGGTGAGCCGGTCGGCGCCGAGCTGCGGGGGCTCGTACTCCTGGATGAGTCCCGTGGCCAGCCCCACGGTGCCCGCCGCCGCGACCAGCGCGCACGCCCCGAGGGTCACGAGCGCCGAGCGGCGCCAGACGCGGTCGGCGCCCGGCGGGCGTCCGGTGACGCGTTCGCGCCGCCGCGCGAAAGCGACACCCAGCGCCGACGGGACACCGGACACGGCGATCAGCAGGGCCGTGGCGCCGGTGGGCGCGAGGCCGCCGAGTGCCACCGCGAGAGCGGCCCAGAGCGTGCCGAGCGCCAGCACAAAAGCCAGGTGCCAGGCGCCCTCGGGACCGGGTGCGCGCCGGGTCGCCGACCGGGCGAGCGTGGCCGCCGGCATCGTGTACATCACCGCGTGCAGCAGTCCGAGGACGGCGAGCAGCGGCGGACCGAGGACCAGCATGCACAGGAACCCGAGGCCGGCGAGTCCACCGCCCAGTCCCACGCCGTGGTCGTCGTCGTCGAACGTACCGACCCACCGGAGGGTGAGGGCGACCGCGAACTGCGCCGCGCAGATCGCCGCGGCGAGGTTCACCTCGCCGCCCGCCCACGCCAACCGGGAGCGCGCGCGCTTCCCCGAGTCTCCCCACCCCATGAGGCGAAAGATACGCGGGCGAAACACCCGGCTCCCCGAGGGGTTCCCGCGGGCCGCTCCGGCCGGCCTCGCGGGGCCTTCGCCCCTGACCTGTCGCGCTCCCGCCCTCCGGGCCTCGCCCACCCCTTCCTATCTGACGTGCCGTCAGCTTCAATGGAAGGCGTGATGGGACACGCAGGGATGGCCGCCGCCGCCGTCCGCTACCTCAGGTCGGCCGGGGCCCCCACCGCCGCGGGGCCCGTCGAGGCGTTGCCGCGCCCGGATCTGCGCGCGGTCGGCGAGGACGAGCGGGCGCCGGTCGATCCGGTCCGGTTCCGGTACGTGCTGGGCCACTTCGCGACCGGCGTGACCGTCGTGACGGCACCGGCCGCGGGCCCCGACGACCCGGCGGGTCCGGCCGGGTTCGCCTGCCAGTCGTTCGCCTCGCTCTCCCTGGACCCTCCGCTGATCTGCTTCATGGTCGGCCGTGCGTCCACGACCTGGCCGCGCATCGCCCGTGCCGGCGTGTTCTGCGTCAACGTGCTCGGCGCGCACCAGGGCGACTTGTGCCGCGGCTTCGCGGTGAGCGGCGGGGACAAGTTCGCCGGGGTGGTCCACGACGCCGCTCCGGTGTCCGGCTCCCCCCGCCTCGCGGGCGCCGCGGCCTGGATCGACTGCACGATCCACGCGGTGCACACGGGCGGGGACCATCTGATCGTGGTGGGCCGCGTGGACGCCCTCGGCACGAGCGGCGACGGCGACGGCGACGAGGGCGCGGAGGTGCCGCCGCTGCTCTTCCACAAGGGCCGCTTCCTCACCTGACGCGGGGGCGGACCGCCCGTCACGCAAGGACGGACCGCCCGTCACGCGGGGGCCGGTGACACCGCCGGGGCCGGGGCCGGGACCGCCGGACGGCGGCGGCGGATCACCAGAGCCATCAGCGCGGCCGCGGCGCACAGCGCGCCCGAGGCGTACCAGACCACGTCGTACGAGCCGAACCGGTCGCGGGCGAAGCCGCCGAGGAAGGCGACGAGGGCGGCGCCGACCTGGTGGGAGGCGAGGACCCAGCCGAAGACGATGGCGCTGTCCTCGCCGTACTGCTCACGGCACAGCGCCAGGGTGGGCGGGACGGTGGCCACCCAGTCGAGGCCGTAGAAGACGATGAAGAAGATCATCGGCGGGTGCACGGTGGGGGCCAGGAGCATGGGGAGGAACAGCAGCGAGACGCCGCGCAGGGCGTAGTACACCGCCAGCAGGCGGCGCGGCTCGAAGCGGTCGGTGAACCAGCCCGAGGCGATCGTGCCGACCACGTCGAAGACGCCGATGACCGCGAGGAGCGAGGCGGCCGCGGTGACGGGCATGCCGTGGTCGTGGGCGGCGGGCACGAAGTGGGTCTGGACCAGGCCGTTCGTCGAGGCGCCGCAGATGGCGAACGTCCCGGCCAGCAGCCAGAAGGGGCCCGTGCGGACGGCGGAGAAAAGGACGGTCACCGCGCGCCGGGCGGCACCCCGCACCGGATCGGGCTTCGGCACGAACTCCTTGGCCCCGTACGGCTTCTGGCCCACGTCGGCCGGGTGGTCGCGCAGCAGCAGCCAGACGAAGGGCACGACCGCGAGGGCGGCGAGGGACACGGTCACCGCGGCCGGACGCCAGTCGCGCTCCTCCGTGACGATCCAGGCCAGCAGCGGCAGGAAGATGAGCTGTCCCGAGGCCGAGGCCGCCGTCAGGATGCCCGTCACCAGGCCCTTGCGTTCGGTGAACCAGCGGTTGGTGACCGTGGCCGCGAAGGCGAGTGCCATCGAACCGGACCCCAGGCCCACCAGCAGGCCCCAGCACAGGAGCAGTTGCCAGGCGGCCGTCATCCACACCGTCAGCCCGGAGCCGACCGCGATCACGGTGAGGGCGACCGCCACCACGCGCCGGATGCCGAAGCGGTCCATGAGCGCCGCCGCGAACGGTGCCGTGAGTCCGTAGAGCGCGAGGTTGATCGAGACCGCCGCGCCGATCGTGCCGCGCGACCAGTGGAACTCCTGGTGCAGCGGGTCGATCAGCAGTCCGGGAAGCGACCGGAAGGCCGCCGCGCCGATGATCGTCACGAAGGTGACGGCGACGACGAACCACGCGCGGTGGATGCGGTGAGAGGGGGCGGGACGGACGGGCCGGGAGTCCTCCGGGACCTGCGCGGCTTCGGTTGTCTGGGTCACGCCATAGAGCTTCGGGGAACGGACAACGGTGAACCACTGGCCCGAGAGACAGCATTCATTAGGATCGGGCCATGGCCACTCCCGGTACGCCGCCCCCGCACCGCGTCGTCGTCCTCGCCCTCGACGGGCTGCTCCCCTTCGAGCTGGGCATTCCGCAGCGCATCTTCGGCAAGGCGCGGGACGCCGGCGGGCGCCCGCTGTACGAGGTCGTCACCTGCTCGGTCCGGCCGCCGGGCCCCGTGGAGACGGACGCGGACTTCTCGGTCCTCGTCGGCAACGGACCCGAGGCGCTGGCCGGCGCCGACACCGTCGTCGTCCCGGCCTCGTACGAGCTCGGTCCCGTGCAGCGGGAGGGCATCCTGACCCCGGAGCTGACGGCCGCCCTCGCGCACATCCGCCCCGGCACCCGGCTCGTCTCCATCTGCACCGGCAGCTACGTCCTCGCCGCCGCCGGGTATCTCGACGGCCGCCCCGCCACCACGCACTGGATGCACGCCGAGCACTTCCAGCAGCTCTTCCCGCGGATCGACGTCGACGCGGACGTGCTCTTCGTCGACGACGGAGACGTCCTCACCTCGGCCGGGGTCGCGGCCGGGATCGACCTGTGCCTGCATCTCGTACGCCGCGACCACGGTGCCGCCGTCGCCAACGAGGTGGCCCGCCGGACCGTCGTACCGCCGCACCGCGACGGCGGCCAGGCCCAGTACATCCGGCGCCCGGTCCCGGAGGCCGGGTCGGCCACCACGACCGCCGCCCGCGCCTGGGCGCTCGGCCGCCTCCACGAGCCGATCCAGCTGCGCGACATGGCCGAGCAGGAGTCCATGTCGGTGCGCACCTTCACCCGGCGCTTCCGCGAGGAGGTCGGGGTCAGCCCCGGCCAGTGGCTCACCCAGCAGCGCGTGGAGCACGCCCGCCATCTCCTGGAGTCCAGCGACCTGTCCATCGACCACGTGGCCCGTGACGCCGGCTTCGGCACGGCCCAGTCGATGCGCCAGCACCTCCAGGCGACCCTCGGCGTCACCCCCACCACCTACCGGCGCACCTTCAGGTCCGGCACCGGAGCCGAGCGATGACCTCCGGACGACGGCCCCGGGCCCCGTCCGCCCCCTCCCGTGCGAGGTCCTGCCCGCCGCGGCCCTAGGGCGTGTCCGCAAAGTCGCGCCTGCCCTCCGGGCGGACGACGCGACTTTGCGGACACGCCCTAGAACGTCAGCACCGCCCTCGCCACCTTCCCCGCGTGCGCGTCCTCGGCCGCCCTCCCGAAGTCCTCGACCGGGTACGTCGCCGTCACCAGCTCGTCGAGCAGCAGCCGGCCCTCGCGGTACAGCTCGGCGTACAGGGCGATGTCCCGCTGGGGGCGGGACGAGCCGTAGCGGCAGCCCAGGATGGACTTGTCGAGGTACATCGAGGAGACGAGGAAGGAGGCCTCCGCCGTCGCCGGGGGGACGCCGAGCAGGATCGCCTGGCCGTGCCGGTCGAGCGCGTCGACGGCCTGGCGGATGAGTTCGACGCGGCCGACGCATTCGAAGGCGTGCTGGGCTCCGGTGGGCAGGATGTCCCTCACCCCGTCCACCGAGGTGAGGAAGTGCGTCGCGCCGAACCGGCGGGCCACGTCCTCCTTGGCCGGGTTGGAGTCGACGGCGACGATCCGCAGGGCGCCCGCGAGCCGGGCGCCCTGGAGGACGTTGAGACCGATGCCGCCGGTGCCGATGACCAGGACGGTGTCGCCGCGGTCGACCCGGGCCCGGTTCAGGACCGCTCCGACGCCCGTCAGGACCCCGCAGCCGATCAGGGCGGCCGAGGTCAGCGGAATGTCCTTCGGGATCCGGACCGCCTGCACCGCCTTCACCACCGTGCGCTCCGCGAAGGCCGAGTTGGCGGCGAACTGGTGGATCGGCTCGCCCGAGCGCGTGAACGGCCGCTGCGGCATGCCGATCGCCTTGCGGCACATCGTGGGCCGCCCCCGGTCGCACTCCGCGCAGGTCCCGCAGTTGGCGAGGGTGGACAGCGCCACGTGGTCGCCGGGCCCGACATGGGTGACCCCCGCACCCACCGCCTCCACCACGCCCGCCCCCTCATGACCGAGGACCACGGGAACGGGGAAGGGGATGGTCCCGTCCACCACGGAGAGATCGCTGTGGCAGAGTCCCGCCGCGACGATCGCCACCTGGACCTCTCCGGGCCCTGGATCGCGTATCTCCAGGTCGTCCACGACCTGGGTCCTCTTACCGTCGAAGATCACGCCTCGCATCGCACCGGCTCCCCTCTTCCCGGGCCAACCCGGGCTGTTCGTGGGCTGTTCCCGGGCTGTTCCCGGGCTGCTCCCGGTCCGCACCGGCCCGCGCCGGGCCGCACCGGTCCGCACCGGGCCGTACCCGGCCGTCCTGCCCAGCCGTCCTGACCGCTCATGGCCGGCCCCGGGGTTCCCTCGGCAGGCCGAGCGCGCGCTCGGCGATGATCGTGCGCTGGATCTCGTCCGAGCCGCCGTAGATCGTGTCGGCCCGGCTGAAGAGGAACAGGTGCTGGGCGGCGTCCAGTTCGTAGGGCAGCGCGGCCGACCGGTCCGCCGGACCCACCGCCGCGGCGGCCCCCCGCACCTGGACCGCCAGTTCACCGAGCCGCCGGTGCCAGCCGCCCCACAGCAGCTTCGCCACACTCGGCGCCCCCTCGACCCCGGAACCGCCGGCCCTCCCGGGGCTTCCCGGGCCCTCGGAACCGCCCAGGGTGCGCAGGGCGTTCCATCGCATCGTGCGCAGCTCGGCCCACAGGCGCACGAGCCGGTCGCGTACGACGGGATCCCCGGCCGCTCCCGTCGCGACGGCCGTCCGCAGCACGCGTCCCAGCTCCTCGGCGAATCCGATCTGCTGGGCCAGCGTGGAGACCCCTCGCTCGAAACCGAGCAGGCTCATGGCGACCCGCCAGCCGTTCCCCTCGCCGCCGACCACGTGCCCGGACCGGGCCACCGCCCCGTCGAAGAACACCTCGTTGAACTCGCTGGTGCCGGTCAGCTGGCGGATCGGACGGACCTCGACGCGACCGGGCTGGTCCATGGGGACGAGAAGGAAGGACAGGCCGTGGTGGCGGGTGGACCCCGGCTCCGTGCGGGCGAGCACGAAGCACCAGTCGGCCTCGTGGGCGAGCGAGGTCCAGATCTTCTGTCCCGTGATCCGGTACGCCCCCGTGTCCGTCGCCCGTTCGGCGGTCGTCCGGACGCCCGCCAGGTCGGAGCCCGCGCCGGGTTCGCTGTACCCCTGGCACCACAGCTCCCGGCCATCGGCGATCGGCGGCAAGAAGCGGCGCTTCTGCTCCGGTGTCCCGTGCGCGATGAGCGTGGGCGCCAGCAGGTTCTCCCCTATGTGCCCGGAGCGGGCCGGCGCCCCGGAGCGGGCGTACTCCTCGGCCCACACGACCTGCCGGGTCAGGTCCGCACGCCGGTTGCCGTACCCGTCCTCCTGCCAGCCGAGTCCGATCCAGCCGCCCTTCCCGAGTTCCCGCTCCCAGTCGCGGCGCCCGGGGGTGCCGGTCAGACGCTCCTCCAGCCAGGCCCGCGCCTCGCGCCGGAAGGCCTCGTCCTCGGGACCGAATGCGAAATCCACGCGCTCTCCTCCCCACCGGACCCGGGGCACCCGGACCGGGAACGGTCACGCGTTGGGGCGCGCCTTGTCCGCGGCCGCCCTTGCCATCGCCTCGAGTTGTTCCAGCAGCGGCATCGGATCGACGCCGACGGTCCCGGGCAGGAAGTCGGCGATCCTCTCCGGGGTCCAGCCGCCCTCGGCGTATCCGGCGCGCAGTTCGCGCGGCTGGGCCCATACGGCGATCTTGGGTCCGGCGATCGTGTAGACCTGCCCGGTGATGCGTTCCGCACGGGCGCGGTCCGACAGCAGGTAGACCACGAGCGCGGCCACGTCCTCCGGTTCGCCGATCTCCTTCAGCTCCATGGGCACGTTGGCCGACATGCGGGTACGGGCGACGGGCGCGACGGCGTTCGCGGTGACCCCGTACTTGTGCAGTCCGAGGGCCGCGCTGCGCACCAGCGAGATGATCCCGCCCTTCGCCGCGCTGTAGTTGGCCTGGGCCACCGACCCCTGGTGGTTGCCGCTGGTGAAGCCGATCAGCGTGCCCGAGCCCTGCTTGCGCATCACCGCCGAGGCGGCCCGGAAGAGCGTGAACGTGCCCTTGAGGTGGGTGGCGACCACCGGATCCCACTCCTGCTCGGACATGTTGAAGAGCATCCGCTCGCGCAGGATGCCGGCCACGCACACCACTCCGTCGATCCGCCCGTACGAGGCGAGCGCGGTGTCGACGACCCGCTGCCCGCCCGCCATCGTCGAGATGTCGTCGGCCACCGCGACCGCTTCCCCGCCGGCCGCCTCGATCTCCTTGACGACGGTGTCGGCGACCGAACTCGTGGGCTCGCCGCCCTCGACGGACACGCCGTAGTCGTTCACGACGACGCGCGCTCCCTCGGCGGCCGCGGCGAGGGCGACCGCCCGTCCTATCCCCCGGCCCGCGCCCGTGACGGCGACGACCTTGCCCGCAAGGAAGTTCCCCATGCCCGGCCCCTTCCCGCAGTTTCTGACGGTCCGTTAGATTCAACTCGGATTCTACGACCCGTCGGATACCTGGAGACAAGACCCCGGGGAGGACTCATGTCGCAGTCGGCGCTCCGTCCGGAGTTCCACGAGATCGCCAAGCGAGTCAACAACTGGGGGCGCTGGGGGGCCGACGACGAGATCGGGACGCTGAACCTCATCACGGACGAGGTGGTGCGGGAGGCCGCCGCGACGGTACGGACCGGGCGCCGCGTGCCGCTCGCCCTGCCGCTCCAGCAGGACGGTGTGCAGACCGGGATGATCCCGGGGCGGGTCAATCCGCTGCACGCGATGGTGCAGATCAACCAGGAGATCTTCGGCCCCGGCACGGTGGCGTGCAGCGACGACGCCGTGACCATGGGCCTCCAGGCGGCCACCCACTGGGACGCGCTGCCCCACGTCTCGCACTCCGGCAGGCTCTACAACGGACGCCCCGCCTCCACCGTCACCCCGCACGGCGGCGCCGGGTTCGGCGGGATCGACAAGCCGCGGCACATCGTCTCGCGGGGCGTCCTGCTCGACGTGGCACGGGCGCGCGGCGAACACCGGCTGGCCGGCGGGCACGCCGTCACCCCCGAAGACCTGGAAGCGGCGGAGGAGTTGGCGGGCACGCGGGTGAGAGCGGGCGACATCGTGCTCGTACGGACCGGACAGATCCAGGTGTATCTGGCGGGCGACAAGCACGGGTACGGGTATCCGTCGCCGGGCCTGTCGGTGCGCACCCCCGAGTGGTTCCACGCGCGCGATGTCGCGGCGGTCGCCAACGACACCCTGACCTTCGAGATCTTCCCGCCCGAGATCGAGGACCTGTGGCTGCCCGTGCACGCGCTCGATCTGGTCGAAATGGGGATGATGCAGGGCCAGAACTGGAATCTCGAAGAGTTGTCCACAGCCTGTGGACAAGAAAGCCGTTACGCCTTCCTGCTGTCCGCGATGCCGGAACCCTTCGTCGGCGGCACCGGCACCCCGGTGGCACCGGTGGCCGTCCTCTGACGATCCGTCCGCCCCGGGGGCCGACTCCAGGGGTTCCGCCCGGCAAGAGGACCGGCCCAGGGCTTCTCCGTCCGAGGGCCGGTCCAGAGCCCGTTCACCCAAGGGCCGGCCGGCGGCGCGCCTCCCCCACTCTCGACTGCGCCCGGCCGGAAGGTCCCCACCTCTCCCCGGGCACGGCATCGCGCGCCGCCATCCGCCTCCGACGTTCCCGCCCTGCCTCCCCCGACCATGGGGAAGCCGACGCCGAATCACGACCCACACTCGCCGAGGGCCCCCGTCACCGGAACCCTCGTCGTCCCCTCGCGGCGAATCGCTGAACACAAGCGTGATCAAACGGACACGCCACGTCAACACCCGATCGGGGATTTGCGGTACTCCACCCTATTTGAGACCACGCGTACAGAAGCACGACCCGGCGCATTCGGCCACAACCGCGACCGTGTACAGCGGTTTCGTGCATACATGCACAAAACGCGAGACATGCGCGAAGAGGAGGGATCGCCAGAACGCCCTCGGCCGCCCCGCACGGCACGGCAGCGCACCGCGTGCCACATCACGGCACGGCGCGGCACCCACGAGGAGCGGACCGGCCGGGCCGACCGGACAGGCCCTAGACCGCCTCGTACGCGAAGCCGCCGTAAGCCCCGTACGGGGACTCCTGCGCGGCGCCCGAGGCGCAGCGGTCCAGCTCGCACCAGATGCGCTTGCCGGCGCCCTCGGGATTCCAGCCCCAGCGGTCCGCGAGGCCGTCGACCAGTTCCAGGCCGCGGCCGTTGGTCTCGTCACCGTCCGCGTGCCGGGGCATCGGCGGCCGGGCGCTGGAGTCGGCCACTTCGAGGCGCACGGTGGCGTCCCCGGCACCGCCCGGCAGACACAGGCGCAGCACGGCCGGACACCCGGTGTGCACGACCGCGTTGGTGACGAGCTCGGAGACGAGCAGGATCAGCGTCTCGGCGAGTGGTTCATCGGCGTCTATCCCGGACCCCGCGAGCCTCGAACGAGCCCACCGCCGGGCTCGCCCCACCTCTGCGGGGTCGGGCCGGATCTCCAGCTGCACTTGAAGCACCTGCACCGCTCACACCATCCGAACCGGCGGACACATCGCCTCGCGCCTCACAAGGGCCACGATCGTAGCCATTTTCTGCATGGCCAGAACAAGGATCACGGAACGTGATTCCCTTGCGAGACAGCATGGTTGACGTACAGTCACCCCAACAAGCGCTTCGGGCATATTCCAGCGCGAAGGAGTACGCGTGCGGCATACTGTGCGACGCGCGCCATGGGGAGTCGAACAGGCAGGTACGGGGGTCCGTCCCGCCTTGCGAACGGCGCGCATCGCCGGGTCCGGCGCGGCCTCGGGGGCAACACCGGGATGGCTCAGCCTCAGAACCACTCGCATCCCACACAAGGTACCGGAGCCCGGCGCCGACTCCAGGCCGTGACAAGTCACGCCTAGGACACAACCCGGTCTCAACGCTCCGTGATCCCGTTCTGCCACGATCCGCGACATCCGCCCCCGTTCCTCCCGCGACGCCCCGGCGCGGCGGCCCTTCAGGCCGTCCCGGCCACCAGGTCGTCCGCCGACTCCTCCTCACTCCGCGTGGCTCCACCGGCGCGGTGGGTCCGCGTCCACGCTCTCTTCAGGTGCAGATGGACGTCGGACTCCCAGGTGAAGCCCATGCCGCCGTGCACCTGGAGGCAGTCGCGGGCACCGCGCACGGCGGCCTCGTCGGCGAGCAGGCGGGCCGCCGCGATGTCCACCGGGTCGGCGGTGACGGAGGCCGCGTAGACGGCCGCGCGGGCCACCTCGACCCGCGCGAGCATGCCCGCGCACAGATGCTGCACCGCCTGGAAGGCACCGATCGGCCGCCCGAACTGTTCGCGCGTCCGGGCGTGTTGCACGGCGCTCTCGCAGGTTCGGGCGGCACTGCCGAGCTGTTCGGCGGCGGTGAACAGCGACACGAGGAGCCCGTCAGGCGTCCGGGCCGCCCGGAACGCGCCCCCGCCGGGCGTCCGGCCGTCGGGCACGGGCAGCCGGTGCAGGGGGGTCAGCGGGTCCACCGGGACCAGCGGCTCGGCTCCGGTGACCTCGCCCCGGACGACGTCGGCCTCCTCCAGCCACTCCACGAGTGCTCCGTCGGCGGACGTCACGACCACCTCCCCGGCGGCGGCCCCGGCCACGACGCCAGCGGCGAGGTGCGTGGCGATCAGCGGGCCCGGCAGCAGGACCCGCCCCGCCTCCTCGAAGGCCAGCACCGCCTCCGGGAGGCCCTGCCCGACGCCGCCCTCGGCCTCGGGCAGGCGCAGCGCGAAGAACCCCGCCGCGCCCAGCTCGCGCCACAGCTCCCGGTCGAGCACCCGGGCGCCCTCCCGGCGCCTCCCGGGCGCCCCCTCTCGCCCGCCTGCCGCTGCCTTCCCGTCCGCCCTCTCCGGGGCGTCCGCCCCGCGCCTCCCGTCCGCCCGGTCCACGGCCGCGCGCAACGCCTCCCGTCCGAACCGGCCCTCGAACAGGTCGCGTACGCCCTGCTTCAAGGCCCGTTGGTCGTCGGTGAGCCGGAAGTCCATCTCTCGAACTCACCTCCCCTTGGGAAGGCCGAGGATCCGCTCGGCCACGATGTTCCGCTGGATCTGCGACGTGCCGGCCGCGATGGTGTACGACAGCGACGAAAGCCGGTCCAGGGTCCATTCCCGGCCCAGATCCAGGGCTTCGGGACCGAGAACCTCCGCGGCGGCGTCGTACAGCTCCTGGCGGGCGTGCGAGTACCTCAGCTTGAAGACCGAGCCGCCGGCACCGGGCACGCCCCCGGTGCTCTGCGCCTCGCTGACGTTCCACTGGGTGAGCCGCCACAGCGCGCGGAACTCGGCGTTCAGCCTGCCGAGACGGCGGCGCAGTACGGCGTCGTCCCAGCGGCCGTTCTTCCGCGCCTCGCGCGCGACCTCGGACAGGACGCGTCGGCAGGCGACCACCTCGCCCACGAAGGCGGTGCCCCGCTCGTAGGAGAGCGTCACCATGGTCACGCGCCAGCCGTCGTTCTCTGCGCCCACCCGGTTGGCGACCGGGACCCGCACCTCGTCGAGGAAGACCTCCGCGAACTCGGTGGAGCCCGCGAGCGTGCGCAGCGGCCGGACGGTGATCCCGGGCGCGTCCATGGGCATGGCGAGCCAGGTGATGCCCTGGTGCCTGCGGGCGTCGGGGTCCGTCCGCACCAGCAGCTCGCACCAGTCGGCGACCTCGGCGTGCGAGGTCCAGATCTTGGACCCGCTCACCACGTAGTCGTCGCCGTCGCGCCACGCGCGCGTGCGCAGCGCCGCGAGGTCCGAGCCGGCGTCCGGTTCGCTGAAGCCCTGGCACCAGACCTCCTCGCCGCGCAGCACGGGCGGCAGCCAGCGCGCCCGCTGCCCGGCGCTCCCCTCGGAGGCGATGGTCGGCCCCGCGTGCAGCAGCCCGACGAAGTTGGCCCCCACATAGGGGGCGCCCGCCTTCTCCGTCTCCTCCAGGTAGATGAGGTGCTGCGTCGGGGTGGCACCCCGGCCGCCGGCGTCGACGGGCCAGTGCAGCCCCGCGTACCCGGCGTCGTACAGCATCCGCTGCCAGCCCAGGTCGTACGCCCGTCGCGCGGGCCAGTCGCGCGGGGACGGTTTCGGCGGCAGCTCCGGCAGGACCCCGGCGAGCCACGTCCGCAGCCGCGCGCGGAACTCCTCCTCCTCGGGGGTGTACGCGAGGTCCACTACAGGTCCAGCTCCAGCATGCGGATGGCGTTGCCGCGCATCAGCTTGTGGACCGTCTCGTCGTCGAGGCCCTTCACGTGGTCGAGGGCGACCTCCTTGGTGTGCGGGAAGGTCGAGTCGACGTGCGGGTAGTCGGTCTCGAAGGTGGCGTTGTCGCGGCCCACCACGTCCAGGGACGCCACTCCGTGCTTGTCGCGGAAGAAGCAGCAAAAGATCTGGCGGTAGTAGTACGTGGACGGGGGCTCCGGGATCAGGTCCCTGACCCCGCCCCACGCGCGGTGCTCCGACCAGACGTCGTCCGCGCGTTCCAGGGCGTACGGGATCCAGCCCATCTGGCCTTCGGAGTAGGCCAGTTTGAGGCGCGGGAACTTCACCAGGACGCCGCTGAACAGGAAGTCCATCATGGAGGCCATCGCGTTGTTGAAGGACAGCGAGGCCTGGACGGCGGGGGGCGCGTCGGGGGACGCGGCCGGCATCTGGGAGGACGAGCCGATGTGCATGTTCACGACCGTCCCGGTCTCCTGGCAGACCGCGAAGAACGGGTCCCAGTAACCGGAGTGGATGGAGGGCAGTCCCAGATAGGTGGGGATCTCGGAGAAGGTGACGGCCTTCACGCCCCGGGCCGCGTTGCGGCGGATCTCGGCGACGGCGAGGTCGATGTCCCACAGGGGGATCAGGCACAGTGGGATCAGCCGGCCGCCGCTGTCGCCGCACCACTCCTCGACCATCCAGTCGTTGTACGCCCGCACACAGGCCAGGGCGACCTCCTTGTCGTGCGCCTCGGCGAAGGTCTGGCCGCAGAAGCGCGGGAAGGTGGGGAAGCAGAGGCTGGCCTCGACGTGGTTGAGGTCCATGTCCTTGAGCCGCTCGGCGGGGTCCCAGCAGCCGCGCCGCATCTCCGCGCGGGTGATGCCCTCCAGCGTCATCTCGTCGCGGTCGAAGCCGACGGCGGCGATGTTGCGCTTGTACGGGAACTTGAGGTCCTCGTAGATCCACCAGTCGGTCGGCGGGCCGTCCGGGTCCATGGTGATCTGGTACTTGCCCCCGACGTAGGCGAGTTCACCGATTCCGGCGGTCAGCGGCTTCGGCCCCCGGTCGCGGTACTTCCGCGGCAGCCAGGTCTCGAAGAGGTGCGCGGGCTCGATCACATGGTCGTCGACGCTGATGATGCGGGGCAGTTCGGTCATGGTCCCCTCCGCCTGGCGTATGTTTCTGATGACCCGTCAGATTCAACTCCACAAGCAGGCTAGCCCCGCGCCTATGGACCGACAAGGCGCCGGGCCCTACGCTCTGCGCACCATCTGACTGACCGTCAGCTCCAGCCGTCGGCTCTGACCATCGGCTCTGGCCATCGGCTCTGGCCGTCAGTTCCAGCCATCGGCTCTGTTCGCCGAAGTGACCGACCACAGGGGGTCGCAGTGAACGACATCGCACACGCCCTGAGTTCCGCGCGCACGCTGTGGGAACTGGTCGAGCGTCGCGCCGACCTCACCCCCGACCGGCCCGTCCTGCTCCAGGGCGACCGTTCCCTGAGCTTCGGCGAGCTGCGCGACCGCGCCGAGCGGGTGGCGGCGGGCCTCCACGACAAGGGCGTACGGCCGGGCACGGTGGTCGCCTGGCAGCTCCCCACCCGGATCGAGACCGCCCTGCTGTCCTTCGCGCTGGCCCGTATCGGCGCCGTGCAGTCGCCGGTCATCCCCTTCTACCGCGACCGCGAGGTGGGCTTCGCGCTGCGGGAGTCGAAGGCCGAGTACGTCGCCGTACCGGGCGAGTGGCGCGGCTTCGACCACACCGCGATGGCACACCGGCTGGACGCGAAGAACGTCTTCGAGGCGTACGACGAGCTGCCCGACGGCGATCCCGCCGTCCTGCCCGGCCCGCCCTCGGACGGCACCTCCGTCCGCTGGATCTACTGGACCTCGGGCACCACCTCCGACCCCAAGGGCGTGCTGCACACCGACCGTTCGCTGATCGCGGGCGGCTCCTGCCTCGCCCACGCGCTGCGGCTGTCCGGGAGCGACGTCGGCTCGATGGCCTTCCCGTACGCGCACATCGCCGGGCCCGACTACACGGTGATGCTGCTGCTGTACGGCTTCCCGGCCGTGATGTTCGAGCACTTCGCGCTGCCCGCCGCCTTGGAGGAGTACCGCAGGCACGGTGTGACGGTGGCGGGCGGGTCGACCGCGTTCTACTCGATGTTCCTCGCCGAACAGCGCAAGCGGCCCGGGGAGCCGGTCATTCCCACGCTGCGGCTGCTCGCCGGCGGCGGGGCCCCGAAGCCGCCCGAGGTCTACCACTCCGTCGTCCGGGAGATGGGCGTACAGCTCACCCACGGGTACGGGATGACCGAGGTCCCGATGATCACGATGGGCGCGCCGGACGACACGGCCGAGAACCTGGCCACCACGGAGGGCAGGCCCCCCGAGGGCATGGAGATACGGATCGTGGACGCGGCGGGCGCCGCCCGGCCGTGCGGTGTCGACGGTGACGTGCGGCTCAGGGGGGAGGCCGTCTGCCGGGGATATCTGGACCCGGAACAGACCGCGGAGGCGTTCGACGCGGACGGGTTCCTGATCACCGGGGACGTGGGGCATCTGACCGGGAGCGGTCACCTCGTCCTGACCGGCCGGGTGAAGGACATCATCATCCGCAAGGGCGAGAACATCTCCGCGAAGGAGATCGAGGACCTGCTGCACCGGCACCCGGCGGTCGGCGACGCCGCCGTGATCGGACTGCCCGACGCCGAGCGCGGGGAACGCGTGTGCGCGGTGGTGGAACAGCCGCCGGGCGCCCCGGGGCTGACGCTGGCCGCGGTGACGTCGTACCTGCGCGGGGAAGGGCTGTCCGTGCACAAGCTGCCGGAGCAGCTGGAGGTCGTGGACGCCCTTCCGCGCAACGAGACGCTGCGGAAGGTGCTCAAGTACCGGCTCAGGGAGCGTTTCTCGGGGTGAGGCCCCGCCCGGCTTCCGAGATGGGCCGCCGTCCGACGGCCCGCTCGGGCTACTCGGGCTACTCGGGCTACTCGGGGACGGTGAAGTAGCGGGCGAAGCCGCTCACGATCTCCGTCTCGCCGATCCGTCCGTCGGTGTCCGCGTCCAGGCCGGCGGCCACGGCGGCGGCGACGCCGTCGCCCACTCCCAGGGCCCTGAGGACGCGCGTGGTCTCCTCGACCGTGGCCGCGCCGTCCCCGTCGGTGTCCGCCACGGCGAGGGCCGCGTGCAGGAAGGGCCGGGCGATCTCGGCGAACCGTTCGGGGTTGTCGCGCAGCCGCTTCACGGCGCCGCTCACGAACTCCTCGCGCGTGATCCGCTGGTCGCCGTCCCGGTCCGCTATCCCCGCCATGCCCTGCCAGAACGCCTCGGCCCCGATGTAGAGGGCCTGGCCCTTGTCCGACCGGGCCGGCGTGCCGAACTCGGCGAGGACGGCCTTGGTCGCGGCGTTGAAGTCCTCCCGGTCGATGTAGCCGTTGCCGTCCTGGTCGAAGCCGGCGAACCGGGCGGCGATCCTGTGCTCGTACTCGGAACTGACCATGGTGTGTCGGACCGCCTCACTTCTCAGCCGGCCTCGGCCGGACTGCGGTTCATCTGGGACGGAGCGTACGACGCCCGAAGCGTCCGGGGCGCCGGAAGGCGACGGTTGTACCAAGACCGCAAGAATTCCGGGACAACAGCGTGCTGGTGTGCCGCGCGGTGATCAGGTGCCGTCGCTCCGGGCGAGGGGCGAGGGGCGAGGGCGAGGGGCCAAGGCGGGGAAGGGATGGGGAGAGGGAGGCGGGCGGGGCCGTGACCGGGCCGTCAGGCCGACAGCGGGCGGGACTCCTCGTCCGTGGCCGCGTCGACGTCGGGGTACACGTCGAAGAGCCGGCGCACGCCGAGGGCCCCGAGGACGCGGTTCACGTGGGAGCCGTCGACCGCGCCCTGCGCGGGCAGGATCAGCCGCAGACGCCCCCGGCAGGAGCGCATGAGACGGCGGGCGGCGATCAGGACGCCGACGCCGCTGGAGTCGCAGAACACGACCTCGGACAGGTCCAGGACGACACTGTGCCGGCCCGCCGCCACCACGTCGTGGACGTTCTGGCGCAGCGCCGGCGACGTCACGAGGTCGAGCTCGCCCGACACCCGCAGCACGGCCCACTCGCCCTCGTGGCGGCGCGGAACGTCCGAACCGCCCGTACTCCCTCTCCCCGTACCGTCCGCGCCGCTCTCGCCGTCGGTCACGTCGGGCACGTCGGTCACGTGCGTCACCTTGAGCGTCACCGCCACGCCTCTCGCTCGCCTCGCCCAGCAGAAACGGAAGCACTCCGTACGCTTCCTTCCAGCGCGGCTGCCCCGCCGTAGTTCCATGAAACACGGATCCCGCCAGGAAGAAACGCCTGTCTACGGTCGAAAATGCTTCGCGATGGTTCTCTTTCGGTCGCATATGGCCAGTTGCGATCAGGTACGCAGGCGGAACGGGCGCGCTTCTACCATCCACGGCCCGCCGAGGGGCGCACATTGACGCAAAGGGGCGTGCGCTGTCGGACGTGCCGACTACATTCAAGACAGCGGGTGCGCACAGGCTGGACGGCGGCAACCGCACGACAGCAACCGCAGGGCAGGACAGCGACAGGGGACACGGCCGGCGCACCGGCCGGACGCAGGGACGGGCGCCGGGCACGACCAGGGGTGAGGGGGCCGTATGGCGACGCAGGACGCACCGCCCCGCTGGGACCGCAGGATGCAACAGCGGCTCTCGCGCGGGGAGGCCGCCGCGCTCGGCGAGCTCTACGACCGGTTCGCCTCGCTCGTGCACGGTCTCGCCCATCGCGTGCTCGGGGACGAGCGGGCCGCCGACGGGATCACCCGCGAGGTCTTCACCCATGTCTGGGAGAACCCCGACGCCTACGACCCCAAACAGGGCCCGCTGCGTTCCTGGGTCGCCACCCTGACCCACCGGCTGGCCGTGCAGCGCCTGCGCGCCACCGAGACCGCCGCGCTCGCCCGGAGCGGCGACGGCACCGCCGAGGAGCTGGAGCGCAAGGTGCGCAGCGCGTCCGTCGCCGCCCGCGCGGACTACATCGTCACGTCCATGCCCACCCCGCTGCGGACCGCTCTGGAACTGGCGTATTTCCAGCGCCGCGACTACCGCCAGGCGGCCGCCGATCTCGGCGTCACCGAGGACGAGGCCCGCCGCCGGCTGCGCCTCGGCCTCCAGTTGCTGTCCACCGCCCACGACGCCGGGCCCGCCGCCGCACCGCCGGAACCCGGGGGTGCGGTGTGAGCGGGGAACCTGGCCGGTTCTCATCGTTCGACGACGAGGAGGGGCGCGCGGACGGGCACGAGGACGTGCACGGGAACACGGACGAGAACGAGGACGGACACAGCGGTATGCGCGAGGACGGGCACGAGGACGCCGACGGCGCCGGACGGCGGCCGGGCGGGCCGCCGCGCATCCCGCCGCCACGCGCCTCCGTGGAGGACACCGGGCTGCCGCTGCCCGGACCGGCCGCCGCCCCCGGCCCTGCGTCGCTGGTCCTCGAACACCGGGTCCTGAAGTCGCTGCTGGGCGCGTGGGCGCTGGCCGCCTGCTCGGCGGACGAGACGAGCGCCGTCGAGGACCACCTCGGGGACTGCGGCTCGTGCGCGGACGAGGCGCTGCGGCTGCGCGAGGCGGTCGGGCTGCTGCACCCGCCGGAGAGCCTCGACCTGGACCCGACGCTGCGCACCCGTGTCCTGACGAGCTGCCTGGACCGGCGCCCGCCGCGCATCCCGGTACCCGAGTGGGCCGCTCCGTACGACGCGGAGACCGCCCGTCTCGACGCCCTGCTCCAGGACATCGGCGGCTCCGAGTGGCACGCGCCCGTGCGGCTGCGCTGGTTCGAGGGCGACGGGCCCGTGAGCCGGCGCACGACCGTCGCCGGGGTCATCGCCCATCTGCTGAGCGTCGACGGGCTGGTCGCCGTCGCGCTGGGTCTGGACGACCCGCTCGGCGGGTCCGACGCGAAGCGGCCGTCACCGCAGGAGCGCACCGAGGCGTACTGGCGCTCCTCGCGCGTCCCGCCCACCCGGTCCGTGCGCGGACCCTGGCGGGAGCAGAGCCACAGCATCGTGCGGACCGTGTCGTTCGTGGAGGAGGGCGCCCCGGCCGCGGGCGGGGTCGCCGGCGGGGAGGCCTCCGGGCGGCTCACCGTGCCGTACGGCGGTTTCGAGCTGCCGCTCAGCGACTCGATGCTGGACCGGGCCTTCGAGTGCTGGGTGCACGCGGGGGACATCGCCGACGCGGTGGACTACCCGTACGAACCGCCCGCTCCCCGGCATCTGCACCGGATGATCGACCTGGCCGCGCGGATGCTGCCCGTCTCGCTCGCCGAGCGGCGCCGGGCCGGGCTGTCGGCCCGGTCGGTCCGGCATCTCGTCGCGGCGGGTGCTCCGGGGCGCAGTCTGCGCCTGGAGATCGAGGGCTCCGGGGGCGGCGAGTGGCTCATCCCGCTCGACTCGCCCGGTGCCGTCGGCTCCGCCGATCACGAGGTGGCCCATGTCGCGCTGGACGGGGTGGAGTTCTGCCGCCTGGCCGCGGGGCACGTGTCGCCGGAGGAGGCGGCCGCCGGACAGGACGGCGACCGCGACGTCATCAGGGACGTACTGTCCGCGGCGGCGTCACTGAGCCGCATGTGACCCGACCGCCGGGCGGTCGGGCCGTCAGGCGGTCAGGCGGTCAGGCGGTCAGGCGGTCAGGCGGTCAGGCGGTCAGGCGAAAACGACCGTCCGGCGCCCGTTGAGCAGGATGCGGCGCTCCGCGTGCCACTTCACGGCGCGGGCGAGCGCCTGGCACTCCACGTCACGGCCGATGGCGACCAGCTGGTCGGGGGTGACGTCGTGGCCGACCCGCTCGACCTCCTGCTCGATGATCGGACCCTCGTCGAGGTCGGCGGTGACGTAGTGCGCCGTCGCGCCGATGAGCTTGACCCCGCGGGCGTGCGCCTGGTGGTACGGCTTGGCGCCCTTGAAGCTCGGCAGGAACGAGTGATGGATGTTGATGATGCGGCCGCTGAGCTGCTTGCACAGGTCGTCCGAGAGGACCTGCATGTAGCGGGCGAGGACGACCAGCTCGACGCCCTTCTCGCGCACCAGCTCCAGCAGCTGCGCCTCGGCCTCGGCCTTCGTGTCCTTCGTCACCGCGATGTGGTGGAAGGGAACGTCGTACGACCCCACCAGCTCCGCGAAGTCGGTGTGGTTGGAGACCACCGCGGCGATGTCGACGGGCAGCGCGCCGATCCGCGCGCGGAAGAGCAGGTCGTTCAGGCAGTGACCGAACTTGCTGACCATGAGGACGACCCGCATCCGGTCCTCGGCCCGGTGGATCTGCCACTCCATGTGGAAGGCGTCGCCGATCGCTGTGAAACTCGCACGCAGTTTCTCCACAGTCACCGGGGATTCGGCGGAGAAGTGGACGCGCATGAAGAACAGACCCGTGTCGTGGTCGCCGAACTGCTGGCTGTCCTCGATGTTGCAGCCGGTCATGAACAAGTAGCTCGACACGGCGTGCACGATGCCCTGCTTGTCGGGGCAGGACAGCGTCAGGACGTACTGCTCGGCGGCGGGCACGGTCTCGCGGACGGACGGCTCATTCATGCCGAACAGCGTTTCACACCGAGCGCCCGCACAGGAGTGCCGTTCCGCCACCCGGACTTCGCCCAGGGCACGGCACGGCCGCCGGGCCACCGGCCCGAGGGCTCAGGCGGACCGCGTCAGGATCCGCAGGACCTCGAGGGTGCGTGGAGGCGCGTCCGGGTCCTCTCCGTCGCTCGACGCCAGGCGTACGTGCGCGGCACGCGCGGCCTGGAGGGCGTCCGGCCAGGCCTGGTGGTCGAGATAGGCGGAGACCGGCGCGTCGGGCCCGACCTGGTGCATGATCCGCAGGACCCGCAGGACGGCACTGTCCACGAGGGCCGCCTCCTGGGAGTCCCGGAAGATCGTGCCGACGTATTTCTCGGCCGACCAGTTGTCCAGCCAGGTGTCCTCGACCAGGCGGTACACGGCGTCGGTGACGTCGCCGTATCCGTCGACGCCGGCGAGCCAGACGTCTCTCTGGAAGGCGGGGTCGGAAAGCATGTGCAGCGCGGAGCGCACATTGCTGCGCCAGCGCCACCACGGCATGTCGTTCAGTGGCATGCCGCCCATGGTGGATGAGCGACGGCCACGGCGGGAAGAGTTCTCCGAGTCTTGCACGGTCACCGATCGTACGTTCCCTGTGAAAAACAGTTCATCGACCCCTGTAATTCACCTCTGCGTCACCTGGCGTCGACCGCGGGTCACACAACGGTTCTCGGTGTGGGGGAATCGTGCATGTGCATGACCGGTAGGCGACGTACTCGCACCACCTCCCCCACCCCGCCCCGGCCCCGCAAGGCCAAGCTGCTGTACGCGAGCGCGCTGGTCGCGTGCGCGTCGGTCGCCGTCGGATGCGGGGTCATCCCTGGTGCCACGGGGGGCTCCGGGGATGGCCCCGTCAAGGTGATGACCTGGGCCCCCGAGAAGACCAACGCGACGAACAAGCCCGGAATGCCGGCGCTGGCGAAGGCCTACGCCCGCTGGGTCAACGCCCACGGCGGCATCAACGGGCGCCGTCTGGAGGTCCTCACCTGCAACGACCACAACGACTCGGTCGCCGCCGCGCACTGCGCCGAGCGGGCCGCCGAGGAGGAGGTCGTCGCGGTCGTGGGCTCCTACAGCCAGCACAGCCGCGCGTTCCTCGCCCCGCTGGAGAGCGCGGGCATCCCCTACATCGGCGGCTTCGGCGTCACCGACGACGAGTTCACCAGCCCCATCTCCTACCCCGTCAACGGCGGACAGGGCGTCCTCCTGGCGGGCCTGGGCGAGCAGCTCGGCAAGAGCTGCGGCCCCGTATCCCTCATACGCCCCGACACCATCGCCGGTGACGAGCTGCCGGTGCTGCTCGACGCCGGCCTGAAGGCGCTGGACCACCCGCGGGCCGCGGACCAGCGGGCGGCCGAGGACGCCACCGAGTACTCCCGGCCGACCCAGCTCGCGCTCGAGCACGCGACCTCCGACCCGAACCGGCAGGGCTGCGTGGTCCCCGCGCTCGGTGACCGCACGAACACCTTCATGGACTCCTTCCGGCGCGACGCCGAGAACTACCGGAAGGTGCACACCGGTACGGTCATCGGCAACATCGACCAGTCGCTGATCGACGCCACCGGCGGCAAGTCGGGCCCCTACGAGGGGTCGTACGTCACCGGCTGGTACCCCACCGCCGACGACTCGCGCTGGAACCCGATGCGCGCGGTGATCAAGGAGCAGGCCTTCGGCGACAACCGGATCGATCCCGGCGACGCCGGGGTGCAGACCACCTGGATCGCCTACACCGTGCTGAAGAAGGCCATCGAGGCCCTCGGCGCGGGCGAGGTCTCGCCGCTCACCCTGCGGCGCGAACTCGACAACGGCCTCAAGGTGAACACGGGCGGGGTCACGCCGACCCTCAGCTGGCGCTTCGACGCGGAGACCGCGGCCGCCGACTTCCCGCGCCTGGTCAACGCCGACGTCACCTTCCAGATCATTCGCGGCGGTCAGCTCACCTCGCAGCGAAGCGGGTTCGTCGACATGGCGAAGACCCTGGCCACGGCGGAGCAGTAGCCGGCCGGAAGCGGGACCCCGCGCACGACGAAAGCCCGGTCTCCTCGCCGTTCGGCGAGGAGACCGGGCTTTCGTGCGGGGTCAGAGCTGGGAGCGGGCCCGCTGCGTCAGGCCGTACTTGGACGCGATGGAGTTCCAGAGCCGCGCGGCCTTCTCCTTCTGGGCGGAGGCCGTACCGCTGGCCCGGTCGCCCGCCTGGGTCTCCCCGGTGGTGCGGGCCTGGCCCTTGCGGCAGCCCTTCTTGCCGTTGTTGACCTGGTCGGCCCAGGCCGCGTAGTGGTTGTCGGCCGAGGCGGAGGCCTTCCACCCGCTGTTGAGGGCGGCGGTCAGCTCGTCGTGGTTCGGCAGCTTGTCGACCGCGAGGCCGGAGAGCCGGGTGACCAGTTCCCCGCGCTGCTTGGCCGCGTTCCGCAGATCGACGGCAGCCTGGCCGAGGTTGTCGCACGCCTTCACGTTCGCCACGGCGTTGATCACCGAGCCACGGCTGCTGGCGCTGTCCGCGAGGAGCTTGTCCAGTTCGACGGCCTGCGCCTTCACCGCGTCACCGGCGGGCGCCGACGAACCCGCCGTCGCGGGCGCGGTCGCGGCCACCGTCTTGCCGGTGTCGTCCTTGCCGTCGTCGCTGCCGCCGCCTCCGCTGAGCAGGGCGCCGGCGCCGACACCGAGCACGATGATGCCGATGCCGACGGCCGCGATCACCGGGACGCGCGAGCCGCTGCGGCCACCGCCGCCGCCTCCGTCACCGGCGGCGGGGCCGCCACGCCGTCCGCCCGCCCGGCCGCCGGGGGCACCCGGCGCCGGCTGGGCTCCGTACATGTCACCCGCGCCGTACGGGGCCTGTGGGGCGCCCGCGTCGATACGGGGCAGCATCTGCGTCGACCCGGCCACCTCCGGCTCGCTGCGGAAGAGATTGTCGAACTCCGCCGGGGGCTGCCGGTCCTCGGGCGCGCCGGAGGGCGTCCCGAAGGACCCTGACGGCTGCGCGGGCACGGGCGCGATGTATTGCGTGGCGTCGGCGTCCGAACCGGCGCCGCCCTGCGCCGACTGCCCCAGGTACTGCGGCGCGCCGGTGTGGATCTCCGGCGGCAGGGCGCCCGGCCCCACCGGCGGGATGAACTGGGTGGCGCCCTCGTCCGGCGCGGCGGCGACCGGCGGGATGAACTGCGTCGCCCCCTCGTCACCACCCGGGGCTGCCGGTATGTACGGAATGTACTGAGTGGCGCCGTCCTCGCCGCCGGCCGGGAGCTGGGCCCCGGGGCCGGTGTGCCCGCCCTGCTGCTCCTGGGCCCCGTAGGAGCCGTAGCCGTCGTAACCGGCGGCGCCCGAGCCGTGCGCCCCCGGCGCATAGCCGCTCTGGGCGCCGTAGCCCGAGGACGGCGCGCTCTCGGGCGGCATCGGCGCGGAGCCGGATCCCGGCGCGCCGAAGCCCTGCGCCTGCTGTGCGCCGTGCGGGTCCGCCGCCGGCCAGCCCTGGGAATCGGAGGGCGCGGAGGCACCCCACGACGGAGCGGCGTTCGCGGGCGCGCCCCAGCCGTCGGCGGACTGCGGAGCCGGGGCGGCCGACCGGTCGGGTCCCCACTGCCCACCCCAGGCCGGGCCACTGGCCGGGGTCACGCGGTCGCCCGTCGTGCCCGGCAGCATCGGCTCGCTACCGTCGGAGGGCAGCACGATGCCTTCGCGCGCGGGCCGCGCCGAGGGCTCCTCGCCCTGTCCACTCTGCGTCACCGGGACTCCTACGAATGGGGGACCTTCGGAATCATCGGCTCACGCTACCGGGTCCCCACAACCCGGTGCTACGCAGCACCTGCGGCGACCGCGGCACCTTGTGACACGGGTAACGAAACCGCCCTCGAATGCGCTGTATCTCACTCCTCTCCCTCACGGCTCCCTCGTTTTCCCGGCGTTCACTCCCGTACGGGCCATATGTTCATGAGCGCGGGGCCGAAGGACGCGGAAGCGAAATGATCACACCCCGTACCGGTGGCCCCGCCGGACATCCCCCGGGCTCCCGTGCCCGGGTCCTGAGCCGGATCGCGCACACCCCCGCGCGCGGACCGCGGTCCGGCCGGGGGCGCACGCCGCGTGCGCCCCCGGCCGGCGCACACCGCGCGGCCGCACCGGACGCCACACCCTCGACTCAGGCCCCCGAAGCCCCTCTCGTCCCCGAAGTCCTCGAAGCCCCCCAGGACCCGCAGATCCCCCAGGCCCCTGGGTCCCCAGCCTTCAGGTCCCCAGGTCCCCGACGTACGGTCACGCCGCCGCCTGCAACTCCATGCGCGCCCCGAACTCCCGCACCACGGCCTCGTCCTGGAACGGCTCCAGGCGCTGCTGAAGGTCCTCCAGGTACTCGGCACCGCGGTTGGAGCGGAGCGTGCCGAGGAGTTCGACGGCGCGCAGACCGGTGTGGCAGGCCTGCTCCACCTCGCGCTGCTGGACCTGTGCCGTGGCCAGCAGGACATAGCCGATGGCCCGGCGGCGGGCACGCGACTCGGGATGGCCGGCCAGGGACTCCTCGGCGCACCGCGCGGCGGCCTCGGCCTGGCCGAGGTCCCGGTGGCAGTGGGCCAACTCGTCGGCCAGATAGGCCTCGTCGAAGTGCGCGATCCACGTCGGGTCGTCCCCGGACGCCGCGTCCGCGTTCTCCAGGGCCGTGACGGCCCGCCCGGACGCCACCTGCGCGGCGCGCGCGTCGCCCATCAGCGCGTGCCCCCGCGCCTCGGCGGCGAGGAACATCGACTCCGCCCGCGGTGTCACCCGCCCGCGCGCACCCTCCTGGGCCGCGCGCGCCAACTGCGCGATCTCGCGCGGGTTGCCGAGCTGGGCCGCCAGGTGGCTCATGGACGCGGCGAGGACGTAGCCGCCGTAACCGCGGTCACCGGCCGCCTGCGCGAGCCGCAGCGCCTGGATGTAGTAGCGCTGGGCGAGCCCGGGCTGGCCGGTGTCGATGGCCATGTAACCGGCGAGTTCCGTCAACCGGGACACGGCCGCGAACAGTTCGCGTCCGACCGCCTCACGGTAGGAGCCGGCGAGCAGCCCGGAGACCACGCTGTTCAGGTAGTGCACCACGACCGGGCGCACATGCCCGCTGCCGTACTGGTGGTCCAGGTCGACGAGTGCCTGGGTCATCGCGCGGACCGCCGCCACGTCCGAGAGCCCGACGCGCGGACCCGCGGACCGGGCCACCTGCGAGTCCGGCGACGAGATCAGCCAGTCACGGCTGGGCTCGACGAGCGCGGAGGCGGCGACGGACGAGCCGGACAGGAAGTCCCGGCGGCCCACGTCGCTGCGCCACAGCTCGCAGACCTGCTCGATGGCGCCCAGTATCGTCGGCGAGAACTGGAGGCCGACACCGGAAGCCAGGTTCTTGCCGTTGGCCATGCCGATCTCGTCGATCGTGACCGTCCTGCCGAGCTTGCGGCCGAGCGCCTCGGCGATGATCGCCGGAGCCCTTCCCCGGGGCTGCTGACCTCGCAGCCAGCGCGCGACGGACGTCTTGTCGTAGCGCAGATCGAGTCCGTGCTCCGCTCCGCACATGTTGACCCGGCGGGCCAGCCCGGCGTTCGAGCAGCCCGCTTCCTGGATGAGCGCCTGGAGCCGTTCGTTCGGCTGCCTGGCGATGAGAGGCCTTGCGGCCATGGCGTACCCCCTGTGGCTGCGGTGCCTGCCCACGCACCGAGTTGATGTGTCCTCACCGGCCGGTCGCACCGAAGGAAGCCGGCCAGGAAGATCAATGCCCCGCAGACATGCCGAAGATGCGAGACATGTGAGGATTGCCGGGGTAAGGAAGGTCGCCCGGCCACACCCCTGATTACCCGCTACCGGCTGCCGCTGCCCCCGCGCGCCCCCACACGTGCACCCATGCGCCCCAGGCGGGGAAACGATGCTCCTCCCCCGCGCGCGTGTCCCCCGTAACCCGAAGTGGACGCGGGAGTTGGGATCCACGTGGAAGAGACCATCGCAGGCACCGAGTCCGCGCAGATCCCCCAGCAGCGTGGCGAATCGCTGCGGGACGCCGCCGTGCGCTATGCCGAGGAACGCCACTGGGACGTGTTCCCCGGCACCTGGCTGGAAGCGGCCGGCGGGGTGCAGCTCTGCTCCTGCGGCGACCCCGCCTGTGCCGTGCCCGGCGCGCATCCGGCGCGCGAGGACTGGGCGAGCCTGGCCACGGGCAGCGCGACCGTCGCGGGGCGGCTCTGGTCGGTGCGGCCGACGGCGTCGATCCTGCTGCCCACGGGGCGTACGTTCGACACGATCGACGTGCCCGAGACCGCCGGGTTCCTGGCGCTGGCCCGTATGCGGCGGATGGGGCTCACCCTCGGGCCCGTGACGTGCACCCCGGACCGTCGCATGCACTTCTTCGTGCTCCCCGGGGCCGCGGCGAAGACCCCCGGCCTGGTGCGGGCGCTGGGCTGGCCGCCCGCCTCGCTCGATCTGACCACGCTCGGCGAGGGGGCCTACGTGGCCGCGCCGCCGACCCGGGTCGGATCCCGGGGTGCCGTGCAGTGGGCCTGCCGGCCGACGCCCGCGAACCGCTGGCTGCCGGACGCGGAGGAGCTGATCTCGCCGCTGGCCTACGCCTGCGGACGCGACCGCGACCGGTAGGCCCGGCAAGGGCCGGCGGAGGACCGGCAGGGGCCGGTGGAGGCCCGCCGGGACCTGTAGATCGACCGAGAGTCGGCCGAGACCGGTGGCGGGCGGCCGGAGGCGCTTAGGGTGCCTGTATGAGCGAGGGAGCGAAGGACGGCGGCGTGCCCGCCGTACGTGTGCGGGGGCTCTGGAAACGGTTCGGTGAGCAGGTCGCCGTGGCCGGGATCGATCTGGAGCTCCCCGCGGGACGGTTCATCGGGCTCGTCGGGCCGAACGGGGCCGGCAAGACCACCACCCTCTCGATGGTGACCGGGCTGCTCAGACCCGACCACGGCACCGTCGAGGTCGTCGGCCACGACGTCTGGCGCGACCCGGCGGAGGTGAAGGCCCGGATCGGCGTACTGCCCGAGGGACTCCGGCTCTTCGAGCGGCTCTCCGGACGCGAACTGCTCGGGTACACCGGCCGGTTGCGGGGCCTGCCCGGCGCCGAGGTCGACAAGCGCGCCACCCAGCTCCTCGACGTCCTCGACCTCGCGGGCGCCCAGCACAAACTGGTCGTCGACTACTCGACCGGCATGCGCAAGAAGATCGGTCTGGCCTGCGCGCTCCTGCACAACCCCGAAGTCCTCTTCCTCGACGAGCCGTTCGAGGGGGTGGACCCGGTCTCCGCGCAGACCATCCGGGGCGTCCTGGAGCGGTACACCGCGTCCGGCGCCACCGTCGTCTTCTCCTCCCACGTGATGGAGCTGGTCGAGTCGCTGTGCGACTGGGTCGCCGTCATGGCCGCCGGACGCATCCGCGCGCACGGCCCGCTCGCGGAGGTGCGCGGCAGCGCCCCCTCGCTCCAGCAGGCCTTCCTGGAGCTGGTCGGCGCCCACGGCCGCGGCACCACGGCCGACCTGGACTGGCTGGGCGGCGGGGCTCCCCGGTGAGCGCCCCCGCCGGCGTCTCCGCCGCGTCGATCACCCCCGTCGTCGTACGCCTGAAGCTGTCGCTCCTGCGCAACGGCCTGCGGCAGTCAGCCGGGCGGCGGGCCGCGTTCATCGCGTCCACGGTGCTCGTGCTGCTCTTCGCCGTGCTCCAGCTGCTCGGCCTGATCGCGCTGCGCGGCAACGCGCACGCCACCGCCGTCGGCGTACTGCTCGTGGCGGTCCTGGCGCTCGGCTGGGCCGTGATGCCGCTGTTCTTCCCCGGCGGCGACGAGACGCTCGATCCGACACGGCTGGTGATGCTGCCGCTGCGGCCGCGGCCCCTCGTCCGGGCGCTGCTGGCCGCCTCCCTGGTCGGTATCGGGCCGCTCTTCACGTTCTGCCTGCTGCTCGGTTCGGTGATCTCGGTCGCCCACGGCGCGGCGGCGTACGCGACGGCGGTGGCCGCCCTCGTGCTGGCCCTGCTGGTCTGCGTGGCCCTCGCGCGGGCCGTCGCGGCCGCCAACATCCGGCTGCTGTCCAGCCGCAAGGGCCGCGATCTGGCGGTGCTCAGCGGACTGGTCGTCGCGGTCGGCGCCCAGCTGGTCAACTTCGGCGCCCAGCGGCTCGGTTCGGCGGGCGGGCTGTCGGAGCTGGACCCGGTGACGGACGTGCTGCGCTGGATCCCGCCCGCGTCGGCGATCGGCGCCGTGGACTCGGTGAGCGACGGATCGTACGGGGCCGGGATCCTCCAGCTCGCGCTGTGCGTGGCCGCCCTGGCGGGGCTGCTGGCGCTCTGGTCCCGTCATCTGACCCGGCTGATGACCTCGCCCGACGGGTCGACGCTCCAGGCCGCGGAGCCCGTGGGCCGCGAGCGCGGTTCGTCGGGGCTCGCGCGGCTGCTTCCGGCCGGACGCACCGGCACGGTCATGGAGCGCAGCCTGCGGTACGTGTGGCGCGATCCGAAGACCAAGGCGGCCTGGGTGACCTCGCTGGCCATCGGTCTGATCGTGCCGGTGTTCAACGCCCTCCAGGGCACCGGATCGGTCTACTTCGCGTGCTTCGCGGCCGGGATGCTCGGGATCCAGATGTACAACCAGTTCGGGCAGGACACGTCCGCGTTCTGGATGGTGGCGCTGACGATCTCCTCGACCCGTGACGCGTACGTCGAACTGCGCGGGCGGGCGCTGGCCCTGCTGTTGATCACCCTGCCGTACGCGACGCTCGTGACCACGGTGACGACCGGGCTGCTCGGCGCGTGGGAGAAGCTGCCCGAAGTCCTCGGTCTCTCCTTCGCGTTGCTCGGCGCGATGCTGGCGACCGGCGCGTGGTCCTCGGCCCGCTTCCCGTACTCGATCCCCCAGGAGGGCTACAAGAACGTGGCCCCCGGGCAGGCCGGTCTCGCCTGGATCGCCATCTTCGGCGGCCTGGTCTCGGCCGCCCTGCTCGCCTCCCCCGTCATCGCCCTGACGATCTGGCTGAACGTGAGCGCCGACGGCGACGGCTGGGCCTGGCTGCTGCTGCCCCTGGGCGCCGTCTACGGGGCGCTGATCACGCTGCTGGGACTCCGGCTCGCGGCACCCCGGACGGCGGGGCGGCTGCCGGAGATCCTGGCGGCGGTCAGCAAGGGCTGAACGCGGACCGCCGCCGGTGCTCTTGCGGCGTTGCGGTGCGCGTCCCCCTGGAAAGGTGAGCTGAGCGGCCGGGACGGCACACCGCGCCGCAGCGCTATTTGGCACCACACACCAGCGGAATATGAAGATCCGGTGAAGCTTCGTGATCATTTCGTGACGCGCCCGGACGGCGTCGGCCCTACCCGGTGAGCACTCCGTCCAGGAACGGCTCGATCGCGGCGCGCCACGCCTCGGGCTGGTCGTAGTGCACGAGGTGGCCGGCGTCGGCGACCTCGGCGTACCGGCCGTGCGGCAGGACCCGGACCATCTCCTGGGACTCGGCCCGGCCGAGCTCGCCGTCGAGGCCGCGTACGACCAGGGCGGGGCACCGGACCTGGGCGAGCTCTTCCCAGTGGGCGTCGTACACCCAGGTCTGGCGGGACTTGAGCATCTGTTCCGGTTCGAAGACGGGGCGCCAGCCGTCGGGGGACTCGTGCATCACCTCGGCGTAGAACGCGCCGCGGGAGGGATTCGGGCGCTCCACCCAGGGGTCGTCCTCGCCGAACCACTTCCGTACGTCGGCGAGTGTGGCGAAGGGGACGGGCCAGGCCCGGAACCAGTCCTCCCACTCACGCTGGGAGGCGGCGCCGAGCGCCGAGGCCCGCATGTCGCAGATGATCAGGGCGCGGACGAGATCGGGGCGCTTGGCGGCGAGCTGCCAGCCGGTCAGCGCGCCCATCGCGTGGCCGACGACGACGGCCGGTCCGAGGCCTAGCTGGTCGAGGGCGGCTTCGGCGTCCTCGACGTAGGCCTCACGGGTGTACTCGGCCTCCGGGGCCTTGTCGCTCTGGCCGTGACCGCGCTGGTCGAGGGCGACGGCTCGGTGCCGCTCGGAGAGCCAGCGGGCGGTGGACGCCCAGTGCGAGGCGCGGCCCATGAGGCCGTGCAGTAACAGCACGCCGGGCGCCTCGGACCCCTTCGGCTGCTCGTTCTTGGGAGGATCGGCGAACTCCCAGGCGGCCAGGCGTACACCGCCCGCTCCCGTCACGTCGATGCGCCGCACCATCGGTAATGGCACCCCCCTGGCTCGCTCGGACCTCATTCCACCTCATCGTCACGTTATCGAATGGGGATTCGAAAATGGCCTTTCCGGCCGCAACACCCCTCGTTCGAGTGACCGCCCACGAGGATTGACCGCCGTCGCTCGGGGGAGATCTTCTGCGGGAGGCGGACCACTCGGGGAAAACGGTCCGAAGGGAATGACCCTGGGAGCTCGGGGCTCCGGGTCAGCACAGGGGAGGACAGGCCCCGGCGCCGAACGGCGCCGGGGCCCTCTCCACATCTGCGGCACATCCTTACGCCCCCTCCCCGACCGTGCACCATCGCTCTCGGACACGGTCAAGAGCCCTCAGGTCATATGCCTCACGCGACAGCCTTGCACGCAAACGGTCCCGGCGCTGCGATTCCGCACACTGAATCTTCGTTTCAGGAAGGTCGCGAAGTCATCACAACTGCCCCTGCCGCCACAGCAGTTGACACGCCCGTGGCAGTACGGGCCGGGTGCGTCCCACGGTGTCCGGCGTGCTCCCGGACGCCGACGTGGAGGTCAGCGGCTGCCGGCCCCTCGGTCGGCGCCCGGGAACTGCCCCTCGCGGGTACCGGAAGCGCGGGTGGAACAAGGCCGGAATCCGGAACCGGAAATACCGGAGTCGCGGATACCGGAAGTACGGCCACCGACGGCACGGCTGCCGGTGAACCCGCCGACCGTGTCAGCGCTTGGCGACGAACACATGAGAGGCAACGTCCGCCTCCAGCTCCGCGGCCTCGCCGCCGCTGCCGACGAGGACCCCGCCGGCCGACTCGGTCACGCTGACCACGGAGCCGGGCTGCACGCCCGCCCGCCGCAGCGTGTACATCAGCTGGGCGTCCGTCTGGATCGGCTCCCCGATCCGCCGGACGACCACGGTCTTGCCGTCCACACCCGGGTCCAGCTCGGACAGCGAGACCATGCCCTCGTCCAGGAACGGGTCCGCGCCGTCCTTCTCGCCCAGCTCCTCCAGGCCCGGGATCGGGTTTCCGTACGGCGACTCGGTCGGGTGGCGCAGCAGTTCCAGCACGCGCCGCTCCACCGCCTCGCTCATCACGTGCTCCCAGCGACAGGCCTCCGCGTGCACCTGCTCCCACTCCAGGCCGATGACGTCGACGAGCAGACACTCGGCGAGGCGGTGCTTGCGCATGACGCGGGTCGCCAGCCGCCGCCCCTCGTCCGTGAGCTCCAGATGCCGGTCGCTCGCCACCGCCACCAGACCGTCGCGCTCCATCCGCGCCACCGTCTGACTCACCGTCGGGCCGCTCTGGTCGAGCCGCTCCGCGATCCGGGCGCGCATGGGGACAACGCCTTCCTCCTCCAGCTCGAGGATGGTGCGGAGATACATCTCCGTGGTGTCGATCAGTCCGGACATTCGTGCCCCTCGATTAGCTCTGCCGGAGACTCGATGGTCCACCGGCGTGTGCGCTGGCCCTGGCCTCAATTCTGACGCATAGCACTGACAACCGTGCCTCGCCGTCGAAACCGCTTGACGGCGATCACCCCCGCGATCCCCGCGGGCACGGCACCCGGCCGGCCCGCGGGCACCCTCGCCGCCGTGCCCGGGGCGCCCCGGAAGCCGTATTGACAGGGCAGTGGTCCAGACCGCAACGTGATCCGCGGCACAAGGAAGTACGGCCGCGCCGGGCGGCCGGTTCAGCCGTCCGCCCGCCCTGCGCCGACCCGGCGCCGACGAGACGTCCGGACCGACGAGAGTTCTAAGGGGCTTCGCCGATGAGCGACAGCAAGCTTGCCGGGCAGTTCTTCGACGCCGCGATCGGCCTGCTGCGGCAGGTACGGGACGAGGACGCCGGGGAGATCGAGGCGGCCGGGAGCCTGATCGCGGACACCGTCGTGGAGGGCGGACGGCTCTTCGCCTTCGGCGCCGGTCACTCCTCGCTCGCCGCACAGGACATCGTCTACCGCGCGGGCGGCCTGGCCCTGATGAACCTGCTCGCCGTACCGGGAGTGGTGGGCGTCGACGTCATGCCCGCGACCCTGGGCTCCGCCCTGGAGCGCGTCGACGGTCTGGCGAGCGCGGTCCTGGACTGCAGCCCGCTGCGCTCCGGCGACCTGCTGGTGGTCATCTCGCTCTCCGGCCGCAACGCGCTCCCCGTGGAGATGGCGATGAACGCCCGCGCCCTGGGGGTGAAGGTCATCGGCGTCACCTCCGTCGCCTACGCCACCGAGACGACGTCACGGCACGTGTCGGGCACCTACCTCAAGGACCACTGCGACGTCGTCCTCGACTCGCGGATCCCCGTCGGCGACGCGGAGCTGACCCTGGACTCCATCGAGGCACCCTTCGCCCCCGCCTCGACCGTCGTCACCTCGGCCCTCCTCCAGGCCGTCATGGCCACCGCCGCCGGTGCCCTCGCGGACCGCGGCATCGAACCGCCCCTGCTCCGCTCGGGCAACGTCGACGGCGGCCACGAGTGGAACGGACGGGTCATGACGGAGTACGGGGACCGGATCTTCTACCGGCGCTGAGGAGCCGGACGCCCCCGGGGGAAGGGGGACAGGCCGCCGAGGGCGTGTCCCCCGGCGGCCTCAGGACTTTCCCGCCAGCTCCTCCAGGTCCAGGGCGGCCGCGATCCGTACGGCCACGTCCTCCGCGTACATCGCGTCCGCGCGCTCGAACCGGCCGCGGCCCGCGCTCCGCAGGAACGTCACGACCCCCAGCGTCCGCCCGCGGCTGCGCAGCACCGCGCACAGGGCGTGCACGGAGTCGCGCGGCCACTGACGGGCGAGCGCCCACTCGCGCGCCTGCTCGGGGTCGGCGGCCGCCGCGTCGGCCCGTACCGAACCGGCGCGGTCCACGCACTGGAGCGCGGGGTGCCCCTCCCCGTAGCGCAGGGGCAGTCCGGCCTTCCCGGTGATGTGGCTCGGCCCGGGTGCCCCGGCGGGCGTGGCGACCGTCCGTACGAGCCGTACGGGCCCCTCCCCGTCCGCCCGGCCGCCCCCGGCCACCCGGTCGACCAGGGCGTGGTCGGCGAAACCGGCGAGGGCGAAGTCGAGGTGGACGGCGGCGGCCTCGCCCGGGTTCTCGCACTCGGCCGCGGCCCGTGCGGCGCGATGGAGCTGGTTGGCGCGGAAGCGCAGCAGCGCCGCCTCCTGCTCGGTCTGCTTGGCCTCGGTCACGTCCTGGAAGAGCCAGCCGACACCGAGCGGCACGGGTTCCTCCGCGAGCGGCGAGGCGAGCCGCACGAAGCCGCTGAGCCAGCACCGCCGCTTCTCTCCCTCCGGCGTGCGCAGGCCGACCCACATCTCCGCGGGGGCCGGCGGCGCGCCCTCGGACAGGACGTGGGTGAGGGCGCTCTCCAGTTCCTCGACGCCCCGGGAGAGCAGGTCCCCCAGGGGCCGGCCGAGGACGGAGCTGCGTCCGGTCCCGAGGGCCTGTGCGGCGTGCGCGTTGACCACGGCGGGCCGCAGGTCCGCGTCGACCAGCACCACGCCCCATCCGGCGTCCTCGAAGAGCGCCTCGCTCAGGGCGATGGACCGTTCGAGGTCGATCTGGGTGTGCACCTCGCTGAAGGCGCAGTACACCCCGGCGGGCTTGCCCTCCGGGCCGCGGACGGCGGCGGACTGGGTGCGGACGAGCACCCTGCCGCCCTCCTTGGTGAGGAGCGCGAACTCGTGCACCTGGCGGCCGGGCGCCTCCATGGCGGACATCAGCCGGCTCTCGACCTCTTCGGCGTCCGCGGTCCGCACGGCCCAGCCGGCGAATCCGCGCCGCCCCACGGCCTCGGCCGCCGTCCACCCGAGAATGCGCTCGGCCTCGCGGTTCCAGTGGGTGAGGACCCCGTCGGCGTCGAAGGCGCACAGGGCCGCGTCCATGCCGTCCAACAGCGCGGCAAGCAGATCGGAGCCGTCCGGCTCGGGCTCGTCCGGCCCCAGCTCGTCCGTGGTCCCACTACGCCGGGAAGCACTCACCTGGACCCCCTGCAGGCTGCGTCCGTGTGTACGGCGCGACAGTTCGCTCACTCGTCACCATTCAACTCGAACGTGACCCAGCCCACACCTCGTTCCCCGAAGATGGGGGAAATCGATGTACGCCGGATTTCCGCACCTCCCGCCCCAGGAGCCCCGGTCCCGTGCCTCCCGCCCCGGAAACCCGGTCCCTCGGCCCCCGATAAATCGCTTGAGGCTCCTGGGACGCCTTCCTAGAGTGGTTCTCACGTAGGAGAGGAGGTGGTTCGGCTCATGACGGAAACCCGGACATACGAGGTGGCTGCGGGCTAGCGGCCCGTTGTCGGACTCGGTTCGGCGCCGGACCAGCGTGTGTGATGTGCACGCAGCCGGCCCAATCCAACGCAGTCACCCGACCCGTGAGCTCGCCGGTGCGTCCGGCCGGCCCCGTCGCCGCGAGGCGGAGGGACCCGAGCTCACGGGTCGTCTGCGTTCCGGACCGCCCCCGGAGTGAGCCGGGCCACAGGTGGTTCGCGCGGAGAGCAGTACGCTGTGGCCATGCTTCCGATGCTCGTCCGACGCCGCCACGTGGATTTCGTGCGCGTCACGAGCATGGGCTGTCGGCGCTCAGCCTGACCCAGCCCCTTTCGCACGGCTTCTCCCCTTCACCCGGCACCCGTGGCCCCCGCCCCATCCCCGGCGGCCGTCCCGGGCACCCGTAGACCTCGCGGACGCACCTCATGACGACGAACACGTCTTCCCCGTTCTCCACGCCTGCCCCGAACGGGCGGCCGGTCCCCTCGTACCAGCAGCTTCCGATCATCGACCTCTCGGCGGCCGACCGCGGCCCCCAGGCACGGGCGCTGCTGCACGCGCAGTTGCACAGCGCCGCCCACGACGTGGGTTTCTTCCAGCTCATCGGGCACGGAGTGACCGAGGCCGAGACCGACGCGCTGCTGCGGGCCATGCACCGGTTCTTCGCACTCCCCGAGGCCGACCGGCTGGCCCTCGACAACGTCGGCTCACCGCACTTCCGCGGGTACACGCGGACGGGCGACGAGCGCACCGGCGGCAGCCGGGACTGGCGGGACCAGCTCGACATCGGCGCCGAACGGCCCGCGCGGGCGCCCCGCCCCGGTGAGCCCGCGTACTGGTGGCTCCAGGGACCGAACCAGTGGCCGGCCGCGCTGCCGGAGCTGCGGACGGCCGCGCTGGCCTGGACGGAACGGCTGAGCGGGGTCGCGGCCCGGCTGCTGCGCGAGCTGCTGACCGCCATCGGGGCTCCCGCCGGCTTCTACGACCCGATCTTCGGCGAGCGGGCGCACCCGCACCTGAAGCTGGTGCGCTATCCGGGCAGCGCGGGCGACGGAGCCGATCAGGGCGTGGGCGCGCACAAGGACTACGGATTCCTGACGCTGCTGCTCCAGGACCGGGTCGGCGGGCTCCAGGTGCAGCGCGAGGACGGCCTCTTCCACGACGTGCCGCCGCTGCCGGGTGCCTTCGTGGTCAATCTGGGCGAGCTGCTGGAGGTCGCCACGAACGGGTACCTCCTGGCGACCAACCACCGGGTGGTGAGCCCGGCCGGGGCCACCGAGCGGTTCTCGGTGCCGTTCTTCTACAACCCGCGCCTCGACGCCCGGATCGAGCCGCTGCCCTTCCCGTACGCCCCGGCCGCGCCCGGCGTCACCGACGACCCGTCGAACCCGCTCTTCGCCGAGTACGGCTTCAACGAGCTCAAGGGCAAGCTGCGGGCGCACCCGCTCGTCGCCGCCCGTCACCACGCGGAGCTGCTCGCTCCGGCGTGATGACCGGCGGCCCGCACGAGGTCAGTGCGCGATGCCCTCGTGCCCCTCGATGTCCCCGACGGTGCGCGAGCCGGGGCCCACGTAGCGCGCGGAGGGGCGCACCAGGCGGCCGGTGCGCTTCTGCTCCAGGATGTGCGCCGACCAGCCCGCGGTACGGGCGCACGTGAACATGGAGGTGAACATGTGCGCCGGGATCTCGGCGAAATCCAGGACGATGGCCGCCCAGAACTCGACGTTCGTCGCGAGGACACGGTCCGGGCGGCGGGCGTGGAGCTCGGCGAGGGCGGCCTTCTCCAGGGCTTCGGCGACCTCGTAGCGGGGGGCGCCCAGCTCGCGCGCGGTGCGGCGCAGCACCCGCGCGCGCGGGTCCTCGGCGCGGTACACGCGGTGGCCGAAGCCCATCAGGCGCTCGCCGTTGTCGAGGGCGTGGCGGACGTAGGCGTCGGCGTCCCCGGTGCGCTCGATCTCCTCGATCATGCCGAGGACGCGGGAGGGGGCGCCGCCGTGCAGCGGGCCCGACATGGCTCCCACGGCCCCGGAGAGCGCCGCGGCGACGTCCGCGCCGGTCGAGGCGATCACGCGCGCGGTGAAGGTGGAGGCGTTCATGCCGTGCTCGGCGGCCGACGTCCAGTAGGCGTCGACGGCGGCGACGTGCTTGGGGTCCGGCTCGCCGCGCCAGCGGATCATGAACCGTTCGACGACGGAGTGGGCCTTGTCGATCTCGCTCTGCGGGACCATCGGCAGGCCCTGGCCGCGGGCGGACTGGGCGACGTACGACAGGGCCATGACGGCGGCGCGGGCGAGGTCCTCGCGGGCCTGTTCCGCGTCGATGTCGAGGAGGGGTTTGAGGCCCCAGACGGGCGCGAGCATGGCGAGCGCGGACTGCACGTCGACGCGGATGTCACCGGAGTGGACGGGGATCGGGAACGGCTCGGCGGGCGGCAGACCGGGGTTGAAGGCTCCGTCGACGAGGAGTCCCCACACGTTGCCGAAGGAGACATGGCCGACGAGATCCTCGATGTCGACGCCCCGGTACCGAAGAGCGCCGCCCTCCTTATCCGGTTCGGCGATCTCCGTCTCGAACGCGACGACTCCTTCGAGTCCGGGTACGAAGTCGGACATCAGGCGGCTCCTCGTGATGTTTACGACGGATGGTGTTGTCGGGGTTGTGGTGACCCTGCGTCCCTGTGGGGGCGACGGTCGACGGTGAGGCGCTTCGCCGGCCGGTTCCACGGTCATCTGCGAAGACTCCCGAATGCTCTTCGATCAGTCTGCGCCGACTCGCGGTCCGAAAGCGGTCACCCCGGTGATGCCCCGTACGGCTGGTCCTCCAACCGGAACGGCACCAGCACGATATCCCTGAGTGCCATCTTCCGGGAGAGTATGCGGCACTGAGTGCCACCGCGTGACGAAGCACACCCGCCCGCACTCCCGCCCCGGAAGGGGGCCCGGATACGGCAGGATGAGACCGTGAACGATCGTTTCGCGGACGAATCCACGACCGAGCCCCTCGTCCAGGCCGCGGCCGAGGCCGCCGAGGCCTCGCGCGAGGAGATCGCCGCCGATCCCGCCTCCATGCGGGCGCACTACCGCGCCGAGGGACTCGACGAGGGTGATCTCGCCGCGCACCCCATGGCGCAGTTCTCCCGCTGGTTCGAGCAGGCGGCCCAGGCCGCGGTGCACGGTTTCGTGCACGAGCCGAACGCGATGGTCGTCTCCACGGCGGACGCCGAGGGCCGGCCCAGCTCGCGCACGGTGCTGCTCAAGCAGTACGACGACCAGGGCTTCGTCTTCTACACGAACTACGACTCGCGCAAGGCCCACGAGCTGGCCCACAACCCGTACATCTCGCTGCTCTTCCCGTGGCACCCGATGGCCCGGCAGGTCATCGTCACCGGGACGGCACGGCGCACGGACCGGAACGAGACCGCCGCGTACTTCCGCACCCGCCCGCACGGCTCCCAGCTCGGCGCCTGGGCGAGCACCCAGTCCGCGGTCATCTCCGGACGCAGCGAGCTGGACGTCACGTACGCCGAGCTGGACGCCCGCTACCCGGAGGGCGAGCAGGTGCCGGTACCGCCGCACTGGGGCGGTTTCCGGATCGCCCCGCGGACGGTCGAGTTCTGGCAGGGCCGCGAGAACCGTCTGCACGACCGGCTCCGCTACGTGGCCGAGCCCGACGGCGGCTGGCGGATCGAGCGGCTCAGCCCCTGACGGCGGCGCCGGGGCCGAGGCCCCGGGGCGGCCGGGCACGGCCGCGGCTCAGCCGAGTGTCTCCTCCACGATCGCCCCCCACTGCGCCACGACCCGCTCGCGGCGCCCGGTGTCGTCGGTGAGCAGGTTCGCGAGGCCCAGACCGCGCGCCATGTCGAGCAGGCCCTGCACCGTCTCGCGCACCCCGGGCCGGGACTCGTCCGCGCCCAGCAGGTCCACCGCGATCCGGTGGCTCTCGCGGCCGACGCGGCCTTCGAGCTCGGTCACCCGCGCACGGAGCTGGTCCTCGTTCGAGGCCGCGACCCACAGGTGGAGGGCGGCGCGGAACAGCGGCCCGGTGTAGAGGCCGACGAGGGCCTCGACGACGGCGCACCGGTCGGCGGGGCCGTCGGGGAAGAGGTCGCGCAGTGCGCTGGAGCGCTCCTCGGCGACGTACTCGACCGCCGCCGTGAAGAGGTCCTCGCGGGTGGGGAAGTGGTGCTGGGCGGCGCCCCGGGACACCCCGGCGCGCTCGGCGACGACGGAGACCGTGGAGCCCGCCCAGCCGTGTTCGGCGAGGCAGGCCACGGCGGCGGCCAGGAGCCGCTGCCGGGTGGCCCGGCTGCGGTCCTGTTTGGGGACGTGCGGAGTACGTGCCGCGTGTTCCGTCGCGCTCACACCACCCATGCGGGATCCCGTCGTTCGAGGAAGGCCGTCATCCCCTCGCGGGCCTGCGCGGAGGAGAACAGCCGGGCCGAGAGCGCGGTCAGGTCCGCCGCGTCCCGGTCGAAGGTCTCCAGCACCTTAGCCGTGAGCAGCGCCTTCGTCTCGGCGAGGGCTTCGGGTGCCGACCGGCGCAGCCCGTCGAGAACGGGTGCGAGTACGGCGTCCACGTCGTCCCCGGCCGCCGTGAGGAGCCCGGTGCGCACGGCCTCGGCGGCGTCGAAGCGCTCGCCGGTCAGGTAGTGGCGGGCGAGTGCGCGCGGGTCGGCGCGGGGCAGCAGCGGCAGCGAGATGACGGCGGGCGCGACCCCGATCCGCACCTCGGTGAAGGCGAAGCTCGCCGCCTCGCCCGCCACCGCGATGTCACAGGCCCCGAGCAGCCCGAGGCCGCCCGCCCGGACGTGTCCGGCCACCCGGGCCACGACGGGCCTGCGCAGCTCGACGATCCCCCGCAGCAGGCCGACGAAGGCGTCCGGGGGCGGGGGGTCGCGCAGGTCGGCGCCCGCGCAGAAGGTGTTCCCGGTGTGGGTCAGGACGACGGCGCGTACGTCGGCGTCCTTGCCCGAGCGGGTGAGCGCGTCGGCGAGTTCGCCCACGAGGGCGGCCGACAGCGCGTTGCGGGTGGAGGGCGAGTCCAGGGTGAGCGTGGTGATGCCGCGCTCGTGTTCCGTGCGGACGACGGTCATGACAGGCCTCGCAGTTCGCGGCGCAGGATCTTCCCGGAGGCGGCCCTCGGGACGGCGTCGATGAAGGTGACGATCCGGACCCGCTTGTACGGGGCGACGCGCTCGGCGACGTACAGCATGATCTCGTTCGCGGAGAGGTCCGCGGCCGAGGGCTGGCGCACCACGAAGGCGTGCGGGACCTCGTTGTTGTCCTCGTTGTAGGACCCGATGACGGCGGCGTCGGCGATGCCGGGGTGGGTGAACAGCAGGGCCTCCAGTTCGGCGGGGGCGACCTGGAAGCCCTTGTACTTGATGAGCTCCTTGACGCGGTCCACGACGAACAGCCAGCCGTCCTCGTCCACGTGGCCGACGTCGCCGGTGTGCAGCCAGCCGTCGGGGTCGATCATCGCGGCGGTCGCGTCGGGCCGGCCCAGGTAGCCCTTCATGACCTGCGGTCCCCGGACGACGATCTCGCCGCGCTCGCCGGCCCCGACGTCCTTGTCCGGGTCGTCGAGGGAGACGATGCGCATCTCGGTGCCCGCGACGAGTCTGCCGACCGTCCCCGGGGGCGCGTTCTCGGCGTCGAGCGGGACGACGTGCGTGCCGGGCGACAGTTCGGTCATGCCGTAGGCCTGGCCCACCGGCGGAAGCCCGAGCCGGGCCGAACAGGCGGCCGCGAGCGCCGCGTCCAGGGGCGCGGCCGCCGAGACGATGTACTCCAGGGACGACAGGTCGTACTCCGCGACGGCGGGGTGCTTGGCGAGCGCCAGGACGATCGGCGGCGCCACGTACAGGCCGGTGATGCGGTGTTCCTGGATGGTGCGGAGGAAGGTGTCGAGGTCGAAGCGGGGCAGCACGACGACAGTGGCGCCCTGCCTCAGCGGCGCGTTCATCAGGGCGGTGAGCCCGTAGATGTGGAAGAACGGCAGCACGGCGAGGATGCGGTCGTCCGGACCCATCGGCATGGCGGGCGAGAGCTGCGCGAGGTTGGTGGCTATGGAGCGGTGGGTGAGCATCACGCCCTTGGGGACGCCCGTGGTGCCCGAGGAGTACGGGAGCGCCGCCACGTCCTCGACGGGGTCGATGTCCACCTGCGGTTCGGGCGCGGTGCTGCCCAGCAGGTCGAGCATGGACCGGTGGCTCTCCGCCTGGTCGCACACGAAGATCTCCCGTACGCCGCCCGCGAGTTCGGCGGCCTGGCGGGCCGTCTCCAGCAGGGGCGAGACGGTCACGATCCAGCGGGCCGAGGAGTCGCGCAGCTGCTTGGCGAACTCCTCCGCCGTGGCGAGCGGGTGCACCGTCGTGACCGAGGCACCGGCGCGCGTGGCCCCGTAGAAGACGACGGGGAAGGCGATGGTGTTGGGGCTGTGCAGGGCGAGCACGTCGCCCTTGCGCAGTCCCGCCTCGGCGAGCCCGGCGGCCAGGCGCCGGTGGAACCGGTCGACCTGCGCGTAGGTGAGCGTGGTGCCGTCGACGCCGTCGACGAGCGCGGGCGTCTCGCCGCGCTCGGCGGCGCGGCCCAGGACGGCGTCGTGGATCGGTTCCTCGACGGCCGGGACATCTGCGTACTCGCTGCGGAACACGGTTCCTCCTAGAGCGCTCAGTACGACTTGGGCAGGCCCAGGGTCTGGTGGGAGACGTAGTTGAGAATCATCTCCCTGCTGACGGGCGCGATACGGGACACGCGCGCCGCCGTGATCAGGGAGGCGAGGCCGAACTCGCGGGTGAGGCCGTTGCCCCCGAGGGTGTGCACCGCCTGGTCGACGGCCCGTACGCAGGCCTCCCCGGCCGCGTACTTGGCCATGTTGGCGGCCTCCCCCGCCCCGACGTCGTCGCCCGCGTCGTACAGGTACGCGGCCTTCTGCATCATCAGGCGGGCCAGTTCGAGCTCGATGTGGGCCTGTGCGAGAGGGTGGGCGACGGCCTGGTGGGCGCCGATCGGCGCCTTCCAGACGGTACGGTCCCGCGCGTACTCCACGGCCCTGGCGAGGGCGAAACGGCCCATGCCGATGGCGAACGCGGCCGTCATCACCCGCTCCGGGTTGAGCCCGGCGAACAGTTGCAGCAGTCCCGCGTCCTCGTCGCCGACCAGCGCGTCGGCCGGCAGCCGCACCTCGTCCAGGGTGAGCTCGAACTGCTTCTCGGCGCTGGACAGTTCCATGTCGATCTGCCGCCGGCCGAAGCCCTCGGCGTCGCGCGGGACGATGAACAGACAGGGCTTGAGGCTGCCGGTCCGCGCGTCCTCCGTACGGCCCACGACGAGCGTCGCGTCGGCGATGTCGACGCCGGAGATGAACACCTTGCGGCCGGTCAGGACCCAGTCGGTGCCGTCGCGGCGGGCCGTGGTGGTGATGCGGTGCGAGTTGGAACCGGCGTCGGGCTCGGTGATGCCGAACGCCATGGTGCGGGTGCCGTCCGACAGCCCCGGCAGCCACGTCCGCTTCTGCTCCTCGGTGCCGAAGCGGGCGATGACCGTTCCGCAGATGGCGGGCGAGACCACGAGCATCAGCAGCGGACAGCCGGCGGCACCCAACTCCTCCAGCACGATGGACAGTTCGGCGATGCCGCCGCCTCCGCCGCCGTACTCCTCCGGCAGGTTCACCCCGAGATAGCCGAGCTTGCCGGCCTCGGCCCACAGCTCGTCGGGGTGACCGCCTTCGGCGATGGCCTTGGTCATGTACTCACGGCCGTAGCGCTTGCCGAGAGCGGCGACCGCGGAACGGAGCGCCTTGTGTTCGTCGGTCTCTGTGACAGGGCTCATGAGGGCTCCTCGGTACGGAGAGTACGGAAAACGCGTCCTGTACGTAACTGTTCGGGCCCGCGCGGCACAGCCGCGCGGTGGTCCGTCCGGGCGCCCCGCGGCGGGGCGCCCGCTCACCGGGCGTCGTCCGGTGCTTCCCCGGGCACCGCTTCCTCCCGCACGACCGCCAGCAGAGCGCCCACCTCCACCTGCTGTCCGACCACGGCGTGCAGGGCGGTGAGCGTGCCCGCCGCCGGCGCCGAGATCCTGTGCTCCATCTTCATCGCCTCCAGCCACAGCAGCGGCTCCCCGGCCCGCACCGCGGCGCCCTCGGCGAGTCCCTCGGCCACCCGGACCACGGTGCCGGGCATCGGCGCGAGCAGCGATCCCGGAGCCCGGTCCGCGGTCGGATCGGGGAAGCGGGGGAGCTCGGTCAGCGCGGTCGCGTTCACGAAGACCCGGCCGCCGGCGTACCGCGCCACCTCGAACGTCCGCCGCACACCCGCCACTTCGAGGACGACCCGGCCCGCGTCGGCGTGCAGCACGCGCACCCCGTCGGCCGCGAGGCCCTCGCGGGTGTGCCGGTAAGCGGCCTCGTACTCGGCTCCGTGCATCCGGTAGCGCTTGGTCTGCGGCCCCGACGCCAGGTTCCGCCAGCCGCCGAACCGCGAACGCCCGTGCGCGTCGGCCAGGGCGGCGGCCAGCGGGGCGTACGGGTCCGGAGCGGGCTCGGTCAGCGCGGCGAGGTGGCGGTCGTAGAACCCGGTGTCCATCCGGGCCCCGGTGAACTCCTCGTGCCGCAGCGACCGGACGAGCAGATCCCGGTTGGTGACCGGACCGTGGACCGTGGCCCGCTCCAGGGCGCCGGCCAGCTTCCGCACGGCCTCCGCGCGGGTGGCGCCGTGCGCGACGACCTTCGCGAGCATCGGGTCGTAGTGGATGCCGACCGAGTCGCCGTCGGCGAACCCGGTGTCCAGCCGGACGCCGTCCGGGACGGCGATCCGGTGCAGGATGCCCGTCTGCGGCGCCCAGGCGCCCGCCGGGTCCTCCGCGTACAGCCGGGCCTCGACCGCGTGGCCCCGCGCGGGCGGGGGCTCGCCCTCCAGCCGCTCCCCCTCGGCGACCCGCAGTTGCAGGGCGACCAGGTCGACCCCGAACACCGCCTCCGTCACGGGGTGTTCGACCTGGAGGCGGGTGTTCATCTCCAGGAAGTGCGCGGTGCCGTCGGCGACCAGGAACTCGACCGTGCCGGCGCCGACGTAGTCCACGGCGCGGGCGGCGCGCACGGACAACGCGTAGAGCTCCCGGGTGAGTTCGTCCCCGAGCCCGGGGGCCGGCGCCTCCTCGATCACCTTCTGGTGACGGCGCTGGAGGGAGCAGTCCCGGGTGCCGAGCGGCCAGACCGTGCCGTGCGCGTCGGCCAGGATCTGCACCTCGACGTGCCGGCCGCCCTCCACGTACGGCTCGACGAACACCTCGCCGTCGCCGAAGGCGCTCAGCGCCTCCGCCCGGGCCGCCTCCAATTCGGCGTCCAGGTCGGCCAGTTCACGGACGATCCGCATCCCGCGGCCGCCGCCGCCCGAGGCGGCCTTGACCAGCACCGGCAGGTCCCCGGCGGTGACCCGCTCCAGCGGCGCGAGCCCCATCAGCTTCTTGGCCCGCGTCTTGGACGCCATCGCCTCGATCGCCTCGGGAGACGGCCCGACCCACACCAGTCCGGCGTCGATCACCGCCCGCGCGAAGTCCGCGTTCTCCGACAGGAACCCGTACCCCGGGTGCACCGCGTCCGCGCCCGCCTCCAGCGCGGCCCGCACGACGAGATCGCCCCGCAGATACGTCTCCGCGGGTGTCGCGCCCGGCAGCCGTACCGCGGCGTCCGCCTCGCGCGTGTGCAGGGCGTTCTCGTCGGCGTCCGAATACACCGCGACCGTGCGCACCCCGGCCTCACGGCAGGTGCGGAAGACCCGGCAGGCGATCTCGCCCCGGTTGGCGACCAGCAGACTCGAAATCACGAGATCCCTCACATCCGGAAGACGCCGAAGCCACCGCGCGCGCCCTCGAAGGGCGCCGTGTGGATCGCGGACAGGCACAGGCCGAGGACGGTGCGGGTGTCGCGCGGGTCGATGACCCCGTCGTCGTACAGCCGCCCGGACAGGAACATCGGCAGCGACTCGGACTCGATCTGCTGCTCCACCATGGCGCGCAGCGCCGCGTCCGCGTCGTCGTCGTACGGGTGGCCCTTCGCGGCGGCCGACTGCCGGGCGACGATCGACAGGACGCCCGCGAGCTGCTGCGGTCCCATCACGGCCGATTTGGCGCTGGGCCAGGCGAACAGGAACCGGGGGTCGTAGGCCCGCCCGCACATCCCGTAGTGGCCGGCTCCGTAGGAGGCGCCCATGAGCACCGACAGATGCGGGACCCGCGAGTTGCTCACCGCGTTGATCATCATCGCGCCGTGCTTGATGATGCCGCCCTGCTCGTACTCCCTGCCGACCATGTAGCCGGTGGTGTTGTGCAGGAAGAGCAGCGGGATGTCGCGCTGGTTGGCGAGCTGGATGAACTGGGCGGCCTTCTGGGACTCGGCGCTGAACAGCACGCCCTGGGCGTTGGCGAGGACGCCGACCGGATAGCCGTGCAGGCTCGCCCAGCCGGTGGTCAGGCTCGTCCCGTACAGCGGCTTGAACTCGTCGAAGTCCGAGCCGTCGACGATCCGGGCGATCACCTCGCGCGGGTCGAACGGGTGCTTCAGATCCCCCGGGACGATCCCCAGCAGTTCGTCCTCGTCGTACTTGGGGGGCTCGGCCGGGGCCGGATCGGCGTACGCCTTGCGGTGGTTGAGCCGGGCGACGACCCGGCGGGCCTGGCGCAGCGCGTCCCGCTCGTCGACGGCGAAGTGGTCCGCGAGGCCCGACACGCGCGCGTGCATCTCCGCGCCGCCCAGCGACTCGTCGTCGCTCTCCTCGCCGGTGGCCATCTTCACCAGCGGCGGCCCGCCGAGGAAGACCTTCGCCTTCTCCTTGACCATGATCACGTGGTCCGACATGCCGGGGACGTACGCGCCTCCGGCGGTCGAGTTCCCGAAGACCACGGCCACCGTGGGGATCCCGGCGGCCGACAGCCGGGTGAGGTCGCGGAAGATCGCGCCCCCGGGAATGAAGATCTCCTTCTGCGAGGGCAGGTCGGCGCCGCCCGACTCGACCAGGCTGATGCAGGGCAGCCGGTTCGCGAGGGCGATGTCGTTGGCCCGCAGGGCCTTCTTCAGGCTCCAGGGGTTGCTGGCGCCGCCGCGCACGGTGGGGTCGTTGGCGGTGATCAGGCACTCGACGCCCTCGACCACGCCGATGCCGGTGACGAGCGAGGCGCCCACCGTGTAGTCGCTGCCGTAGGCCGCGAGCGGCGACAGCTCCAGGAAGGGAGTGTCGGGGTCGAGCAGCAGCTCGATGCGCTCGCGGGCGAGCAGCTTGCCGCGCTTGCGGTGCCGCTGGACGTACTTCTCCCCGCCGCCCGCCAGCGCCTTGGCGTGCTCGGTGTCGAGGTCGGCGAGCTTGGCGAGCATGACCTCGCGGTTCGCCCGGTAGTCCGGGCCGCCCACGTCCAGGGCGGACGAAAGGACCGTCATAGCAGGACCTCCGGGATATCCAGGTGACGGGAGCGGAGCCATTCGCCGAGGGCCTTGGCCTGGGGGTCGAAACGGGCCTGGGAGGCGACGCCTTCGCCGAGGATCCCCTCGACCACGAAGTTGACGGCGCGCAGGCCGGGCAGGACGTGCCGGACGACCTTCAGCGGGCGGCTCTCCGGGAGCAGCTCCCGGAAGCGGTCGGCCGTCAGCTCGTGGGCGAGCCAGCGCCAGGCCTCGTCGGTGCGGACCCAGACGCCGACGTTGGCGTTGCCGCCCTTGTCCCCGCTGCGGGCACCGGCGATCAGGCCGAGGGGGGCGCGGCGGGTGGGACCCGCGGGCAACGGCTCGGGCAGGGAGGGCTCTTCGAGAGTCTCCAGTACGAGCGTGTCCTGGGCCGGGATCACCGACAGGCGGCTCCCGTCGTGGAGGACTGCCCTGTGGTCGACGGCGTCCTGGGGGACGTACACATCCTCGAAGACCCCATAGGGCGCGCCCTTCCCCGGTGGCGCCACCACATGGAATCCGGGGTAGCTGGCCAGCGCCAGCTCGATGGCCGCCCCGCTCAGGGCGCGCCCCACGGTTGCCTGGTCGGGGTCGCGGACGACGAGCCGCAGCAGGGCGCTCGCCGTCTCCTCGGTGTCCGCGTCGGGCCGGTCGGTGCGCACCAGCTCCCACCGCACGTCCGCGGGCGGCGACTTGGCGAGCGCGTCGCCCATCTGCTCGCGCACCAGCGCGGCCTTGGCCTCGACGCCGAGTCCGGTCAGGACGAAGGTCACCTCGTTGCGGAAGCCGCCGAGCCTGTTGCGGCCGACCTTGAGGTCGGGGGGCGGTGCCTCGCCGCGCACGCCCTCGATCCGCACCCGGTCCGGGCCGTCCTGGACGAGCCGTACGGTGTCCAGGCGGGCGGTGACGTCGGGTCCCGCGTACCGGGCGCCCCCGGTCTCGTACAGCAGCTGCGCGGTGACCGTGCCGACGTCCACGAACCCGCCGGTGCCGGGGTGCTTGGTGATGACGCAGCTCCCGTCCTCGTGGATCTCCGCGAGCGGGAAGCCGGGGCGGCGTACGTCGCCGTCGCCGAAGAAGGAGTAGTTGCCGCCGGTGGCCTGGGTACCGCACTCCAGCACGTGCCCGGCGACGACGGCTCCCGCGAGCCGGTCGTGGTCCCCCGGCCGCCAGCCGAAGTGGGCGGCGGCGGGCCCGGTGACCAGGGCCGCGTCGGTGACCCGTCCGGTGACCACGATGTCCGCGCCCGCCGACAGGCACTCGGCGATGCCGAAGCCGCCGAGGTAGGCGTGGGCGGCGAGGCCGCCCGGGTAGCGGGCGGTGAGGTCGTCGCCCTCGACGTGGGCGACGCGCACCGGGATGCCGAGCCGGCCGGCCAGTTCCCGTACGGCGTCGGCGAGCCCGGCCGGGTTGAGGCCGCCGGCGTTCGTCACGATCTTCACGGACCGCTCGTGCGCCAGGCCGAGGCAGTCCTCCAGCTGGCGCAGGAAGGTGCGGGCGTATCCGGCGGCGGGGTCCTTCAGCCGGTCCCGGCCCAGGATCAGCATGGTCAGCTCGGCGAGGTAGTCACCGGTGAGGACGTCGAGTTCGCCGCCGGTGAGCATCTCGCGCAGGGCGTCGAAGCGGTCGCCGTAGAAGCCGGAGGCGTTGCCGATGCGCAGCGTCACTCCGCGTCCTCCTTCGGCGGGCGTCCGTCACCGGGCGGGCCCGCGAAGGCCTGGGCGATGCCGAGCCAGCGGTCGGCGTCGGGCCCCTCGGCGCGCACGTCGACGTCGGCGCGGTGCGCCCGCTGGGTGACCAGCAGGCAGAAGTCCAGGGCGGTGCCGGTGACGCGCTGGGGGGCGTCCTCGGGGCCGTAGGTCCAGGTGTCGCCGGAGGGGGCGAGGATCTCCACCCGGAACTCCTCGGCGGGCGCGGCGAGCCCGCGCGCGGCGAAGGCGAAGTCCCGGGTGCGGACCCCGATGCGGACCACGTGCCGGAGCCGGTCGGTGGGGGCGCGGACCACACCGAGGGCGTCGGCGACGTCCTGGCCGTGGGCCCAGGTCTCCATGAGCCGGCCGGTGGCCATGGAGGCACCGGACATGGGCGGGCCGTACCAGGGGAAGCGGGTGCCCGGCACGGCCTCCCGCAGCGCCCGGTCCAGCGCGGCACGCCCGGTGCGCCAGCGCGCCAGCAGTTCGGCGGACGGCAGCCGGGCTCCGTCGTCGGCGCCGTCGTCCACGAACGTCGTGGGCGCCGCGAGCGCCTTCTCGACGAGGCCGTGGAAGGCGTCGGCGTCCGTGACGGACAGGAGGGCGGAGTGGTCGGTCCAGGCGAGGTGGGCGATCTGATGGGCGACGGTCCAGTGCGGCGCGGGCGTCGGGAGCGCCCACTGCTCCGGACTCGACTCGGCCACGAGCCGGTCGAGTTCTTCGCTTTCGTCACGCAGATCGTCGAACACGGGCGTCGGATCGGACATGGGGGGAGCATCCCAGCGCCCCCAGAAACAATCAAGCATGCTTGCATCAATTTATTTCTCCGCCTCCCGCCCCGGACCCGTCACATCTCCTGTCCCCGGTCCGTCATACCGATGACGACGCGACACGAGGGACGCAGAGGGAGACGTGAGCATGAGCGAGACCAGGAAGATCGCGGTGGCCGGGGCGACCGGACGGCTCGGGCGGCATGTCGTGGACGTGCTGACGGAGCGCGGGCACACCGTCGTGCCGATGTCCCGGGCCACCGGGGTCGACATCGTCACCGGCGCCGGGCTGGCCGAGGCGCTGGAGGGTGTGGACGTCGTGATCGACGCGTCCAGCACGCCCTCGCCCGACCGGGAGGTGGCGACGGAGTTCTTCACGGCCGCGTCCCGCAATCTGCACGAGGCCGGGCGGAAGGCCGGGGTCGGCCGGCTGGTGGTCGTGTCGATCATCGGCATCGACGCCTCGGTCGCCGGTTACAACGCGGCCAAACTGGAGCACGAGCGCGCGGTGCTGGCGGGACCGGTGCCGGTGCGGGTGCTGCGGGCGGCGCAGTTCCACGAGCTCGTGGAGCAGTTCACGCAGTGGGGGCGCCAGGGCGACACCGTGTACGTCCCGAGGATGCGGACCCGGCTCGTCGCGGCGCGGGCCGTCGCGGAGGCACTGGTGGAGCTGGCGGAGGCGGAGGAGGCGCCGGGGGCGCGGGCCCCGTTCCCGGAGGTGGCCGGTCCGCGCGAGGAGAGCCTGGAGGAGGCGGCACGGCTGCTGATGGCCCGCCGGGACCCGGCCGTGAAGGTGGTCGCCGTCAGCGACCCGGACAACCCGGAGCGGGACCTGTTCGAGAACGGCGGCCTGCTCCCGGGGGCGGACGCCAGGCTCGCGGGCCCGGCGTTCGCGGAGTGGGTGGAGACGGCTTCCTGAGCCGGGCGCGCCCCGGGTGCCGCCGGGGCGCGTGGCACCCGGGTGCCGAGTGCGCGTGGACATCGCGGGCGCCGGGTGCGCGTCGCACCGGGGGTGCCGGGCGGGCGTGGCCGGGGGCGCCCGGCGGGCGTGGGGCATCGCGCCGCGAGGTCGGCGGCTCGCGCCGAGGCACCCGGACCTGGGCCCCGCAGCGGGCCGGTGTCAGGGGGCGCCCGGCGGGCGTGGGCGTCGGGGCATCGTGCCGCGAGGCCGACGGCCGGCGCCGGGACACCCGGACCTGGGCCCCGCAGCGGGCCGGTGTCAGGGCGCGTCGACCGGGACCGTCGCCTTCCCCCGGCCCACCTGGGTCCGCACCGCGCCCATGCTCGCGCCGATGACCAGGGCGATCGCGGCCGCCTGGATCGTGGACAGGGACTGGTGGAGGATCAGGAAGCCCGCTGTCGCGGCGATGGCGGGTTCCAGGCTCATGAGGATCGCGAAGGTGGAGGCGGGCAGGCGGCGCAGGGCGAGGAGTTCGAGGGTGTAGGGGAGGACCGAGGACAGGACCGCCACCGCGGAGCCCAGGGCCACCGTGGTCGGGTCCAGCAGCCGGGTGCCGGACGAGACGATCCCGAGCGGCAGGAACAGCAGCGCCGCCACCGCCATGGCCAGGGCCAGGCCGTCGGCCTGGGGGAACCGGCGACCCGTACGGGCGCTGAAGACGATGTACGCCGCCCACATCGCGCCCGCCCCGAGCGCGAAGGCCACGCCCACCGGGTCCAGGTCCCCGAACCCTCCGCCGCCCAGCAGGAAGACGCCGCACAGGGCCAGGCCCGCCCAGACCGCGTTGACCGCGCGGCGGGAGGCCAGCACCGAGAGGGCGAGGGGGCCGAGCACCTCCAGGGTGACGGCGGCGCCGAGGGGGATGCGGGCGACCGACTCGTAGAAGAGGCCGTTCATCGCGCCCATGGCGATGCCGAAGACGGCGACCGTCCCCCAGTCGGTGCGCGAGTGGCCGCGCAGCCGGGGGCGGCAGACCACGAGCAGGACCACCGCGGCGGCGAGCAGGCGCAGGGTCACCACGCCGAGCGCGCCGGCCCTCGGCATGAGGGTCACCGCGAGGGCGCCGCCGAACTGGACCGAGATCCCTCCGGCCAGCACCAGCCCGACGGGCCCGAGGGAACCGAGACGGCCGGGGGCTCCGCCCGGGGACACGGGGGCGTGCGCCGTCCCGGAGACGGGCGCGGACGACGAGGTGGTGGCGCTGGGGGTGCTCACGGGCGGTCCTGGAGGCTGGCTCGGTCAGATGTTCATCACGATGTACTGCCGAGTCCAGGGTAGTGGACTTCGTCAGGAGTGTGAACTGCTCATGTAACTGTCCTGGATGCTGAGACCTGGATCGGGACGCTCCGCCCCGTCGCCGGCCGGCCGGCGACGGGCCGTTCAGCGGCGGGACATGTAGACGTCCAGCGCCTTGTGCAGCACCCGGTTGATGGGCAGGTCCCACTCGCCGAGGTACTCCGCGGCCTCTCCGCCCGCGCCCGCCTTGAAGCGCAGGAGGCCGACGAGGTGGTCGCTCTCGTCCAGGGTGTCGGTGATGCCGCGGAAGTCGTAGACGGCGGCGCCCAGCGCGTGGGCGTCGGTCATCATGCGCCACTGGATGGCGTTGTTGGGCTGGACCTCGCGTTTGCGGCTGGTGGAGGCGCCGTAGGAGTACCAGACATGGCTGCCGACGGTCAGCATGGTGGCCGCGGCGAGGACGTCGCCCTCGTGGCGGGCGAGGTAGAGCCGCATGCGGTCGGGGTCCTCGGCCGTCAGCGAGGTCCACATCCGCTGGAAGTAGGGCAGCGGGCGCGGGATGAAACGGTCGCGTTCCGCCGTCTCCGCGTAGAGCTCGTAGAAGGCGGGCAGGTCGTCGTAGCCGCCCCGGACCACCTCGACGCCGGCCTTGTCGGCCTTCTTGATGTTGCGCCGCCACTGCTGGTTGAGGCCCTTGTGGATCTCCTCCAGGGACCGTCCGGCGAAGGGGACCTGGAAGACGTAGCGCGGCTGTCCCGCCGCGAAGCCGTCCTCGCCGCCGGGCTCGGTCCGCTGCCAGCCCATCGCCCGCAGCCGGCCGGCGATCCCGTCCGCGGCCGGTTCGTACGAGGTCGCCGTCACCTCGCCGAGGCGCCGTGCCGCCGGGTCGGCGATGGCCGTCTTGACCGTGTCGGCGCTCCAGCGGCGCGCGACCACGGGCGGGCCCATCTTCACGGTGAACGCGCCGCGCGACTTCAGATGCGCCACCATCGGCCGCAGCCAGCGTTCGGCGAGGTCCGGGTCGTGCCAGTCGATGACGGGGCCCTCGGGCAGGTACGCGAGGTACCGCTTGATCCTGGGCAGCGGGCGCAGCAGCACGAGGCCGGCCCCCTGGAGGCGGCCGTCCGCGTCGAACCAGCCGAGGCTCTCCGCACGCCAGTCCGGCTTCACGTCCCCCCAGGACGGCACCTGCATATGGCTGGCCGAGGGCCGCGAGCGGACGAACGCCAGGTGCTCGTCGCGGGTGATCGCCTGCAGGCGGAGAGTCATGCGCGTCGCTCCTCGAACGTCTTCGGCCGGTGCCGTCCAGCGTACTTACGCGGTGGGCGCGGACCCGTCGCCCCGCGGGCCGTTCTCCAGCGCCTCGGCCAGGACCTCCGCCAGGTGGCGGCCCCGGCGGCCGGAGAGCTGGGCCAGCTGGGTGCGGCAGGAGAAGCCGTCGGCCAGGATCACCGCGGTGTCGCCGGCCGCCCGTACCGCCGGGAGCAGCTGTTCCTCCGCGCAGGCCCGTGACGCCTCCTCGTGTCCCCTCTCGAAGCCGAAGTTGCCCGCGAGTCCGCAGCAGCCGCCCGCGAGGGTGCCGGTCAGGCCCGCCGCGTCGCGCAGCCGGCGTTCGGCCGCGTCGCCGAGGACCGCGTGCTGATGGCAGTGCGTCTGGCCGGCCGCCGGGCGGTCCAGGCGCGGCGGCGTCCAGTCCGGCGCGTGCCGTTCCAGCGCCTCCGCGAAGGTCACCACCGCCGCCGCCAGCCGCGCCGCGCGCGGGTCGCCGGGCAGCAGTTCGGGGAGGTCCGTGCGCAGCGCGGCGGCGCAGCTCGGTTCCAGGACGACGACCGGGACGCCGTCCATGGCGAGGTAGGGCTCCATGAGGTCGAGGGTGCGGCGGAGCACGGTGCGGGCGCGGTCGAGCTGGCCGGTCGAGACGTACGTCAGTCCGCAGCAGACGCGATGACGGCGGCGCGGGAGCAGCGTGCCGAGGCGGAGGGGGCCCCGGGTCACGCCGTCGCCGATGGGCCCGTGCCGCATCACCGTCCTCGGGGGCAGCAGCACGGCCAGTCCCGCGGCCTCCAGGACCCTTACGGCCGCGCGTCCGACCGAGGGTTCCAGGTGTTCGGTGAAGGTGTCCGGCCACAGGAGGACCGTCTTGCCGCCGAAGCCCGGGAACAGCTCGTCGGCGGGCCGCCCGTCCCCGCGCCTCCTCCCGCCCGGTCCGCCCTGGGTGTCCTGTCCGCCCTGGGTGTCCTGTCCGCCCGGGCGCCGTTCGCGCTCGCGCGCCCGTGCCCGGTCCCGGAACCGGGCCGACCACCACCGGCTGAACGTCTCCGGCGCCAGCCTCGGGATCTCCCGTCCGGGTGCGACTCCGGCCAGGCGCTTGGCGACGGCGGCCAAGGGGCGCAGGGACGCGAGGGAGTTGACGAGCCGGGCCGAGCGGGTACGGGTCACCGCCGCGAGCCAGAAGGGGAGCCGCCCCAGGGTGTAGTGCGCGGCGGGACGGCGGCGGCCCGCGTAGTGGTGGTGGAGGAACTCCGCCTTGTAGGTGGCCATGTCGACGCCGACCGGGCAGTCGGACCTGCATCCCTTGCAGGACAGGCACAGGTCCAGCGCGTCCCGGACCTCCGTCGAGCGCCACCCGTCGGTGACGATCTCGCCGGCGAGCATCTCGTGCAGCAGTCTGGCCCGCCCGCGCGTGGAGTGCGCCTCCTCGCCGGTCGCCCGGAAGGAGGGGCACATGACCCCGTCGCCGCCCGGGACCGAGGCCGTACGGCACTTGGCGACACCCACGCAGCGGCGCACCGCCGCCGAGAAGTCGCCGCCGTCCGCCGGATAGCCGAACTCCACGTCCACCGGGCGCCTCGGCAGCACCGCGAACCGCAGGTTCTGATCCAGCCGGTGCGGGCGCACGAGCATGCCGGGGTTGAGCAGGCCGCGCGGGTCCCAGAGGTCCTTCGCCCGTTCGAAGAGGCGGACCATCTCCGCTCCGTACATCACGGGCAGCAGTTCCGCGCGCGCCTGTCCGTCCCCGTGCTCGCCGGACAGCGAGCCCCCGTGGGAGACGACGAGGCGGGCCGCCTCCTCCGAGAAGCGCCGGAAGCGGGTGACGCCCGCCGCGGTGATCAGGTCGAAGTCGATCCGGACGTGGACGCAGCCGTCGCCGAAGTGGCCGTACGGGGTGCCGCGCAGCCCGTGGGCGGCGAGCAGGGCCCGGAAGTCCCGCAGGTACGCGCCGAGGCGGGCGGGCGGCACCGCGCAGTCCTCCCAGCCGGGCCAGGCCTCGGCGCCGAGCCCGCGGCCGGCGCCGAGCGGGGAGCGGTCCCCGGCGTACGGCATCCGGGTCGCCGTGCCGCTCGCGTCCTCCCGCAGCCGCCACAGCGCCCGCTGCCCCGCCGGTTCGGTGACCACCAGAGCGTCCCGTACGTCCGCGGCCCGCACGATCGTGTCCGCACGCGCGCGTGCCTCCGCCGGCGATCCGCCGCCCGTCTCCACGAACAGCCAGGCCCCGCCGCGCGGCAGCCCCGCGTCGGCGGGCACGAGGTCGGCGGCCATGCCCTCCACGGTCAGCGGCCCGTACCCGAGCAGGCCGGCCGCGGCGTCCGCGGCGGCGCTCTCGTCGGGGTAGGCCAGGACGGCCAGCGCCCGTGCCCGGGGTGACTCGACCAGGCGGACGACCGCCTCGGTGAGCAGGCCCCAGGTGCCCTCGGAGCCGCAGAACGCGCGGGCCACGTCCGCGCCGCGCTCGGGCAGGAGCGCGTCGAGGGCGTACCCGGAGATCCGTCGCGGGAGATCGGGGAAGCCGGTCCGCAGCAGCGCCAACTCGCCTTCGACCAGGGCCTTCAGGCCGTCCGGGGCACCCTGCCAGTCCCGGCCGAGGCGGCGGGTGTCCCCGGCCGCGCCGACGACCGAGAGCTCCCGCACGTTGTCCGCCGTGGTGCCCCAGGCGACCGAGTGGGAGCCACAGGAGTTGTTGCCGATCATCCCGCCGAGGGTGCAGCGGCTGTGCGTGGAGGGGTCGGGACCGAAGCGCAGTCCGTGCGGGGCGGCGGCTTCCTGGAGGCGGTCGAGGACGGCACCGGGCTGGACGACGGCCGTGCGGGCGTCCGGGTCCAGCGCGAGGATCCGGTTCATGTGGCGGGTGAAGTCCAGGACGACGCCGGTGCCCGTGGCCTGTCCGGCGATCGAGGTGCCGCCGCCGCGCGCCACGACCGGCACCGCGTGGGCGCGGCACACGGCGAGCGCGGCGGCCACGTCCTCGGCGTCCCGCGGGGCCACCACACCGAGCGGTACGCGCCGGTAGTTGGAGGCGTCCATGGTGGTCAGCGCCCGCGCCGTCGTGCCGAAGGAGACCTCGCCGCGCACGGCCCCCGCCAGTTCGGACCGGAGCCGGCCGGCCGACCCCTCCGGCTGCCCCTCCGACTGCCCTGCGGGCCGCCCGTCCGGCCGTCCGCTCGGCTGCCCTGCGGGCCCTCCGCTCGGCCTTCCGTCCGGTCGTCCGTCCGGCCGTCCACCCAGATCCGTCATGTCTCCAGGATGCCGCCGGGCACCGGCGACGGCCCTGTGGCCGGTACCCGAAAGACACCGATATGCCGGGGCGATCATGAAACCGCTTCCCGAAGCCTCCCAATCGGATCACGAACTCTCATATAGTGACCGCGAGTTGAGCATCGAGTGTCGCTTCTCGCCCAGGACCGACCGAGGACACGACCGAGGACACGTTCTCCCCCCAGGAACACGACCGAGGACCGATTGATGACCCCGCCCCTGCCCTCCGGCGAACGACCCACCCCCCGCACCACGGCGAAAGCCGTGCTGGCCGCCGCCGTCCCGGCCGCGGCCGCGGTGGTGGCCGCCGTCCTGCTCGCCCCCGAACCGGCCCGCGTGCCCCTCGCCTGGGGCACCGGCGCCGCCGCGGTGCTGCTGTGCGCCGCCGTCGCGGTGGCCGCCCACGCCGTGCAGACCAGGCGCATCGCCCTGCGCCGCCTCGACAGCGTGACCAAGGACGCCGGCCGGCTCCTCCAGGAACGCGCCAGACTGGCGGAGGAGTTCGGCCGGGACCGGGCCAGGCTCGCCGACGAGGCCGCCCGCGAACGCGCCCGCGCGGCCGAGACCGCGGCCCAGGAGCGGGTCCGTCTGACCGAGACCGCCGCCCGTGAACACTCCCGCCTCACCGAGGAGTTCGCCAAGGAGCGGGAACTGCTCACCGGCGACCGCGCCCGGCTCACCGAGCGCAACGCCGAACTCTCCGAGCGCGCCCGGCAGGCCGCCGCCGACCGCGCCGCCGCGATCTCGGCGATCGCCAACGCGGCCGGACGCATGCAGGCGCTGTCCACCGGCATGCTGGCCGACCTGCGCGCGATGGAGGAGAGGCACTCCGACGAGGACGTCCTCACGGACCTGCTCCACCTCGACCACCGCACCGCGCAGGCCGGCCGCCTCGCCGACTCCGTCGCCGTCCTGGCGGGCGCGCGCTCGGGGCGCCGCTGGGCCCGCCCGATCGTCATGGAGTCGATCCTGCGCGGCGCCATGGGCCGCATCGGCGGCTACCAGCGGGTGCGCGTCCACTCCGCCAGCGAGGTCGCCGTCGCCGGACACGCCGCCGAGGGCGTCATGCACGCACTCGCCGAACTCCTCGACAACGCCGCCAACTTCTCGCCGCCCACCGCCGAAGTCCATGTGTACGTCGAGGAGGTCCCCGCGGGTGTCATCGTCTCCGTCGAGGACAGCGGCCTGGTGATGGGAGACGTCCAGCTGCGCCGCGCCGAACGCGCCGTCACCGGCGTCGTCGGGCCCCGGTCCGGGCTCGGCGGCCTCACCGGCACCCGCCTCGGCCTCTCGGTGGTCGGCCGGCTCGCCCGCAAGCACGGCCTGAAGGTGTCCTTCCGGCCCTCCGCCCGCGGCGGCACCGGCGTGCTGGTCCTCATACCGCAGGACATCCTCACCCAGCCCAGCCTCCACCTCACCGCGGCGCCGCTGCCGGCCGGGGCCGAGCCCGTCCCCTCCGACCCGACCGCCGTCGAGGGCCGCACCACCGCGCCGAGGCCGCCGGACGGCCGGGAATCACCGGAGTCCCCGTGGTCCCCTGACCCGCAGGAGTCCCGTACCTCCCAGGAATCCACCGCGTCCCCCGTGTCGTACGCCGCCGCCCGCGCGGCCGGCGACCTCGACCCGGACCCCGTCCCGACCCACGACTCGCCCCGGCACGAACAGGGCCTCCCGTCCACCGGCGGCCTGCCCAAGCGCCGCCGCGGACGCACCCTCGCCCACGCCGAGCGCAGCCGCTCCCACGTCACACCCCCGGCCGCCCCCGAACCCCGTACCGGCGACGACCCCAAGATCCGGTCCGCCTCCCGCTTCGGCACCTTCCGCCAGGCGGTGCGCGGCACGGCACCGGGCGCCCCCGGACCCGTACCGGCCGACGATCCGCCCCGGACCGAAGCACCGGCACGGCCCGAGGACCACGCAACCGCGTCCACCAGTTCCCCCACCCCGACCCCCACCACCCCCACCGCGCTCCCGGAAGGCGACACCACCCCATGACCGGCACCATCACCGCCGACGAGAAGCTCACCTGGCTCATCGAGGGCCTCCTTGAGCGCACCCCGGGCGCACGGCACGCGCTCGTGCTCTCCCGCGACGGACTGAAGCTGTGCCGCACTCCGGAGCTGTCGGTCGACCAGGCCGACCAGCTCGCCGCCATCGCCGCCGGCATCCAGTCGCTGTCCCACGGCGCCTCCGTGGAGTTCGGCGACGGCAGCGGGGGCGTGCGCTCGGCGATGGCCGAGTTCTACGGAGGGGTGCTGTTCATCGTGGAAGCGGGCGACGGCGCGCACCTCGCCGTCGTCACCGCCGAGGACGCCGACGCCGGACTGGTGGGACACAACATGAGCGAACTCGTGGAACAACTCGGCGAGCACCTGACCTCGCCGCCCCGGTCGTCATGAGCCGTCCTGGCAGGGACGACGCGCCGGACCGGCTGTACACCCTCACCGGAGGGCGCACCCGGTCCGGCCCCGACACCCCCTTCGACCTCGTGACACTGGTGGTCGCCGAGTGCGATCCGGCGGTGGGCATGCAGTCCGAGCACGCCGCGATCCTGCGGATGTGCGAGCGGCCGACGGCGGTCGTGGAGATCGCGGCGGAGCTGAGGCTGCCGGTGTCGATCACCCGCGTCCTGCTCTCCGACCTGCTCTCCACCGGCCGGGTCAGCGCCCGTCACCCGCACACGACGGTTCCCTCCGGTCTTCCCGATCCCGACATCCTGGAGCAGGTGCTCGTTGGACTCCGTAACCTCTGACGCTCGTGCGCCCCTGTCCGCGTCCGCCGACAACGGCCTCAAGATCGTGATCGTGGGCGGGTTCGGTGTCGGCAAGACGACCCTCGTCCGCTCGGTCAGCGAGATACGTCCCCTCAACACCGAGGAGACGATGACGCAGGCCGGCGAGAGCGTCGACGACATCAGCGAGGTGCGCGGCAAGTCCGCCACCACCGTCGCCTTCGACTTCGGACGCATCACGCTGGACACGCACAACATCCTGTACCTGTTCGGCGCGCCCGGACAGGAGCGGTTCTGGTTCCTGTGGGACCGGCTGTTCTCCGGAACGCTCGGGGCGATCGTCCTGGTCGACACCCGCCGCATCGACGAATCCTGGTACGCCATCGACCGGCTGGAGCACCACGGCACGCCCTTCATCGTGGCCTGCAACGACTTCGGCGGCCCCCCGCACACCCCCGCCCAGATCCGCGAGGCCCTCGACCTCGACCCGCACGTACCGCTGCTCGACTGCGACGCCCGCTCCCGGGAGTCCAGCAAGCAGGTGCTGATCACGCTGGTGGAGCACCTCCAGTCCCGCTACGCCCGTCACGGCGCCGCAGCCGCGGAAGGCGCCCTTCACTCACCGGAGCCCGCGCTGTGACCCCCGCCTCCGCCACCGCGCCCGTCCCCCTCGGCGGGCCGCGGTTCCAGACCGAACCCGCCGAGCTGTACCGGGAGATGCGGCGCGACCACGGATCCGTCGTGCCGGTCGTCCTCGACGGCGACATCCCCGCCTGGCTCGTGCTCGGCTACCGCGAACTGCACCAGGTCACCGGCGATCCCCAGCTGTTCAGCCGGGACTCGGACCTGTGGAGCCAGTGGGACCGCATCCCCGACGACTGGCCGCTGCTGCCGATGATCGGCCGCAAACAGCCCTCCATCCTGTACACCGTCGGCGAGCGCCACCGCGAGCGCGCCGCGATGATCAGCGACGCCCTCGAAGCCGTCGACCCCTCCGAACTGCGCTCCCAGGCCGAGAAGTTCGCCGACGAGCTGATCGACGCGATCTGCCCCAAGGGCGAGACGGACCTCATCGGCGACTACGCGGCCCTGCTGCCCGTACGGGTCCTCGCGACGCTCTACGGCTTCGCGGACGAGCAGGGTCCCGGCCTGGTCACCGCCCTGAACGACATGATCAACGGGCGCGAGGGCGCGCTGGCCGGACAGCAGCATCTGGCCTCCTCCATGGCGCAGTTGATCGCCGACCGCAAGGAGGCGCCCGCCAACGACGTCGTGTCCCGGATGCTCGCGAACACCGCCGGCTTCGACGACATGGAGATCGTCCAGGACCTCATGGTCATGATGGCCGCCGGCCACCAGCCCACGGCCGACTGGATCGGCAACTCGCTGCGCCTGATGCTCACCGACGAACGGTTCGCCGCCTCCCTGTTCGGCGGCCGGCACAGCGTCGCCGAGGCCATGAACGAGGTCCTGTGGGAGGACACCCCCACCCAGAACGTGGCCGGACGCTGGGCCTCCCGCAACACCCAGCTCGGCGGCCGCCGCATCCGCGCCGGCGACCTGCTGCTGCTCGGCCTCCAGGGCGCCAACTCCGACCCCCAGGTCCGCACCGACAGTTCGGCCCTCACCGGCGGCAACAACGCCCACTTCTCCTTCGGTCACGGGGAGCACCGCTGCCCGTTCCCGGCACAGGAGGTCGCCGAGGTCATCGCGCGGACCGGCATCGAGATCGTCCTGGACCGGCTGCCGGACATCGACCTGGCGGTACCCGCCGACACGCTGACCCGGCGCCCCTCCCCGTGGCTACGGGGCCTGAACGAACTGCCCGTGCGGTTCACGCCCGTACCCGTCCTCTGAGACACCGTTGCCACCCGGCCGGCGCACCCGCCCGGCCGGGGCCCGGGGCTGTCCCCATGCCCCGGGGGAAGACGCGTCACCCCCACCCCAGCCCTTGGAGGCACCCCCGCATGACCACCGGTACCGAAGAGACCCGCATAGTCCTGGACCCCTTCGTCACCGACCTGGACGGCGAGAGCGCCGCGCTGCGCGCCGCGGGACCGCTCGCCGCCGTCGAACTGCCCGGCGGTGTCCCGGTGTGGGCGGTCACCCACCACGCCGAGGCGCGCGCCCTGCTCACGGACCCCCGTCTGGTGAAGGACATCAACGTCTGGGGCGCCTGGCAGCGCGGCGAGATCGCCCCCGACTGGCCGCTGATCGGACTCGCCAACCCCGGCCGCTCCATGCTCACCGTGGACGGCGCGGACCACCGGCGGATGCGCACCCTGGTGGCGCAGGCGCTGACCCCGCGCCGGGTGGAGCAGATGCGGGAGCGGATCTCGAAGCTGACGGAGAGCCTGCTCGACAACCTCACCGGGGACGTCGTCGACCTGAAGGCCGACTTCGCCTACCCCCTGCCCATGTACGTGATCGCCGACCTCATGGGCATCGAGGAGTCCCGGCTGCCGCGTCTGAAGGAGCTCTTCGAGAAGTTCTTCTCGACGCAGACCCCGCCCGCCGAGGTCATCGCGACCCTCACCGAGCTGGCCGGGATCATGGCGGACACGGTGGCGGCCAAGCGCGCCGAGCCGGGCGACGACCTGACCAGCGCCCTGATCGTGGCCTCCGAGGACGGCGACCACCTCACCGACGCGGAGATCGTCTCCACCCTCCAGCTGATGGTCGCGGCGGGCCACGAGACGACCATCTCCCTGATCGTCAACGCGGTGGTGAACCTCTCCGCCCACCCCGACCAGCGCGCCCTCGTGCTGTCCGGCGAGGCCGACTGGTCCGCGGTCGTCGAGGAGACCCTGCGCCACTCCACCCCGACCTCCCACGTCCTCATCCGCTTCGCCACGGAGGACGTCCCGGTCGGCGACAAGGTGATCCCGGCGGGCGACGCGCTCATCGTGTCGTACGGCGCGATCGGCCGCGACGAGAACGCCCACGGGCCCACCGCGGGCGAGTTCGACGTCAGCCGCACCGGCAAGAACCGGCACATCTCCTTCGGCCACGGGCCCCACGTCTGCCCCGGCGCGGCCCTGTCCCGCCTGGAGGCGGGCGTCGCCCTGCCCGCCCTGTACGAGCGCTTCCCCTCCCTGGACCTGGCCGTCCCGGTGTCGGAGCTCCGCAACAAGCCGGTGGTGACGCAGAACGACCTGTTCGAGCTGCCGGTCAGGCTCACCGCCGAGTGAACTGACCAGGCGTGACGGCCGGCCGCCGGAGGAGCCGCCACGGCCCCTCCGGCGGCCGTGCCCTCACCACGCGCCGTCAACACGCCCCGTCTCAGCCGACGGACGACGTTTCACCGAGGTTTCCCGGAACGGCTAGGCTCCTGACGTGGCTGATATCCAGATCCCCGCTGACCTCAAGCCCGCCGACGGACGATTCGGCGCCGGCCCCTCCAAGGTGCGGACGGAGGCACTGGACGCGCTGGCCGCGACCGGTAGCTCTCTGCTCGGCACATCCCACCGCCAGGCCCCGGTCAAGAACCTGGTCGGCAAGGTGCGCGAGGGCGTGCGCGAGCTGTTCTCCCTGCCCGACGGATACGAGGTCGTCCTCGGCAACGGCGGCTCCACCGCGTTCTGGGACGTCGCGACGCACGGCCTGATCGAGAACAAGTCGCAGCACCTCACGTTCGGCGAGTTCTCCTCCAAGTTCGCGAAGGCGGCCAAGCTCGCCCCGTGGCTCGCCGAGCCGACCGTGGTCTCCTCCGACCCGGGCACGCACCCCGAGCCGGTCGCCGAGGCGGGCGCCGACGTCTACGCCTTCACCCACAACGAGACCTCCACCGGTGTCGCCGCCCCGATCAAGCGGGTCGCGGGCGCCGACGAGGGCTCCCTCGTCCTGGTGGACGCCACCTCCGGCGCCGGCGGCCTGCCCGTCGACATCGCCGAGACGGACGTCTACTACTTCGCCCCGCAGAAGTCCTTCGCCTCCGACGGCGGACTGTGGATCGGCGTGTTCTCCCCGGCCGCGATCGAGCGCGCCGAGCGCGTCCACGCCTCGGGCCGCCACATCCCGGAGTTCTTCTCGCTGCCCACGGCGATCGACAACTCCCGCAAGAACCAGACGTACAACACCCCGGCGCTGGCCACGATCTTCCTGCTCAACGAGCAGATCGAGTGGATCAACGGCCAGGGCGGCCTCGCCTGGTCGGCCGCCCGGACGAAGGACTCCTCGACCCGCCTGTACCGCTGGGCCGAGGACAGCAAGTACGCCACCCCGTTCGTGACGGACGCGGCCAAGCGCTCGCAGGTCATCGGCACGATCGACTTCGCCGACGAGATCGACGCCGCCGCCGTCGCCAAGGTCCTGCGCGCCAACGGCATCGTCGACACCGAGCCCTACCGCAAGCTCGGCCGCAACCAGCTGCGCGTCGCCATGTTCCCGGCGATCGACCCGGCGGACGTCGAGGCGCTGACGCACTGCATCGACTACGTGATCGAGAAGCTCTGACCGTCCCGGTCTTCGAGGGGCGTCCGGCGCGCGAGCGTGCCGGACGCCCCTTCGCCGTGTGCAGGGGCCTTGGCCGCCGTCCGTCGCGCACGGGCCCGCGGCCGCCGTCCGTCGTGACGCGGGCCGCGGCCGCGTTCAGCGGCGGCGCAGCAGCCGCTTGAAGCCGAACCCCACGACGAAGAGGGCCGCGACCGCGACGGCGCCGATCTTCACCTGACCGCTCGTCCCGTCGCCGCTCCCGCCCCCGGCTGCCGAACCGCCGCCCTTGGAGGGCGAGTTGGAGCCGGACCCCGCGGCACCCGGCGCGTCCTCGGGCTCCACACCGCTGTCCGCGCCCTCACTGCCGTACAGGAGCTTCGATCCGTCGGAGGTGTAGGTGATCGACTCGCCCTGGCCCTGGAGGGGCACGTTCAGGCGCTCCAGGCGCTTGATCCGCCCGCCGTTCCAGGAGTAGGCGATGCCGCCGAAATAGCCGCGCACGGCGAGCTGCCGGCCGTCGGGAGAGAAGGCCCCGTCCGTGACCCACAGGTCGACGGTGGCGACGGGCTTGAACACATTGGTCGCGGAGGCGCTGAGTTCGGCGGGGCCTTCGTAGAGGTGGCCGCCGTCCTCGTTCTTGTCGGCGATGTAGACGCGCCCCGTCTTGGGGTGCACCATCAGCGCCTCCGCGTTGCGGGGACCGTCCGAGTACTTCACGACGTACTGGGTGGCACGGATCGTCTGGTCCTCGAGGACCTTCGGCTCGGGGAGCTTGTAGATCCACACGTGGTCCCACGAGCCGCCGAGGTTGTCGCCGATGTCACCGACGTACAGGTCGCCGTCGGGGCCCAGGGAGATCGCCTCGACGTCCCGGGGCGCGCCGACCCCGCTCATGGTGACCGTGGCGACGGTCCGGCCCGTCCTGCTGTCGACCGCGTACAGGTAGGGCCCGTCGTCGCTGTCGTTGTGGGTCCAGTAGACGCCCGGGTGGACGCGTGAGGCGGCGAGACCGCTGGACTCCTTGATCCGGGGATCCTTGATGGTGAACCCGCCGTCCCCGCCGTCGGCGAGAGCGGGTGCCGCCAGGGCGAGGACGAGGGCCGCTCCGGCAAGGGCTCCGGCGGCGGCTCCGGACACGAACGAGTGCGATCGGCGCATGGCCCAAGCCTGCCATCCCACCGGCCCGTTCATGTGACCGGCGCCCGCCCGGACCCGCGCCGCCAGGCCCTCGCGCCCCACCCGGCCCCGTGCACCGCGCCGGACCGCCCGCGGGCGTGTCCAGCTTCACACCCTGACGGCCCGTGGCGCCCGGGCCGATCGTCCATGATGATCGGATGCTCAGGTTCATGCCCGTCGGCGACTCCATGACGATCGGTAGCGCGGGCGAACACACTTGGCGTTACCGGATGTGGCAGCACCTGCGCGCGACGTACGGGGGCCCGTTCAAGATCGTCGGCCCGCGCGAGACGCTCTACGACAAGTCGACGGGCTCCCCCGACTCGCACGAGTACGCGGACCCGGAGTTCCCCCGCGCCCACCTGGCCGGCTGGGGGGAGGGCTGGCTGCACATGGCCCCGATGATCCGCGAGACGGTCCGCGCGCAGCGCGCCGACGTCCTGCTGGTCTCGCTCGGCCTCATCGACCTCGGCTTCTACACCAACGCCGTGCAGACCGCCGACAACGTCCGCGTCTTCGTCGAGGAGGCCCGCGCCGCGAACCCGCGCGTCCGCATGGTCCTGCTCCCCGTGATACCGAACGTCCGCGCCGAGTCCGACGCCCCCTTCGCCGCCGAGGTGGCCGCCTTCAACGAGCTCCTCGCCAAGGCGGTCGCCGACCTCGACGAACCGCGCTCCCCCCTGCTGCTCGCGTCCCCGCCCCCCTCGTACGACATCACCTTCGACACGTACGACGGCACCCACCCGAACGCGAGCGGCGAACACAAGATCGCGGAGGGTTTCGCGGACGCGATGCACCAGGCCTGGGACCTGGGCGAGCCGTACACGGCCCAGCCGGCCTGACCGTCGAGACCGGCGCGTTTCCCCGCGGCCAGGCCTCGCCAGCCTGTGCACGACATCGCTCCCCGGCACCGTCGGGACGTGTCCGCACGTCGCGCCGGAGGCCCGCTACGACGGGGGTTGCGGGAGCTCACCCTCCGGTTCGAGATCCCACACCGCGACGCTCACCTTGTGCGTCAGCTCTTCGATGTCCGTGGCCGCGCGGATGATCTGCGCGGTGTCGTCGCCGGCGGTCCACAGGACCACGTCGGCACCGACTTCCTCGTCGCGCCAGGCATAGCGGAGTGCGGCGAGCACCTCGGGTGCGTCGTCCTGCCGTACGTACCGGAAAGCTCGCAGCCCCTCGCCGAGCAGCTCCGCACGGAAGGGCTCGGCAACCGGTGGTTCGACCGCTTCAGGGTCTTCTGCCCGGACCAGCGCACGCAGCGTCTCCTCGCGGTAGCCCTGAGCAGGCTTCACCGTGGCGATGACCGGCAGAGGCATGGTCAGCGGCTCCCACATGCGGATCACCACCCGCGTGTCGAAGGATTCCGGCGCGAAGGCGACCGCGAGGCGCTGAAGGGTGTCCGCGAGAAAGGCGATTCCAAAGTCTCCGGGGCTCTGCCCGTACGACTGCCAGAACAGCTGGGAGCAGTCACGCGCCCAGACACCGATGTCCTGCCACTCCTCGGTCTCCCAGTGCGGAGGGAGTTCCAGCCACCGGCTCGGGTCGTAGGCGATGTCGAGGCTGAACTCGTGCTCCGGCTCCACCCAGCCCTCGGTCATGTCCAACTCCACCGGAACGTCGTCATGAGTGCGTCGAACCACTCGACCAGGGCATCGGCCAAGTCGTCCTTGGGGTCGCCGCCGCCGATCGTGGAAAATGCCGCGACGAACCAGCGAGTCGGATCACGAGGTACGGACACCAGGTAGTCGACGCGTCGGGTGGCCGACCCGGCTCCACGTTCCGGATCCGCCGGGGCGATTCGCTCCCGCCGCACCGCAAGAGCGCCGTCAACCTCACCACTGCTCAAGTCGATGCCGGTACCACCGTCACCTGAAATCAACTGCACCGCGACCTCCGCCGGATCGGAGGGGTGCCTGCCCTCGCCCTTCGCTCCGGGGCGCGCGGGCAGTCGGGCCTCGGAGACGACGATCGACGCGCCGAGGTTCACCTCACCCGCCAGCCGCATCGGCAGGTACAGCTCCAGCGCCTCGGCCCTGCGGGCGTCGCCGACGACAGCCAGCAGTCGGCGCTCCAACTCCAGCCGCAGAGGCGTCAGCTTGTCGCGCGGCACCTCGGCAGGCACGCGTGCGAACGCCGAGGCGACGATGTCACGGACGGCCTGCTCCGCATCACCTTGGCGCAGGGGGATCTGCACCCAGTCCGACGGCAGGAGGAGTCGATAGCCGGTGGGCGGGGACGGGGGTTCAGCCACGGGTTCGGGCCCGCCTGTTCGTGTACCAGATGCCCACGTAGACGGCGAGGCTGAAGAGCACAGCAGGCCAGAGCTGCCGGCGACCGTCGAATACGGCAAGGGGCAGCGACATGAAGAGGTAGAGGCCACTGAAGATCTTCAGATCGGATTCCGTGGTGACGCCCTCTGCCCGGGCTTCCGGCTTCCAGAACCGGATCAGGGCCAACAAGGGGGTGAGTGCGGCGATATCCACCGGCCAGGTGGGTGCCGCCAGCTCAACCCCCCAAGTCTCCTCGCCGCCCAAGGAGACCAGAAACCACATGAGCATGGCGACGGCGACGGCGAGGAGCCCATAACGCAGTCTTGCCGCCAGCCTGAACAGCCGGTCGTCCTCCCGCCGCCCAGTCGAGCTGCCGCCGAAGCTGTCGAACTCGGGGGAACCACTCGGCACTTCCCCGCGAGGAGTCCGGGCGGACAGCCGAGGGTGATGCGGTCCCGAGGACCGCACACGCCCCTGAGTCCGCTGCGCCTTGCGGACACGCGCGCCCTCCGTGGAATCCACTTCACGCTTCACTGGTTTGAACCTCACCATCGGGACAGTAGTGGGGCCGTCATATGGCCCTTGGCGTTGGTGTAGGTGCTCGACGTCTCGTCTCCGAGCCTTCCTCCCAGGTCAAGGGCGGTACTGGCCCCCCAGTTCGCCCGGGACACCCAGAGCTGGCGTTCCGCTTCGGAGGTTGCGGATTGAAGCTGCGGGCTTCCGGGGTGCTCGGCCCGCAGGCGACGGATGTCCTTCATCTGCCGAGCCATGTCCTTGTCTCCGAGAGTCCTGGCCTTCTCGGCCTGGCTCACCTCCGGCAACGGCTTCTTCTCCACCTGCCGCGCCGCCGCACGAGCCTTCTGGGTATCCGCGGCTCGATGCAGACGGCCTGCCCTCCCACCGACGGCGGCCCGCCGGGGCGCGCTCGCCCGCATGGCGGCGCGCTTCTCCGCCTGCTTCGTGATGCCCTTGGCGATGCCCCGGGCCTCCTTCTGCAGCGCTTTGACGGCCTTGGCGGCCTTGACGCCGTTCTTGGCCATCTTGAACGCCGCGATATCGGTCAGCACGTCGAACCACGAACCGTTGCCCGTCATCGCCTGAACGAGGTGGATGGCGAAGATGACCCCGGTGAGTAACGCGGCCAGCCCTCCGACCGCCGGAAAGAAGATCGCGACGAAGGTGAGGACGGTGCAGATGTCGCTGAGCCTGTCGGCCAGGCTGCTCAGCCAGTCGGCGTCCGCCACCCACGCCTTGAAGTCGTTCCACCAGCTGTCCTTCATGTCGTCGTCGACCGACGACCGGATCTTGCCGGCGAAGTGGTCCGCGCGCTCGTGGTAGAAGGAGACGGCCGAGTTCAGCTTCGTACGGGCCGCGCCGAGATCTTCCTCGGCCTGCTTCACCGCGGGGTCGTCGTGTGGCTCGTCCTTGCCGGAGTCCTTGCTCGAGCCCTTGCCGGCAGCACCGTCCGGCTTGTGGTTGTCGATGACCCGCTGGGCGTCCTTGGCCTCGTCCAGCGCACGGCCCGCCTTCGTCTGGGCGGTCTCCATGTCGTCCGCCCAGCCGCCGAGGTGCCCCTTCACCTTGCGGTACCGGTCCTCGGCGAGGTCCAGCCTGCGCCCCAGTCCGCGCGCCTTGTCGCCGAGTTCGTCAGCGTACTTGCCCTTCAACCCGTCGCAGTCGGCGATCGCCTGCATGGCGGCGGCCTGCGTGCGCAGCTTCTCCGCGACCTTCTTCATGTGCTCGACCTCGCGTCGGATCCCCTCCGGATCCCCCGGAACGGGATCGGCGTCTGCGAGCGGCGTCCAGTCAGCCGGCCGCGCCATGGGTGCTCCCCCTGTGAAGTGCCATCGGTCCTTCCACGCCCAAGGCGCTACTTCTTTTTCGCCTTGCCCGCGTTGGCCAGCTGGTCGTCGAGTCCCTTGAAGGCATCGCTGGTCGTCCTGACCATCTTTCCGACCTCTTCGATCTCCTTGACCAGTCGCTTGCGGTTCTTGTCCCAGTTGTCCACGAAGTCACCCATGGCGCTCTGGACGCCGCTCTCACCGAGCAGGAACTCGATGTCCTGTCGCCAGTCCTCCAGGCCATTGAACTCGCGGCGAATCTGGCTGAGTTGCTTGGCACTCGTCGCCAACAGGTCATAGTCGACCTCGAGATCCGATCCCTTCGGCATACCCACTCCCCCGTGTTGCGCCTGTAAGCGGTTGACGGCCTGGATCTCCCGGGCCACGACGTCCCGATCGGCACCGAACCCACCGTCCGGGAGGTCGCCTCCCTGACCGGTGGCACTTGTCCAACTGATCTTCCAGGTGATGGTCACCCGCAACTTGTACGAGCCGTCGCCGGAGGAGCGCAGGTACTTCACCCCGCATGGCGGGGTCTCGTCGGCCTGGCCCTTGGCGTAGGGCTCACCGATCTGGCCGTCGTGAAGTGCGCACTGGCCGGAGGCGGGCTAGGTGACCGGGTCGCGGAGTTGCTCGCGGGGCCGTGTGGGGGCATGGGGTTCGGACAGTCGCAGCGGCCAGAACGGATTGACCTGATCCCGGCGTATCACGGTCACCGTGCGTATCGTTGAACAGCGCGGCCGCACTCGGCGACGAAGCGGCCGGGGAGGAGGAGCGCCACGATGACCGTCCTCGAAGACAGGATCGCGATGGCCGAGAGCGACAGCGAGAGCACGCTGGACGAGATGTTCGAGCGACTCGAGAAGATGCCCGTCCCCGAGGGATACAAGGTCGAGATCGTCGAGGGGACCGTCTACATGTCGCCGCAGCGGGACACCCACTGGGAAATCATCCTGGACATCGTCGAGCAGTTGCGGACCAAGTACCCCCGGAAACGGGTCAAGTCCGACGTCCGGATCGACTACCCGGGCCACCTCAACGGTTTCGCCACCGACGTGACGGTGATGGCCGAGGGGGCCGAGAAGACGGAAGCCGGCCACTGGCGCCACGAGGACGTCGAGTTCGTCGCCGAGGTCATCTCCAGGGGCACCGCGACGAACGACTACGGCCCCAAGAAGGCCGCCTACGCCACAGCCGAGGTCCCGGTCTACGTCATCGCCGACCCCTACCAGCGCCGGTGCCACATCTACACCCAGCCCAAGAAGGACGACTACGAGATCGAGACCACAGTCCCCTTCGGCAGCGGCCTGAACCTCACCGGCACGGTCGTCGGCCTCACCCTCACGACCGACGAGTTCCCTCACGACTGACGGTCCGATCCGGCTCTTCCCGTCCCATGCGCTTGCATCGAGCGCACGCGAAGTCGTCGGCGGGATGCCCACGGCCGCTGCGCGAGTGGCACTTGCCTGGAGCGGACTCGAAGCAGTTGGCTGGTGAACCATGGAGTACACACAGCTCGGACGCACGGGGCTCAAGGTCAGCCGGCTCGTCCTCGGCACGATGAACTTCGGACCGCAGACGGACGAGGCCGACAGCCACGCCATCATGGACGCGGCGCTCGACGCCGGAATCAATTACTTCGACACGGCAAACGTGTACGGCTGGGGCGAGAACAAGGGCCGTACGGAATCGATCATCGGCAACTGGTTCGCCAAGGGCGGCGACCGCCGGGAGCGGACGGTCCTCGCCACCAAGGTGTACGGGAACATGGGCGCCGAGGGCGACCCGTGGCCCAACCAGGACAAGCTCTCCGCCCTGAACATCCGGCGGGCGGTCGAGGCGAGCCTGAAGCGGCTGCAGACGGACTACATCGACGTCTACCAGTTCCACCACGTCGACCGGTCCACCCCCTTCGAGGAGATCTGGCAGGCCGTCGACGTCCTCGTACAGCAGGGGAAGATCCTCTACGTGGGGTCCAGCAACTTCCCCGGCTACAAGATCGCCCAGGCCAACGAGATCGCCGCCCGCCGGGGCGGGACCATCGGCCTGGTCAGCGAGCAGTGCCTCTACAACCTCGCCGAGCGCCGCGCCGAGATGGAGGTCATCCCGGCCGCCGAGGAGTACGGGCTCGGCGTCATCCCCTGGTCGCCGCTGCACGGCGGACTGCTGGGCGGTGTGATCAAGAAGGAGGTCGAGGGCGGCCGCCGGGCGAGCGGACGGTCCGCCGACGCCCTCGCGAACACGGCCGTACGCGCCCAGATCCAGTCGTACGAGGATCTGCTGGAGAAGCACGGTCTGGAGCCCGGAGAGGCCGCGCTGGCCTGGCTGCTGACCCGTCCCGGTGTCACCGGCCCCATCGTGGGCCCGCGCACCGCGGAGCAGCTCGAATCGGCGCTGCGCGCGGTGGAGCTGGAGCTGTCGGAGGAGGTCCTGGAGGGGCTCGACGAGATCTTCCCGGGCCCGGGCCCGTCCCCCGAGGCGTTCGCCTGGTAGCGGGAGCGGCGTCCAGCGGTGGCGGCCGTCGTCCGGCCGCCGCCGCCGGGGCCACGGCGGTCCCTATCTGACCGCCGCCGCCATGGCCACGACGAAGAACATCAGCACGAGCACACCGGCCATGATCCGGTTACGGGTCTTCGGGTTCACGCCAACGAGGTTAACGGGCCGCCGGGCCGGTCCCGTCGCCCGCCCCCAGCGGGCAACCGGCCACCGTTTCGTATCGGGGCTGCTCACCGGGCACTCCCGACGTCGGCAGGTTGCTGCGGACGAGACACAGCTCACCCACCGTCCAGGGCTTCCCGGCGAACGCGTCCAGCGCGGCGACGTACGGCTTGAAGTCCGCGGAGTCGCGGCTGCGGGCCACCGTCAGATGCGGCCGGTAGCGGCGGTGCTCCTCCATCTCGACGCCCGCCTTGCGGCCCGCCGCCTCCGCCCGGTCCGCCAGCAGCCGCATGGTCTGGATGTCCCCCGCCGCGCCCACCCACAGGGCACGCCCGCCGAAGTGCCCGCCGCCGCGCAGGGACAGCGGGAACGGGTCGGTGCGACGGGCGGCCCGCAGCAGCCGTTCCGTGAGGTCCGGGACGAGGTCGTCGGCGACCTCTCCGTAGAACGCGAGGGTGAAGTGCCAGCCGGGGCGGCCCGTCCAGCGCAAGGCGTCCGCACCCGGCGTCCGCTGCAACGCGTCCACCGCAGGGGCCAGTTCACGCACCGCTCCGGCGGGGGGCAGTACCGCGGCGAAGAGTCTCATGGGGGCCAGCCTTCCAGGGAACGGCGATCAGCACACGGGAGTACGCGAGGCGGCCGGCCGCGTGAGCCGGCCGGCCGCCTCCGAACCACCTGGTCACACCGTGGTGGCGAGCCGTTCCTCGCTCCGCTCGCGCGGGACGAAGCGGACCCTGGGGCGGCCGTGATGCCACCCGAGGGAGACCCGCAGGCCGCCGAGGCGGGCCAGTACCAGACCGATCGCCGTCGCCGCGGTCATCGAGACCAGCCCGCCGAGCGCGAAGCCCACCCGGGGGCCGTAGACGTCGGTGACCCAGCCGACCAGCGGCGCGCCGAGCGGTGAGCCGCCCACGAAGACCATCATGAACAGCGCCATGACCCGGCCGCGCATGGCCGGGTCGGTGGCCATCTGGACCGAGGTGTTCGCGGTGACGTTCACCGTCAGTCCGAAGACGCCGATCGGGACCATCAGGAGCGAGAACAGCCAGAGCGTGGGCGCCATCGCGGCCACCACCTCCAGCGCGCCGAAGACCACCGCGGCCGCGATCAGCACGCGCAGCCGGGCCGTGCCGCGCCGGGCCGCGAGCAGCGCTCCGGCCAGCGAACCCAGCGCTATCAGCGTGTTGAAGAGGCTGTAGGCCCCGGCACCCGAGTCGAAGACGTCGTCCGCGTACGCCGACAGCCAGACGGGGAAGTTGAAGCCGAACGTGCCGATGAAGCCGACGAGGACGATCGGCCAGACCAGTTCGGGGCGCCCGGCGACGTAGCGCAGGCCTTCGCGGAGCTGGCCCTTGGCGCGCGGCGCCCGCTCGACGACGTGCAGTTCACGGGACCGCATCAGTAGCAGGCTCGCCAGCGGGGCCACGAACGACAGGCCGTTGAGCAGGAAGGCCCAGCCGGTGCCCACGCCGGTGATCAGCAGGCCCGCGACGGCGGGTCCGACCAGCCGCGCGGACTGGAAGTTGGCCGAGTTCAGGCTGACCGCGTTCTGGAGCTGGCCGGGGCCGACCATCTCGGAGACGAAGGACTGGCGTGCCGGGTTGTCGACGACGGTGGCCATACCGACGGCGAACGCGGCGAGATAGACGTGCCAGACCTGGACGTGGCCGGAGAGGGTGAGGAAGGCGAGCGCGAGGCCGGTGAGGGCCATCGCCGTCTGGGTCACCAGCAGCGTGGGGCGCTTGGGAAGACGGTCGACGAGAACACCGCCGTACAGGCCGAAGAGCAGCATCGGCAGGAACTGGAGCGCGGTGGTGATACCGACCGCGGCGGAGGAGCCGGTCAGGCTGAGCACCAGCCAGTCCTGGGCGATGCGCTGCATCCAGGTGCCGGTGTTGGAGACGACCTGGCCCAGGAAGAACAGACGGTAGTTCCGGATCTTCAGCGAGCTGAACATCGAGGAGGAGCGGGGGGAGTCGCGGGCGGCTGTGGAGTCGTGGGTGGCTGGTGCGGGGGCGGAGTGTGCTCCGGGTCCCGTACTCAAAAGGGCTCGCCTCCAGTGCGATCGTGGACGTCGGCGTCATGGGGGGCGTCGGCGCTTGCGGGGAAGGGCGGACCCTCCGTTGCTCCGAGACCGGTGATCCGGACCGAGGTCAGCGATCCGGACCGAGACCGGTGATCCAGGCCGAGATCGGTGATCCGAACCGAGATCAGTGATCCGGACCGGGATCAGTGATCCGAACCGAGATCAGCGATCCGGACCGGGATCAGTGATCCGGACCGGGATCGGTGATCAGCGTCGTGACCGGTGATCCGGACCGGGATCGGGGAGCGAAGGAGGGCTGCCGTCGGTCAGATGTGCGCGAGCTTCTCCAGGACGGGAGCGGCCTCGCGAAGCTTGGCCCATTCGTCCTCGTCGAGGACCTCGACCAGTCCGGCGAGGAACGCGTTCCGCCTGCGGCGGCTCTCTTCGAGCATCGCCTCCGCCTTGTCGGTCTGCGTCACCACCTTCTGGCGCCGGTCCTCGGGGTGCGGCTCCAGCCTGACGAGCCCCTTGGCTTCGAGCAGCGCGACGATGCGGGTCATCGACGGCGGCTGCACGTGTTCCTTGCGGGCGAGTTCGCCGGGCGTGGCGCTGCCGCAGCGGGCGAGGGTGCCGAGCACCGACATCTCGGTGGGGCTCAGCGACTCGTCGACCCGCTGGTGCTTGAGTCGACGCGACAACCGCATCACTGCGGAGCGCAAGGCGTTCACGGCGGCCTCGTCGTCGCCATGGGTGAGGTCAGGCATGTTCTTTAGCGTAACTCATTACTCTCGCTAAAGAACACTGGGGCCCCATGAACGCGCCATCCGACACGGGGATCACTCATATGAGTGAGATCGCACCGGAAAGTGACCCGATTCCGGTCGGGAAGAGGCGACCCTCGACTTCATGGGGACCAGCGTGCTCAGCCTGCGTATCGACGGGGAGCTGCTCGACCGGCTCCGACAACATGCCGCGAAACGCGGAATGAGCGTCCAGGACTATGTGGTCCGGACGCTCATTCGCGACGACTTCGACGAGCGGTTCCAGACCGCCGTCGAGGAGACGGAGAAGTTCTACGGGGTCACGTGACCCCCCGCACGGCCGAGGCCGCTCAGGTCAGGCCGAGGGCCGGCATGAGGTAGTAGAAGGTGAACACGGCCGACACCACGTACATGGCGACCGGGATGTCACGGCCGCGGCCCGCCGCCAGGCGCAGCACGACGAAGGTGATGAAGCCCATCCCGATGCCGTTGGTGATCGAGTAGGTGAACGGCATCATCATCATCGTCACGAAGGCCGGGATGGCGATCGTGTAGTCCGCCCAGTCGATCTCCTTGACCGAGTGGGACATGATCAGGAAGCCGACCGCGATGAGCGCGGGGGTGGCCGCCTGGGACGGGACCATCGTGGCGACGGGGGTCAGGAACAGGGCGACGGCGAACAGCGCGCCGGTGACCACGTTCGCGAAGCCCGTACGGGCACCCTCGCCGACGCCGGCCGTGGACTCCACGAAGCACGTGGTGGCCGAGGAGGAGGAGGCGCCGCCCGCGGCGACGGCGACGCCGTCGACGAAGAGGACCTTGTTGATGCCGGGCATGTTGCCCTGCGCGTCCGTCAGCTTGGCCTCGTCGCTGATGCCCATGATCGTGCCCATCGCGTCGAAGAAGCACGACAGCAGCACGGTGAAGACGAAGAGGATGCCGGTCAGCACGCCGACCTTGCCGAAGCCGCCGAAGAGGCTGAACTGGCCGATCAGACCGAAGTCCGGGCTGGCGACCGGGTTGCCCGGCCACTTCGGGGTGGTCAGACCCCAGGACGGGACGGTGGTGACGGCGTTGATGATCACCGCGACGACCGTCATGGTGACGATCGAGATGAGGATGGCGCCGGGCACCTTGCGCACGATCAGCGCGAGGGTGAACAGGGTGCCGAGGACGAAGACCAGCACGGGCCAGCCGTGCAGGTGACCGTCGGTGCCGAGCTGGAGCGGGACGGTCGTCTGGGCGATGTCCGGGATGCGCGTGACGAAGCCGGAGTCGACCAGGCCGATCAGCATGATGAACAGGCCGATGCCGATCGCGATGCCCTTGCGCAGGCCGAGCGGCACCGCGTTCATGACGCGCTCACGCAGACCGGTGGCGACCAGGAGCATCACGATGAAGCCCGCGAGGACCACCATGCCCATGGCGTCCGGCCAGGACATCCGGGGCGCGAGCTGGAGGGCGACCACCGTGTTCACGCCGAGGCCCGCCGCCAGCGCGATCGGCACATTGCCGATGACGCCCATGAGGAGCGTGGTGAAGGCCGCGGTCAGCGCGGTCGCCGTCACGAGCTGCCCGTTGTCGAGGTGGTGCCCGTACATGTCCTTCGCGCTGCCCAGGATGATCGGGTTCAGCACGATGATGTACGCCATCGCGAAGAAGGTGGCGAAACCGCCGCGGATCTCCCGCGGAAGGCTGGAACCCCGCTCGGAGATCTTGAAGAAGCGGTCGAGGGCGCTCTGCGCGGGCCGGGACTCCGGCTCCTGCGGGGCGGGGGCCTTGGTGGCGGCCGAGGTGGACATGCGGGTCCTCAAACGTGCGGGGGACAAGGAACGTGATCGAGCCTGGTCAGCGATCGACCACCAGAAGGTTTCCCCCAGATCCCTTTTGGTGATTCATACGAATACAACTGGCCAGACTCGGACCGTTTCAGTATGAACATATGAGTCAGAAATCGCTATCTCCGCGCGTAGACCCTTGCCGTACAAGGGAGGCCGGGTGCGGACACAACCGGTCGCCGACCCTCGTAAGCTGTGCACATGGCGAAGTGGACCCCCAAGCACGAGGCGCCGGAGCCCCTGGAGGGCCCCGTCGTCGCCACCATCACGGGCGGCACGATCCTCTGGTTCGTCCTCTTCCTGGTGCAGCTGCCGTTCTACGGCTGGTTCGACGACCACGGACACCTGTGGTGGCTGTGGACCTGCCTGGCCGGCGCGGGCCTCGGGCTGATCGGCATCTGGTACGTCCGCAAGCGTGACGCCGCGATCAAGCGCGCCCAGGCGGCCGGCTCCCCCGCCACCCCCGTGACGGAGTAGGGGACTTCTCCACCCACGGCAGCATTGCCCGGCGTCTCCTCTCCTCCCCGAGTCGGAGGTTTGGCCCACTCGGCGGGTGAAGCCGCAAATCCGCACGTACCGTCGAGGGCATGACCCACACCGACGCGGACGCCGGACTCGATCCGGTTCACCCGGTGCCCATACCCGTCTCCCGGCGTGCCGAGGGGCTGTCGGCCGCCGAGGTGGCCGAGCGGGTCGCGCGCGGCGAGGTGAACGACGTCCCGGTGCGCAGCAGCCGCTCCGTCGGCGAGATCGTCCGGGCGAACGTGTTCACCCGCTTCAACGCGATCATCGGTGTCCTCTGGCTGGTCATGCTGATCGTGGCACCGTTCCAGGACAGCCTGTTCGGCTACGTGATCATCGCCAACACCGGGATCGGCATCATCCAGGAGTGGCGGGCCAAGAAGACCCTGGACTCGCTCGCGGTGATCGGCGAGGTGAAACCGACCGTCCGCAGGGACGGGGTCGCCGCCGAGGTGAGTTCCTCGCAGATCGTGCTCGGGGACCTCCTCGAGATCGGGCCGGGCGACAAGGTCGCCGTCGACGGCACCTGCGCGGAGGCCGACGGGCTGGAGATCGACGAGTCGCTGCTCACCGGCGAGGCCGACCCCGTGGTCAAGCACGCCGGCGACCCGGTGATGTCGGGCAGCTTCGTGGTCGCGGGCAGCGGCGCCTTCACGGCGACGAAGGTGGGCCGGGAGGCGTACGCGGCCCAGCTCGCGGAGGAGGCCTCGCGGTTCACGCTGGTCCACTCGGAGCTGCGCAGCGGTATCTCCACGATCCTCAAGTACGTGACGTGGATGATGATCCCGACCGCCATCGGCCTGATCATCAGCCAGCTCGTCGTCAAGCAGCACGGCTTCAAGGACTCCGTCGCGCGGACCGTCGGCGGGATCGTGCCGATGGTCCCGGAGGGTCTGGTCCTGCTCACCTCCGTCGCCTTCGCGATCGGCGTCATCCGACTCGGCCGAAAACAGTGCCTCGTACAGGAACTTCCCGCCATCGAGGGCCTCGCCCGCGTCGACACCGTCTGTCTCGACAAGACCGGCACCCTCACCGAGGGCGGCATGGACGTCACCGAGCTGCGGCCGCTCGACGGCGCCGACGAGTCGTATCTGCGCAAGGTCCTCGGCGCCCTCGGCGAGTCCGATCCGCGGCCGAACGCCTCCCTCCAGGCGATCATCGCCGCCTACCCGGACAGCGAGGAGTGGCGCTGCACCCAGTCCCTGCCCTTTTCCTCCGCCCGCAAATACAGCGGCGCCGGCTTCAGCGAGGGCAACGGCGAGTCGAGCGCCTGGCTGCTCGGCGCTCCCGACGTCCTGCTGGAACCCGGGGACGCGGCTCTCGCCGAGACCGAACGGCTCAACGAGGCGGGCCTGCGGGTGCTGCTGCTCGCGCGGACCACCAAGGACCTCGACGACCCCGCTGTCGCGGAGGCCGCCCGGCCCGCCGCCCTGGTCGTACTGGAGCAGCGGCTGCGCCCGGACGCGGCCGACACCCTGCACTACTTCGCCGATCAGGACGTCAGGGCCAAGGTCATCTCCGGCGACAACGCGGTCTCGGTGGGCGCGGTCGCGGAAAAGCTGGGGCTCACCGGCGAGGTCGTGGACGCGCGCCGGCTGCCGGACGAGCGCGAGGAGATGGCGAAGTCCCTGGAGAAGGGCACGGTCTTCGGACGGGTCACCCCGCAGCAGAAGCGGGACATGGTCGGCGCCCTGCAGTCCCGCGGGCACACGGTGGCGATGACCGGCGACGGCGTGAACGACGTCCTGGCCCTGAAGGACGCCGACATCGGGGTCAGCATGGGCTCGGGGTCCGAGGCGACCCGCGCGGTGGCCCAGATCGTGCTGCTGAACAACAGCTTCTCGACGCTGCCCTCGGTGGTCGGAGAGGGCCGCAGGGTCATCGGGAACATCACCCGGGTCGCGACGCTGTTCCTGGTGAAGACGGTCTACTCGGTGCTGCTGGCCGTCCTGGTGGTGTGCTGGCAGGTCGAGTACCCGTTCCTGCCGCGCCACCTGACCCTGTTGTCCACCCTCACGATCGGCGTCCCGGCGTTCTTCCTCGCCCTCGCCCCGAACAAGGAGCGCGCCCAGCCCCACTTCGTGCGGCGGGTGATGCGGTACTCGATCCCGGGCGGCGTGATCGCGGGAGCGGCGACCTTCTCGATGTACCTGATCGCGCGCCACTACTACACGGGGGAAGGCTCGCTGGAGGCGGAGACGAGCGCCGCGACGCTGACGCTGTTCCTGGTCTCGATGTGGGTGCTCGCGATCATCGCCCGGCCCTACACCTGGTGGCGGATCTGCCTCGTCGCCTCGATGGGCGGGGCGTTCCTGCTGGTGCTCGTGGTGCCGAGGCTCCAGCACTTCTTCGCGCTGAAGCTGGTCGGCACGACGATGCCGTGGGTCGCGGTGCTGATCTCGGTGACAGCGGCGGCCGTCCTGGAGTTCCTGTGGAGATGGGTCGACCGCCGCGTGCCCGCGTAGGGCTGTGTCGCTGATTACCGCACGTCGACGTAGTCACCCGCGGCCTTGACGGCCGGGGTGGTCGTGGTGCCCGCGAAGCTGTAGCGGAAGTAACCGTCGACGGTGGCCGTCATGGTCGCCTTCAGGTTGCCGACGCTGTCCGTGGTGACCGTCTTGACCGTGGTGTACGTGTCGCTGCCCTTCTTGCGGAACTGCAGCTGCACCGGCTGGCCCGTGTAGCCGTGGTACTGGAGGTCTTCCCAGTTGGCGCGGGACAGCTTGCCGGTGACCGTGACGGTCCTGCCCTTCTTCACCGGCTCCGGAGCGGCGTTGACCGTCAGCCTGGAGGCGCGCTGGAGCTTGACGATGGTGGTGGGGATGTCCTGGTAGACGCGGCCGACCTTGCTCCAGTCGCCGCCGTCGCCGTCCGAGTTCACGCCGTTCAGGGCGACGGCGATGCCCTTGGCCCACCAGGTGGTGGCGCTGCCGTTGAACGTCAGGGTGTCGCCCGGAGTGAGGTCGATCATGGACTTGCAGGTGGCGGTGGTCGACGAGGTCTCCGTGCAGGTCGGCTCCTCGTCGAATATCATGTCGGCCGGATTGGCGAAACTGCCGCGGTAGAGATCGACCTGAATGACGAAGTCGTCGGCGTCGATGTCGACGGAGGCCGCGTACCTGATGCTGTACGTGACCGGAGCGATGACCTTCTTGGAGACGCCGACGACGATCGGCTTGCCGTTGTTGACCTTCACGTCCGAGAAGGTCAGGTCGAGCTCGTAGGGCTCCCCGTCGGAACCCGTGGAACCGGTGAACGGGGTCTTGCCGGAGGCGGCGCGGACGGCTTCCCGCACCTTGGCGATGTCCGCGCGGTGGTCTGCGGAGCCGGTGGCGTGGGCGCCCGGCACGACGAACACGGAGAGGGCCAGGGCGCCGGAGACGGCGGCCACGGCGGCACGGATACGCATGGGATCCCCCAGTGGAGACAGGGCCCGGCTGTGGACGTTCCTCACGGCTCGTGGTCACAGGGCCCAAGTGGTGATGGAGCCTGATGGCTCATCAGAGAAGATCACCGAGACGCTCGAACGGTTGTACGCGAGGTGAATTCCCGGTGCGGCCCGTACGGAGATCGCGGCGGACGGGGAGGCGGGGCCAGGGCCGAAGTGGCCGGAGCAGACGGAGATCCCCGACCCTGGGGCCGGGGATCTCCGCTGGTGTCAGGCGCTCAGGCGTTACTGCACGTCGACGTAGTCACCGGCGGCGCTGATGGCCGGGGTGGTCGTGGTGCCCGCGAAGCTGTAGCGGAAGTAACCGTCGACGGTGGCCGTCGTGGTGGTCTTCAGGTTGCCGACGCTGTCCGACTTGATCGTCTTCAGCGTGGTGTAGGTGCTGCTGTTCTTCTTGCGGAACTGGAGCTTCACCGACTGGCCCGTGTAGCCGTGGTACTGGAGGTCGTCCCAGTTGGCGCGGGACAGCTTGCCGGTGACCGTGACGGTCTTGCCCTTCTTCACCGGCTCCGGCGCGGCGTTGACCGTCAGCTTGGAGGCGCGCTGCACCTGGGCGGTCTTGTAGGCGTCGACGATGGTGTAGTCCTCGTCGTTGCCCATGGCACCGGCCCACACCTTCCAGGTGCCGGCCAGCAGGTTGGCATAGATGTTTTCGTTCGGGTCGGCGACGACCGTGACCTTGCAGGTCCCGGTGGTGGCGCCGGTGGCGGTGCAGGTGCCCATCTCGGCGTCCGGGACGATCGCGCCGTCGACGTTTTCGAGGGTCGAGCCGTGCCAGAGCATGGCGTAACCGTCGTAGATGCCGGTCGGGTCGGTGGCCGACACCGAGATGGTGAAGGTCTTCTTGGCGGTGGTGCCGACGACGATGTCCTTGCCGCCGTTGACGGTGACGCTCGTGATCTTGGTGTCGCCGACGACCTCGTCCGCGGGCGTGGAGCCGGTGAACGGCGTGATCTTCGAGGTGGACGGCGCCATCGAGGCGAGCGACCCGTGGCCGTCCGCCTGCGCGGCCGGCACGGCGAGAGCGGAGAGAGCCAGGGCGCCGGAGACGGCGGCCACAGTGGCACGTATGCGCATGCGATCCCCACGTAGAGAGTGAGGGCCCCGGCGATGGCCGGTCCTGAAAGTTCGTCACCACTGGGGCCCGAGTGATGGTGGAGTCTGATGACCCGGAAGAGAAGATCGTCCAGAGCCGCCGATAGTTGTACGCCAGTTGAACTTTTTTCCACTGCCGTGTGAGCGGGCGGGGACGGACAGGAATCCCCGGCCCTAGGAGGGCCGGGGATTCAGGCCGGATCAGGTGACCGGGTCACGCGACGGGATCACGCGACCGGATCAGGCGTGACCGCGGTCGGCGATCAGGTGTCACCGCACGTCGACGTAGTCACCGGCGGCGCTGACTGCCGGGGTGGTCGCGGTACCCGCGAAGCTGTAGCGGAAGTACCCGTCGACGGTGGCCGTCGTGGTGGTCTTCAGGTTGCCGTGGCTGTCCGTCTTGACGGTCTTGACGGTGGTGTAGGTGCTGCTGTTCTTCTTGCGGAACTGGAGCTTCACCGACTGGCCCGTGTAGCCGTAGTAGTCGTGCAGCTCCCAGTTGGCGCGGGTGAGCTTGCCGGTGACCGTGACGGTCCTGCCCTTCTTGACCGGCTCGGGCGCGGCGTCGACCCTCAGCTTGGAGTAGCGCTGGAGCTTGCTGGTGGTGAGCGCGTCCTGGTCGATGTAGCCGACCTTGCTCAGGTCGGCGTCGTCGTCGCTCGGGTCGACGCCGTTGAAGGCGACGGCGAGGCCGATGGCCTTCCACGTGGTGGCGTCGGCGTTGACCAGTTCGTCGCCCGGGTAGATGTCGATGGTGCTCTTGCAGGTGGCGGTGGTCGCCGAGGTGACGGAGCAGGACGGGAAGTCGTCGCCGACCAGGATGCCGACCGGCTCGTCGTAGGAGCCGCGGTAGAGCTCGACGTCCAGGAAGAAGTCGTCGGCGGTGATGTCGACGTCGGCGCCGTGCTTGACGCTGAAGGTGACCGGGGCGGTGACCTGCTTGGAGATGCCGGCCACGATCGGCTTGCCGTTGTTGACCTTCACGTTGGAGAAGGAGAGGTCGAGGGCGTAGGGCGTGCCGCTGGTGTCGCCCGTGGATCCGGTGTACGCGGCCTTGCCCGAGGCGGCACGGGCGGCATCCTGCACCTTGGCGATGTCCGCGCGGTGGTCGGTGGAGCCGGCGGCGTGGGCGCCGGGCGCGACGAGGGCGGAGAGAGCCAGGGCGCCGGAGACGGCGGCCACGGTGGCACGAAGACGCATGCGATCCCCCAGTGGAGACAGGGCCCGTTCGTGGCCGTTCCTCACGGATCGTGGTCACGGGGGCCCAAGTGATGGCGGAGTCTGATGACTCGCCAGGAAAGATCACCGAGGCGCTCGAACGGTTGCACGGGAAACGAAATCTTTGTGCGGTCCATACGGGGATCGGGACGGAGATCGGGGCAGAGATCGGGGCAGAGATCGGGAAAAACGGAAACCCCCGGCCCTGGGGCCGGGGATTTCGGTGACATCAGGTTTTACTGCACGTCGATGTAGTCACCCGCGGCGCTGACGGCCGGGGTGGTCGTGGTGCCCGCGAAGCTGTAGCGGTAGTAACCGTCGGCGGTGGCCGTCGTGGTCGTCTTCAGGTTGCCGGAGCCGTCCGTCGTGACCGTCTTCAGCGTGGTGTACGTGCTGCTGCCCGTCTTGCGGAACTGCAGCTTCACCGGCTGGCCCGTGTAGCCCTGGTACTTGTGGTTGTCCCAGTTCGCGCGGGTCAGGGCGCCGGTGACCGTGACGGTCTTGCCCTTCTTGACCGGCTCGGGCGTGGCGTTGACCGTCAGCTTGGACAGACGCTGGACCTTCTGGGCGCCCAGGTCGCTCTGCCACTTGAAGTGATCGCTGTTGTCGACGGCGACCGCGCCGACCTTCCAGGCACCGGCGTGGGAGTTGGCCAGGTCGTCGTGATCGCCGGTGGCGTCCGGACGGAACTGGATCTTGGCCGTGCACTTGAGCACGGTGGAGGAGGAGGCGGTGCAGGTGCCGGGCTCGTCGCCGCCGAGGATGACCGCGTTCTCGTCCGAGATCGAGGTACCGCGGTAGAGCAGCGGACCGCTCATGAAGGCGCTCGCGCTGAGGCTCGCGGGGTGCGTCACGGTGTAGCTCGCGCCGACCGTGACCGTCGCGGAGGCGCCGACCACGATGTTCTTGCCGCTGTTGATCACGACGTTGGAGAAGGTGACGCCGGACAGCGGGTTGCCTGCGGCCTGCGCGGCCGGCACGGCGAGAGCGGAAAGGGCCAGGGCGCCGGTCACGGCGGCCACGGTGGCTCGTATGCGCATGGGATTCCCCAGGTGGAGAAAAGGGGCCTGCCTGTGGTCGTTCCTTGCGGTTCGTCTTCGCGCGAGGCCCAGTGATCATGGAGTCTGACTGACTCGCATGATCAGAGTCCCGACATGCGCGAATGGTTGTACGGGAGTCGAAAACTTTGCCCGGTGATGACCCGCGGCGCGACCGGGCAGGTGGAACGCCCTTTCACCCCACCCGCGACCGACACCAGAGCGTCGGAAACGGGCCTTCGGCCTCCCCTGCTCTGGCGCCGGGGAGGCCGACGGCCCGGAAATCAGCGCACGTCGAGGTAGTCACCCGTGGCGTTGACCGCCGGAGTGGTCGAGGTGCCCGCGAAGCTGTAGCGCCAGTAGCCGTCGGAGGCGGCCGTGACGGTGGTCTTCAGAGAGCCCGTCGAGTTGCTCTTGATGGTCTTCACCGTCGTGTAGGTGCTGCTGCCCGCCTTGCGGAACTGGAGCTTCACCGGCTGCGAGGTGTAGCCGTGGTAGGCGAGGTCGTCCCAGTTGGCGCGGGAGAGCTTGCCGGTGACCGTGATGGTCTTGCCCTTCCTCACCGGCTCGGGCGAGGCGTTGACCGTCAGCTTGGAGTAACGCTGGAGCTTGACGGAGCCGAGGTTCTCGGCCTCGGCGAAGCCGACCTGGCTCAAGTCGATGTCGTCGGCCAGCGGGTCCTGGTCGTTGAAGTCGAGGACGTAGCCGTCGACCTTCCACGTGGTGGCGTCCTCGTTGCCCACCAGGTCCCAGGTCGGGTCGGCCTCGATGGTGCTCGTGCAGTTCGCCTTCGTCGCGGAGACGTCGGTGCAGACCGGCCAGTCCGGGCCGACCAGCCAGTTGTCCGGGAGGCTGTAGTCGCCGCGGTAGAGCTCGACGTCCATGTACGTGTCGGCGGCGTAGAGGTCGACGTCCGCGGAGTGCGTCACGGTGAAGGTGACGGGGACCGTGACGGTGTTGCCGATGCCCACCACGATCGGCTTGCCGTTGTTGACCTTCACGGCGGAGAAGGTGACGTCCAGCGGGTACGGCGTGGCCTCTTCGCCCGTGGAGCCGGTGTAGGCCGACGTGCCGTCGACGGCCTCGCGCGCGGCCTGCGCGGCCTTCTGGACGTCGTCGTGGCTGTACGAGTGACCGCCCGCCGCCTGGGCGGCGGGGACGGCGAGGGTGGAGAGGGCCAGGGCACCGGAGACGGCGGCCACGGTGGCACGTATGCGCATGCGTTCCTCTGTTAGGAGCGAGGTCCCGGCGACCGTCCGAGATGCGGCCCGGGGGGCGGCGACGGGACCCAAGTAATCGCTGAGCCTGTTGGCTCAGACGAATAGATACACGAGTGTGCGCAAAGGTTGTACGCCGGGTGAAGAAATCATGAACGCATTCACCGTCGGCCGTGCCGGCCGTGTGGGCCGTGCCGGCCGTGCTCCGGCACGGCGGACCGCCGCGGTCGGCCCGCTCGGTCCCGTGCCCCGGCCGCCGCGGTCCGCCGGCCGGGGTCGGCCGGTCGGACCGGCGGTCACGCCCGTCAGTCGAACCAGCGGTCCCGGGCCAGCTCCGCCGTGCGGGACGGGTCCTCCAGCAGCGCGGCGACCTCGAAGCGGCGCGGCCACTGGCCCGCCGACCAGGCGAGCCCGGCGGCGACACCCTCCAGGGTGGCGGCGTGCAGCACCCCGTCCCGGGTGCGACGCCAGTCGAGTTCGGTGCCGTCGACCACGAGCTCCTCGTGCTCGACGTACGAAGCGGGGGTCGCGGGGCCCAGCAGGACCCGTACGGACTCCGGTACGTCGTGCTCGGTGCCCTCGGAGGTCACCTCGCCGGTGACGGACTCGCTGAGCCGCCTCACCTGGAACAGCTCGGCGAGCTCCGCGGCCCGCGACGGCGGCACCGGCAGCAGCGGCACCCCGGTGGTGAAGGCCAGCAGGTCCGGGGAGTCCACGACCACCGCGTCGGCCGCGTCCACGACCTTCACCTCACCGTCCACGACCGCCCGCAGCTCGTCCGGCAGTGTCACCCGCTCGGGGTCTAGATCGGCCAACGCGCTGTACAGGGCGTGCAGTTGGGTACCGGAGACCCGGCGTCCGGGGTCGGCGAGCCGGTCGAGCAGTTCGGCCGCGCCACCCGGCTCGTCGAGCAGGGCGGCCACGGACGTACGGACACCGAGCGCCCGCAGGACCTGCTCGTCGTCGAAGCCGGTCGCGTCGGCCTCGTCGTACAGGCCGCGCAGCAGCGGGTCGCCGCCGGCGGCGAGCAGACCGGCCGGCCTGCGCCCGTCGAGCACCGGATGCCCGCGCAGCCACCACGCCGTGTACGGGCGGACGATCTCGTGCGTGCCGTCCGGGAGCAGGACGCGCACCTGCTGGATGATCGCGTCCCGCAGCGGGGGCTGGGCGAGCAGCGCGAGGGCCTCCGGCCACCGGTCGTCGTCCACCACGTCCAGGTCCCGTACGGCCACGATCTCGGTGGCGACGGGCGGCACCGGCGAGTCGGGCAGCCGGTCCAGGACGTCCTCGCACCACACGTCCACGGCGTCCAGCAGACCCGCGTCGTCGGGTTCGGCGAAGTCCCCTTCGCGCGGCTCCAGTTCGTCCGGATCGAGGACGACGTCGGTGGCCCGCACCAGGGCGAAGCCGGCCAGCACGCCGCAGGCCGCGAGGGGCTGTTCGCCCCAGCGGCCGGCGAGCTCGGCGTCGACGAGGGCGAGTTCGTCCTCACGCATGATCCGGGCGAACGGGCTGCCGGGCAGGACGAGTTCACCGGCGGGCACGAGCTCGCCCTCCTCGTCGGGCAGGGCGAGCGCGCCGAGCCAGGGCTCGTCGCCGGGTTCGAGCGCGGCGTCACGGACCAGCGCGAGGACGGTGTCCGCGAGCTCCTCCGCGTCCAGGGTGTCCTCGTCCCACGCCCCGCCCTCGTCGTCGAGCGAGGCGGCCACCGCGGCCCGCACCTGCGGGGTGGTGAGCACCGCGCGGGCCGAGGCCGGGAGAGCGCCCAGCTTCTCCAGCAGGGGGTGGGCCGCGTCCGGGTGCGCGACCTTGAGGCCGAGCCGGGCGAGCGTGCCGGGGGCCACCAGGGACCCCTCGGCGGTGGGCAGCAGGATCTGGCGGGGCCCGATCGTCGTACGGCCGTCGGCCAGCGGCACCGGCAGTCCCGACAGCCGGTCCGGGTCCACCCCGGCGAGGCTGTCGTACAGGCGGTACCACCACTCCGGGTCCTTCTCCAGGCCGGCCAGCCGGTCCACGGCCTCGGTGAGCGGCACCCGGGCGACGCCCAGCGTGCGCAGTTCCACCCGCCGTTCGAGCCCGGCCGGCAGCAGGCCGGTCAGCACCTCCGCGAGCACCCGGACGGTCTCGGCGCCCGCGCCCTCCACCACCTCGGCGTCGCGCGGCCGCAGGGCGGCGGGGTTCTCCGAGGCACTGCTCCCGGGCCAGTCCTCGGAGGCGTCGACGTCCGGCAGCCGGGCCGGAGGGGCGGCGGGCGGCAGGAACGCGGTGCGCGGCAGCCGGTCCAGGATCGCCTGGCGCAGCGCTCCGTCGAGCTCGCCCTTGCCGAGCGGGCCGGGCACCAGGTCGATGATCCCGGTGTCCACCGGCCGCCAGTCGGCGAGGAGTTCGGCGTAGGCGTCGGCCGCGCGCTCCACCAGGAAGTCGGTCAGCGGGCCGGGAGCCGCGTGGCGCCGGGTGGTGTCGAGGGGGAGGGAGGCGATGAGGAGCGCCGGGACGCCGAGGGCTTCGTCGCTCGGTGTCGGCGCGTGCACGACGGGGCTGGTCCTCGGGCGGGCCGGGGATCCCTCCGTGCCGACCGGGACGGCCCAGGTCACGGACCAGTGCGGGCGCAGCCGCTCCTCGACCGGGCGGTCGGCGAGCAGGGCGGGGTCGAGGGGGCCGTGCGCCGTGACGGTGCGGTAGCGGGTGGCGCCGTCGCGGGAGTCGTCGATGAGGGCGCCGTGCTCGGCGGCGGTCCGGCGCAGGGTGCGGATCTCCGCGTCGCCGATCTCCACCACCACTTCCTCCAGGCCGGGAAGGGCCAGCAGGAGGGCGTCGTCGATGGTCCGCAGGAGGCGCTCGGCGAGATCCTCCGCGGCGGTGTCGCGCAGCGGCATGATCACGGCGGTGTCGTACGGGTCCGGGGCGGTGCCCTCGGCCGCGAACGGCAGCCTCAGCAGCGGCACATGGCCGTCCCGTCGGCGGATCTCGTCGCCGAGGCCGGGGCTGTCCGCGGCGATGCCGGCGGCGAGGTCGTGGGCCTCGGCGAGCGCCCAGCGGACGCCGCCGTGCCGGCCGACGACGGCGGGCTCGTCGGTGACGGCGAGGACCGCGGCGAAGCCGACGCCGAAGCGGCCCACGGCGGTGTCGTGCGCGTCCCGCTTCGCGGAGGCCCGGAGGGTGGCGAGGGACTCGACGCCGGCCGCGTCGAGGGGGGCGCCGGTGTTGGCCGCCACCAGGACGCCGTCGCGGAGCGTGAGACGCAGGCGGCCCGGGGTGCCCGCGCGGGCCGAGGCGTCCGCGGCGTTCTGGGCGAGTTCCACGACGAGCCGGTCGCGGTACCCGCCGAGGACCAGGTCCTCCTCGGCGTTGGCGTCCTCTCGGAACCTGGCCGGGCTGGCCGCCCAGGCGTCCAGTACTCCGCGGCGCAGGCGGGCCGTGCCGAACGGGTCCGCACCCTCGGCAGCAGGCCGCACGAACTTACTCACGGGTTCACTCTCCCTCTCGCCTGGCGCGACCGCGAATGCTGCACCGGGTCGCGGCTTGAAGGTACCGCGCGCCGTCCCCCGCTCCGGGCGGGGGACGGGGTGGGTGGGTCGGGTCCGTCCGGGTTCGCTGCGCTGGCGTCCCGGTGCCGGTGCCGGTCCGGTGGGTGGGTCGGGGCCGTGCCGGTGCATCAGCCCGTCGCCGTTGGATGAGGGGTGGCCGTCGGTGGCGACGGGCATCGATGTACCGGCACGTCCCCTCACGCGCGTACCCGGCTGCGGGTACGTCCGTCCAGAACGACCCAGCCCCGGCCGGGCAGCAGTCCCAGCCCCGGCCAGGCAGCAATTCAGCCCCGGCCAGGCCGCCATTCCAGCCCCGGCCGGGAAAATCCAGCCCCTCCGGCGCTTGAGGAGCGGGGTCCGGGGCGGAGCCCCAGGGGGTCACCTTCCTCCGGGCCGCCTTCGGGTGCGGGAGGCAATATTCAGCCCCTCCGGCGCTTGAGGAGCGGGGTCCGGGGCGGAGCCCCGGGTACGGGACGGGTAGGGGCGGAGGGGGCGAAAGAAGGCTGGGGCATACCTGTGCCGGGGTGCCGGGAACGGCGAGAGCACCGGTTCCAGGCCCAGGGGCCAGTGAAGAGCACCGGTTCCAGGCCCAGGGGCCAGTGAAGAGCACTGGTTCCAGGCCCCTCCGCCGGTGAACCTACGAGTGGCCCAGTTCCGCCGTGGATTCGTCCGTCGTGGCCGGCACCGAGCCCGAGTCGGGGGACGGGCGGAGCGGGAAGGGGTCGACCTGGGTCTCGTCGATCACCGGAAGCGGCGGCCGCGGAGGCGTCGGCATGATCGCTGCCTCGGAGTGCCCACCGCACCCGTACGCGAGAGACACCACACGCCCGTCCGCCGGCGAGAACTCGTTCGCACAGACACCGAACGCCTGTCCGAGCGAGCCCCCGATACGGTTCAGGAAGCCACAGCTCACGCACGTCGCGGGCGCGGCCTGCGCCATCGCCGTCTTGGCGCCGTACGAGTCCTCCCAGCGGTCGGCCGCGACATGCAGCCCGTACCGGGAGAGCACCCGGGCCCGGCGCAGCCCCAGTTCCTCGGCCACGGCGGCGATCGAGCCCCGGCGCGGAGCCATCGGCAGGTTCGCGGGCGTTCCCGCGGTCACCTCCGCGTCCTCCGCCTCCACCAGCTCGGCCATGTCCTCGGAGACCGCGGAGTTGGGCGCGGGCTCGTCCTCGCCGGAGTAACCCGGCTCCAGCCGCAGATCCTCGGCGTCCGTGGGGAGCAGATCCCCCGGTCCCATGTCGCCGGGGCGGAGCCGCTCGCTCCACGGCACCCACTCGGGGGCCAGCAGAGCGTCCGTGCCGGGCAGCAGAACCGTCTCGTCAAGGGTGACGATCTTCGCCCGGGAGGCGCGGGCCACGGTCGACGCCCAGCGCCAGCCGCGGTACCCGGGTTCCTTGCACTCGAAGTAGTGCGTGACAACGCGGTCCCCCTCGGAGACCAGCCCGAGGTGCTCGCCGACGACGCCGGGGTACGCGGCTTCCTCGGCGGCCGCGCGGGCGAGATCGACGGCCTCTGCGCACAGGCGGTCGGGGGTGCGGCTTCGCGTTGTCGCTGCGCTCACAGGTATCGCTTCTCTCCTACGCCGTCTCACGGGTGCGCCATTCCTCCGGCGGGGGTGCGGACGGAGCGGACCGGTGGGCCGCGTCGACGTCCGCGCCCGATCGCACTCGGGCGCACCTACGCCATCCATTCTGCGGGATGGCCGAGAGGCGCGCGGCCGAGAACAATCGCCGCAGGCGCGTTACGCACGCTACCTTCTCCTGGCCCCTGGGCCCACACCGGCGGCCGTCTTCGGCTCCCCGCGCCGGGATCTTCGCCGCTCCACGGCCCCCGGACCCGGCCGCTCCGCAGTCCGTTCCCCGCCGCTCCACGTCAGAAGTTTCCCATCCGCCCACCCGTCTCGCCCAGTCCGATGGGCCCCACTCGGCACCCATACGCGCGGTAACCGCACTACGCACCCCGAAGTCGGGGCACTATGACGGAGTGGCGTCCGCAAGGTCACCCCAGGGAGCAACCGGTGTCGGTGGCGCCAAGGGGAACAACCGAAGTGGCGGATCGGGCCGGGTGACCGGATCCGTCCGTGCGGTGGGGCGTGCCCTGCACTTCCCGGTGACACGGACCGCCCGCGGCATCCGCAAGGCGACGCACGCCCACGGGGCGGGCGAGTCGGGCCTCGGGAAACTGATCGAACTGCACGCGGTGAACGGCGCGGGCGATGTCATGATCACGGTGGCTCTGGCGTCCACCGTGTTCTTCTCCGTGCCGACCGACGAGGCCCGCGGAAGAGTCGCCCTCTACCTGGGCATCACCATGGCGCCCTTCGCCGTCCTGGCCCCCGTCATCGGCCCTCTGCTCGACCGTCTGCCGCACGGCCGGCGGGCCGCGATGGCGGGCTCGATGCTCGCCCGGGCGATGCTCGCCCTGATGCTGTCGGGCGCGGTCGTCACCGGCACCTTCGAGCTGTATCCCGCCGCGCTCGGCGTACTCGTCGCCTCCAAGGCGTACGGCGTGGTGCGCAGCGCCGTCGTACCCCGGCTCCTGCCACCCACGTTCTCCCTGGTCAAGGCCAATTCCCGGGTCACTCTGGGTGGACTCCTGGCCACCGGTGTGGCCGGGCCGATCGCCGTCCTGCTCCAGTCGGCGGGCGCGCGCTATCCGCTCTACGGCGCCTTCACGATCTTCATCCTGGGCACGTTCCTGTCGTTCTCGCTGCCGCCCAAGGTCGACTCCGCCAAGGGCGAGGACACGGCGCTGCTCGCCGCCGACCCGGACCATCTGCACGGCCCGCGCCTGAAGAAACCCCCGCGCCCCGGGCTGCGGACCGTGGGGACGGCCGTCACCCACGCTCTGGGCGCCAACGCCTCGCTGCGCTGCCTGTCCGGCTTCCTGATCTTCTTCCTCGCCTTCCTGCTGCGCGAGCACCCGCTCACCGGCAAGAGCGCCGCGGTCTCGCTCGGTCTGGTGGTCGTCTCGGCGGGAGTCGGCAACGCGATCGGCACGGCCGTCGGCGCCTGGCTGAAGCGGCGCTCCCCGGAGATCATCATCGTGACGGTGGTGGCGGTCGTGGTGGCCGCGGCGATCACGGCGGCGCTCTTCTTCGGCACCCTGATGATCGCGTGCCTCGCGGCGATCGCCGGTTTCGCCCAGGCTCTCGCCAAGCTGTCCCTGGACGCCCTGATCCAGCGGGACGTCCCGGAACTTGTCCGGAATTCGGCGTTCGCCCGCTCCGAGACACTGCTCCAGATGGCCTGGGTGCTCGGCGGAGCCATCGGCATCGCGATGCCGCTCAACGGCCCGCTCGGCCTCTCCGTGGCGGCCGGGATCGTGGCCGTGGGGTGGCTGACGACCGTGCGGGGACTGCTCCTGGCGGCCCGGCGCGGCGGATCGGCCCGTGGTCACCTCTCCTGAGCCGCGCGGGGGCCTCGCACGGCACGCCGCACCCCACGTGGGGGCACCGGTGGGCCTGCCCGATAGCCTTCGGTCATGACCTCCCTGCCCCGCGGCAGAGCCGCTAATGGACAACGCGCTGCGCGCCGTCGCCGCGCCGTCGCCACGGTCGGCGCCGTTTCCGCCGGACTCCTCGTCCTGTCCGCCTGTGACAAACCGACCCCCATGGCCACCGTCACGGTCGGCGACAAGTCGGTGAGCTCCGAGGCCGACTGCTACAACGACGGTGACGCCCTGAAGGCCACGGACCTGTCGGGCTGCCTGCGGTCCAAGGACATCAAGTCCATCACCGTCGACCCCGACGAGACCGTGCGGTTCGGCGTGGACCCGGACATCGCGGACAAGGGCTGGACGCTTCTGATGAACGGACAGCAGCTGCTGCCCGAGACCACCAAGAAGACGTACCTGACGATTCCGGGCAGTGTCTTCTTCAACCAGCAGTACGGCGCCACCGGCGGCTCGACGCTCGTCTCCATCAAGCAGGGCAAGGCGACGGCCACCGGCCTGTGGTCCTTCAAGTTCAAGAAGGACACGGACAACTGATCACCGCCGCCGGGCCGAGTGTGCTCGTGGCCACCGCCGTCCCCGCGGAGCGGGAAGCGGTGGCCGCGGCGTCGTCCGGCACGGCGCGGGAGATACGGCTCCCGGGGGCGACGCTCCACCGGACCGGCGGGCACGATCTGCTCGCCGCCGGTGTCGGCCCCGCGCTCGCCGCCGCCTCCGTCTCCGCCGCGCTGACCGCCGCCGCCCTCGGCGGCACTCCCTACCGCCTCGTCGTCTGCGCGGGGATCGCCGGCGGCTTCCAGCCCGGCGCGCCCGTGGGATCGCTCGTGGTCGCCGACGACATCGTCGCGGCGGACCTGGGCGCCGAGGCACCGGAGGGCTTCCTGCCGGTCACCGAGCTCGGCTTCGGGACCGTCAGCCACCGGCCCCCGAAATCACTCGTACGAGAAGCCGCGGCCGTCACCGCCGGCCGCGTCGGAACGGTCCTCACGGTGTCGACCGTGACCGGCAGCGCCGCACGCGCCGCCGAACTGCGCGCCCGGCACCCGCGTGCCCTCGCCGAGGCGATGGAGGGCTTCGGGGTCGCCGAGGCCGCCGCCGCCCACGGTGTGCCGGTGCTGGAGATCCGCGCGGTGTCCAATCCCGTCGGCCCGCGGGACCGCGCCGCGTGGCGCATCGGCGACGCCCTCGCGGCCCTCACCGGCGCCTTCGGGAAGCTGGGGCCCCTGCTGGAGAGTTGGAATCCTCATGAGCACACCGACTGAATCCGCCGAAACCCTGCGGATCGCCTACTCGCCCTGCCCGAACGACACCTTCGTCTTCGACGCCTGGGCTCACGGCCGCGTCCCCGGCGCGCCCTCCCTCGACGTGACCTTCGCGGACATCGACATCACCAACGGCATGGCCGAGCGCGGCGAGTTCGACGTGCTGAAGGTGTCGTACGCCGTGCTGCCGTACGTCCTCGACGACTACGCGCTGCTGCCGTGCGGCGGCGCGCTCGGGCGCGGCTGCGGTCCGCTGGTGCTGACGAAGGAGGCCGGCGCCGACCTCACGGGGCGTACGGTCGCCGTGCCGAGCGAGCGGTCGACGGCGTACCTGCTGTTCCGGCTGTGGGCCGCGGACACGGTTCCCGGCGGGGTCGGCGAGATCGTGGTCATGCCGTTCCACGAGATCATGCCGGCCGTGCGGGACGGGAAGGTCGACGCGGGACTCGTCATCCACGAGGCGCGTTTCACGTACCAGAACTACGGGCTGCACAAGCTCGCCGACATGGGCGAGCACTGGGAGCACACCACGGGGCTGCCGATCCCGCTGGGCGCGATCATCGCCAGGCGGTCGCTGGGGGCCGAGCGGCTCCGGGAGCTCGCCGAGGCCGCCCGCGCCTCGGTCCGCGCCGCCTGGGACGACCCCGAGGCCTCCCGCCCCTACGTCCTGGAGCACGCCCAGGAAATGGACCCGGGCGTCGCGGACCAGCACATCGGCCTGTACGTCAACGAGTTCACGGCCGATCTGGGCGAGCCCGGATACGCGGCGGTCCGCGGGCTGCTCACGCGCGCGGCGGCCGAGGGGCTGGTGCCGCCCCTCGGACCGGACGCGCTGGCGTTTCCCTGATGTCCGGTTCCCGCTCCGGAACCGGCCGGATCCCTCAGGAACCCGGTTGCTCCGGCCGCTGACGGCCGGTCATACGTCGAGCTGGTCGGCGACCGCGCGCAGCAGGCCCGCGATCTTCTTGCCGGAGGCCTTGTCGGGGTAGCGGCCCTGTTCCAGGGTGGGCGTGATGTTCTCGAGGAGGGTCGTCAGGTCCTGCACGATGGACGCCAGTTCATCCGGTTTGCGGCGCTGGGCGGCCGCGACCGAGGGAGTCGGGTCCAAAAGGGTCACCGAGAGGGCCTGATCGCCGCGCTGACCGGCGACGACGCCGAACTCGACACGCTGGCCGGGCTTGAGGGCGTCTACTCCGGCGGGCAGGACCGAGGAATGGACGAAGACGTCGCCGCCGTCGTCGCGGGAGAGAAAGCCGAAGCCCTTCTCAGTGTTGAACCACTTGACTTTGCCGGTGGGCACGTCTGTCCTCGTCCTCGTACTCGTCGGAAACTTCTCTGGGAACGTCCCGGGCGGTTGCAGGGGCAACTGCCCGGGAAACGCCTCTGGATAGCACTACCGGCGGGTCAGCCGACCCGCCGGTACCAAGGCTAATGGTCCGTCGGCTCGTGACAAGACGTCGCTGGATTGTTCCTTCGCGCAGGGAACTACCCTGGTGGAGTGCGTGACAAAACCCAAGTGAATTCCCCCGAAGCCGGTGACAGGCTGATCCGTGCCGGTGCCATCGTGTTCTTCGTCGGAGCATTGGCCACACTGGTCACCGTGGCCCCGCTGTTGCTCGGTACGAAACCTTTTCCGTTCTACATGTTCGGCTTGAGCATGCTCATGGGTGCCGGATTCCTGCTGGCCGGCGCGGGTGTGCTCCAGTCCGCCGCGCAGGGCCGCCGCCGGGCCCGCGCCGCCCGTTCCTGACGACGGTCGGTCCCGACGGCCGGACGGTCGGTCCTGAGGCGGTCGGTCCCGAGGCGGTCGGTCCTGAGGCGGTCGCCCATGCGGCGGCTGTTCCCGTGGGCCGGGGCCGGGTTCGGCGTGCCCTCAGCGGTGGTTCTCCAGCCACGCCGGGAACTCCGTGAGGTCGCCGAGGACGACATCCGCGCCCGCCGCGCGCAGTTCCTCGGCGTCGCACGGCCCGGTCGCCACGGCCACGCTGTACGCCCGCGCGGTGCGCGCTCCGCGTACGTCGCCGATGTGGTCGCCCACGTACACGCTCGCGCCGTGCTCGCGCAGCGCGACCGCCTTCTGTTCGGCCCACAGGCCGCCGACGACGTCGTCCGCGTCGATGCCGAGGTGGTCCAGGTGCAGCCTGGCGTTGGGCTCCCACTTCGCGGTCACGACGACGGCGCGCCCGCCGGCCGCCCGCACCGCTGCGACGGCCTCGCGCGCGCCGGGCATCGCGAGCGAGCCGGTGATCGCGTGCTCGGGGTACATCGCGCGGTAGAGGTCCGCCGTCGCCGGTATGTCCTCGGCCGGGAACCAGTGGGCGAGTTCCTCCTCCAGCGGGGGCCCGAGACGCGTGACCACGAGATCGGAGTCGATGTACGTCCCGGTCCGTGCCGCCATCGCCTCGAAGCAGGCGTGGATCCCGGGGCGGGAGTCGATCAGGGTCATGTCGAGGTCGAAGCCGACAGTCAGCGCTGGTGAGGTCATATGGGCCATTGTGCCCAGGTCGCCGGGGAACCGGTCCAGGCCTTTTCGCGGGGCGCCTCGGGGTACGGGTCCGGGTGCGGGTCCGGGTGCGGGTCCGGGTGCGGGTCCGGGTGCGGGTCCGAGTGCGAGTCCGGGTCCGGGACGGCCTCACAGGGCTCCGTTCGGGTCTCTCCCGGACGCCGGGCCCACGTGGCTGACTCTCTCCCGGACGCCGGGCCCACGTCGCCGTCCCTCCCCTCCCTCCTCCCCTCACCGCCACCCCGCCCCCGGGCTCTCTCCCGCCCCGCTCCAGGGCGCCGGGAGCACCTCTCGCGGGCGCCTTCCGGGGCCGTGCCGGGCGTCAGCGGTTTCGCTGGGAGCGCCAGACCAGGTACAGGGCCGAGGCGATCGCCGCGCCGCGGACGACGAAGGGCCAGGTCTGGGTCATCGCCTCGTTCATGTGGCCCTCGGCGACGGGCGTGCCCCAGCGGCCGTCCGAACGGCCCCAGAGCCAGACGATGCCGGCCGTGGCGGACAGGCCCGGCAGGACGAGGACGGCCCATTTCGACTCCGCCCGGGTCAGCCGGCGCGAGCCGTAGGCGATCAGCCAGCCGAGGCCGAGCGCGAACCAGTTGCCGAGGACCGCGCCGGCGACGAGGAGGGCGGCGGCGAGCAGGAGCAGCGGGTTGGTGTAGCCGCCGGGGCGCGGGAGGAGACGGCGGGGCAGGCGGCGCAGGACACCGGCCCCGGCGGGCGGCTCGTCCTCGGGGGCCGGTGCCGTCTCCTCGGCCGGTTTCGCCTCGTCCTCGGGCCCGCCGTCCTTGTCCCCCGGGGGCGGCTTGAGCAGCTCGGGGATCTCCACGCCGCCGACGAACCCGGGCACGCTGTCGCCGAGCCCGAAGGGGCTGTCGGTGGCACGCCACCAGTCGGGCCGCATCGCGCTGTCGCCCAGTTCGGACGCGCTCGCCAGATGGGGCGGGGACGGCGCGTCGGCCCCGGCGCTCTCGGCGGGCTCCCGGGCCGGGCGGGGGCGGGGGACGACGCGGCGCAGTCCCTTGGGGCGCGCCTCCGGTTCGGCGGCGCGCTGGGACGGCACGGCGGCCCAGGTCCGGGTGCCGGCCTCGGTGCCTCCGGTGCCCCCTCCGGCCGCCGCGACGATCGCGTCGGGGGTGCCGAGACGGTCGAGGATGCGGCGGACCGCGGCGGGGGTGTCGGCGATGGCTCCGGCCCGGCGGCGGCCGATCTCCTCGCGCAGTTCCGTGACCAGCCGCATGCGGGTGGCCGACGGCAACTGCCGCTGCTGGGCCAGGTCGCCGACCCGGCTCAGGTAGTCGAAGACCAGCTGGTCGCTCTCGATCCCCACGAAGTCCCCTCCGGGGCGGGTGCGTTGGATACCCCGTGGGGACGAAGGTACCGGTTTCCGGCGCGCGGGAGCGTCCGCTCCGGGGCTCGGTCTGCCGTACGACGTCCACCGGCCCGGGAGATCGCGGGGCCGCCTGACGGTCCACCGGCCGGGGGCCGGGCCCGGGGAGCGTGCCACCCGCTACCGTTGACGGGATGAGCCCCGAGACGACGGCCCCGCGGTCCCTGGCGGAAGCACTCCGCGCGCGGGACGACGCCTCGCTGTCCGCCCTGCTGCGGTCCCGGCCCGACCTGATCACCCCCGTCCCCACGGATCTCACCCAGCTCGCCACGCGGGCGGGCACCCGGGCGTCGGTCGTACGTGCCCTGGAGCGTCTGGACCGGTTCACGCTCCAGACGGCGGAGGCGCTCGCGGTGGCGCGGGAACCGGCGACGTACGACGAACTGCTCGGGCTGCTGGCGGGCGACGACGGCGACCCCGCGGTCACGGCGGCCTTCCCGCACGCGCTCGGGACCCTGCGCGAGCAGGCTCTCCTGTGGGGGGCCGACGACCGCCTCCGGCTCGTGCGCACGGCACGTGAACTGCTCGCCCCTTCCCCGCAGCACCCGTCCCCGACGGGGCTCGGGCCGACGGTCGGCGAGGCCACGGCCGGCATGTCGCCGGGGCGTATCCAGGAGATCGTGACCGCGGCGGGGCTGGCGTCCACCCATGACTCCGTGTCGGCGGTGGCGTCGCTGAGTGGCCTGTTCGCCGACCGGATCCGGATGTCCGCGCTGCTCGACGAGGCGCCCGCCGAGGCGGTGGGGGTGCTGTCCCGGCTGGTGTGGGGGCCGCCGTACGGGCAGGTGACGGCCGAACCCGCGGCGCATCTTCGCTGGCTGATCGGGCGGGGGCTGCTGCTGCCGACGGCACCGGGCACGGTCGTGCTGCCGCGGGAGGTCGCCCTGCATCTGCGGGCGGGCCGCGCGCACCGGGTGACGGAACCGGTGCCGCCCGCGGTCGAGGTCGCGACGACCCACCGCCCACAGGCTGTGGACGCCGCCGCGGCCGGTCAGGCGTACACGACGCTGGCGACCGTCGAGGAGCTGCTGAAGGACTGGCACGAGGGCGGTCCCGCCGTGCTGCGCGCGGGCGGCCTGAGCGTGCGGGACCTGAAGCGGACGGCGGTGGCGCTCGACGTCCCCGAACCGGTCGCCGCCTTCTGGGTGGAACTCGCCTACGCGGCGGGCCTGGTGGCCTCGGACGGTGAGGCCGAGGAGCGCTACGCGGCGACACCGGCGTACGACACGTGGCTGGAGCTGCCCGCCGCGGAGCGCTGGGCGCGGCTCGCCTCGGCGTGGCTCGCGGCGACCCGCACGGCCGGTCTGGTCGGCGGACGGGACGCGAAGGACCGTACGCTCTCGGCGCTCGGCCCCGGCCTCGACCGCTCACCGGCACCCGAGGTCCGCCACCGCGTCCTCACCCTGCTCGGCGAGCTCCCCGACGGCTCCTCCCCCGACACGGACTCGCTGCTCGCCCGGCTGCACTGGGAACGGCCCTCGCGCGGTGCCTGGCCCTCGCCGGCCGATCTGCGGGCCGGGCTGACCCGCTGGACCCTGTCCGAGGCGGAACTGCTCGGGGTGACCGGCCGGGGCGCGCTGTCCGCGCAGGGGCGGGCGCTGCTGGGCCTGCCCGCCCCGGCGGGTACGCGGGCGGCGGAGCCGTCCGGTCCGGGCGACAGACTTCCCGCGCCGCACAGGTGGCGCCCGCCGGTGACCGCCCCCGTACCGCGCTCCCCCGCCGAGCAGGCCGCGGCGGCGGCCCGGGCCGCCGTGCTCCTCGCGCCGCTGCTGCCCGAGCCGCTCGACCACGTCCTGCTCCAGGCGGATCTGACGGCGGTCGCGCCCGGCCCGCTGGAGCGTCCGCTGGCCGACACGCTCGGGGTCCTCGCGGACGTCGAGTCCAAGGGCGGGGCGACGGTCTACCGTTTCACCCCGGCCTCGGTGCGCCGGGCGCTCGACGCGGGCCGTTCGGCGTCCGACCTGCACGCCTTCCTCGCCGCCCACTCCCGTACGCCGGTCCCGCAGCCGCTGGCCTATCTGATCGACGACATGGCGCGCCGACACGGCCATCTGCGGATCGGGGCGGCCTCGGCGTACGTCCGCTGCGACGACGAGGCGGTGCTCAACGAGATCCTCGCCGACAAGCGTTCGCAGGAGTTCGCGCTGCGGCGGATCGCGCCGACGGTGCTGGTCGCGCAGACCGACCCGTCGAGCCTCCTGACCGGCCTCCGGACGATGGGCTTCGCGCCGGCCGCCGAGTCGGCGGAGGGTGACGTGCTGATCAGCCGGGCGCACGCCCACCGCACCCCACCGCGCACGGCGCCCGAGCCCGTCCCGGACGGTCCGCCGGTCCCCGACGCCACGCTCCTGGGTGCCGCGGTCCGCGCGATCCGGGCCGGTGACCTCGCCTCCACGGCCCCGCGCAAGGACGACCCGGCCGCCGGCCGTCCCGGCAACGGCGCGCTGCCCCGCACCAGCTCCGCCGAGACCCTCGCGACCATGCAGGCCGCCGTGATGACGGGCGAGGCGGTGTGGATCGGCTACGTCAACGCCGAGGGGTCGGCCAGCCAGCGCGTCATCGCCCCCATCCGGGTCGAGGGCGGCTTCGTGACGGCGTACGACCACACGGCGGACGAGGTCCGCACCTATCCGCTGCACCGGGTCACGGGGGTCGCGGAGCTGGCCGACGACCAGCCGTGATCGCCCGCCGGTAGGGCACACTGGACGTTTGGCCGAGCATCCGCGCCGGGTGCCGCCACGCAGAAAGGGACGGGTGTGAACGGACCCCTCATCGTCCAGTCCGACAAAACGCTTCTGCTGGAAGTCGATCACGAGCGGGCCGACGCCTGCCGTCGGGTCATCGCCCCCTTCGCCGAGCTGGAGCGGGCGCCCGAGCACATCCACACCTACCGGGTGACGCCGCTCGGCCTGTGGAACGCGCGGGCCGCCGGGCACGACGCCGAGCAGGTCGTGGACGCGCTCGTGGAGTTCAGCCGCTATCCGGTCCCGCACGCGCTGCTCGTGGACATCGCCGAGACGATGGACCGCTACGGACGCCTCACACTGAGCAAGCACCCGGCCCACGGGCTCGTCCTGACCAGCACCGACCGGCCCGTCCTCGAAGAGGTGCTGCGCTCCAAGCGGATCGCCCCGCTCGTCGGCAACCGGATCGACCCGGACACCGTGGCCGTGCACCCCTCCGAGCGCGGCCAGATCAAGCAGACCCTGCTGAAGCTGGGCTGGCCGGCCGAGGACCTCGCCGGGTACGTGGACGGCGAGGCGCACGCCATCGAGCTCGACGAGACCGGCTGGGCGCTGCGGCCCTACCAGCGCCAGGCCGTGGAGAACTTCTGGCACGGCGGCTCCGGCGTGGTCGTGCTGCCCTGCGGCGCGGGCAAGACGCTCGTCGGAGCCGGTGCCATGGCCGAGGCCAAGGCGACCACGCTCATCCTCGTCACCAACACCGTCTCCGCCCGGCAGTGGAAGCACGAGCTGGTGAAGCGGACCTCGCTGACCGAGGACGAGATCGGCGAGTACAGCGGCACCCGCAAGGAGATCCGTCCGGTCACCATCGCCACCTACCAGGTGCTGACGACCCGGCGGAAGGGCGTCTACCCGCACCTGGAGCTCTTCGACTCCCGCGACTGGGGCCTCATCCTCTACGACGAGGTCCACCTGCTGCCCGCCCCGGTCTTCAAGTTCACCGCCGACCTCCAGGCCCGGCGCCGGCTGGGGCTGACCGCCACGCTGGTACGCGAGGACGGGCGCGAGTCGGACGTCTTCTCGCTCATCGGGCCCAAGCGGTTCGACGCGCCCTGGAAGGAGATCGAGGCGCAGGGCTACATCGCGCCGGCCGACTGCGTCGAGGTGCGGGTGAACCTCACCGACTCCGAACGGCTCGCGTACGCCACCGCCGAGAACGAGGAGAAGTACCGCTTCTGCGCCACCACGGCGACCAAGCGGAAGGTGACCGAGGCGCTGGTCCGCAGGTTCGCCGGTCAGCAGATCCTCGTGATCGGCCAGTACATCGACCAGCTCGACGAGCTGGGCGAGCATCTGAACGCGCCCGTCATCAAGGGCGAGACCAGCAATGCCCAGCGGGAGAAGCTGTTCGACGCCTTCCGGGAGGGCGAGATCAGCGTGCTCGTCGTGTCCAAGGTCGCCAACTTCTCCATCGACCTGCCGGAGGCCACCGTGGCCATCCAGGTCTCGGGCACCTTCGGCTCCCGCCAGGAGGAGGCCCAGCGTCTGGGCCGCGTCCTGCGCCCGAAGGCCGACGGCCACCAGGCCCACTTCTACTCCGTGGTCGCCCGCGACACGATCGACCAGGACTTCGCCGCCCACCGCCAGCGCTTCCTGGCGGAACAGGGCTACGCCTACCGGATCATGGACGCCGACGAGATCCTGGCCGACACCGAGTAGCCATCCGGCAGGCAGTCTCACCGCCTCCGGCCGACCTTTCAGCCCCGGCCGAGGACATTTCCAGCCCCTCCGGCGTCGGCAAGATTTCAGCCCCTCCGGCGTTTGAGGAGCGGGGTCCGGGGCGGAGCCCCCGGGGGGGTAAGTCAGACGGGCCCGAGCCGTCCACCGACGGGCCCGGACCGGAGTCCTGGTTGGCCCGGGGCAAAGAGGCGGGCGTACACGTCAGTGGCGCCGTACGCCCGCCTCTTCGCCGTATTCGCCGAGCAGGACGACCCCGATGGCCGCGCGCCCGAACACCTTGACGGCCTTCAGCGCGTCGCCGAGGCGGTGGCGGTGGTCGACGGAAGTGACGGCCGTCGCGCCGTGCGCGACGGACCCGGGATGGGCAGGACCTGGGGTGAAAGTGACTGCGCTCATATCTCCATGGTGCGACTGTCCCGACCCGAACGGCGTCGGTCTCCGGACCGAACCCCGCCCACCCCCAGGTACGGCTCCGGACGGTCCGCCCTCCGCCTCACGACGGACCCCGTCCCCTAGGGACTCGGGGGCCGGACCCTGACACGCCGGGCGGGCACCGGAAGGACACGGCGCGCGGGCACCGGAAAAACCATTGGCCCCGGCATCCGTCCTTCGCCTAGAATCTTCGGTCTTGCCCGCCTCCCTTCACGGAGTGCCGCCGCCCGGCCGGAAACCGGACGGCACCCGGAATCACCACGGATTCCGCAGGGATTCCCGACGGATTCCCGACGAAATCCGCAGCGATTCACGATCTGCATCATCGCGCAGCACCGCCAGAGCACCGCGGCACTCCCGCAGCACCCCCACGCAGGTTTCCGGAGGCAATTCCCCGTGTCCCCCCTGTCCGACGGTCCGGCCGGCGTCCCGACCGATTCCGACGATCCCCTCTCCCGCGAGCGCTCCCACCTCGCCCGGTCCCGTTCCGCGCTCCGCGCGATGCGCGAGGACGCGGAGAACCTCGACATCCGCGACGTCACCGCGAACTGGGTGAACGCCGAGGTGCTGCACCGGCAGATCGCCGAGCGCATCAAGGCCCTCGCCGACCTCAGCCACACCCCGCTGTTCTTCGGGCGGCTCGACTATCTGCACGCCCCGGGCTCCGACCTGGCGGAGGGCGCCGAGGGCGAGCGGTTCTACATCGGGCGACGCCACGTCCACGACGCCGACGGCGACCCGATGGTCATCGACTGGCGCGCGCCGGTGTCCCAGCCGTTCTACCGGGCCTCCAAGAAGGACCCGATGGACGTCGGGCTGCGCCGCCGCTTCGGCTACACCGGCGGCGACCTCACGGCCTACGAGGACGAGCACCTGTCCGACCCGGCCGAGGCGGCGTCCACCAGCAAGCTGCTCCAGCAGGAGATCGAGCGCCCGCGCGTCGGCCCGATGCGCGACATCGTGGCGACCATCCAGCCCGAGCAGGACGAGATCGTACGGTCCGGGCTGTCCGGTTCGGTCTGTGTGCAGGGAGGTCCCGGCACCGGAAAGACCGCCGTCGGCCTGCACCGGGTCGCGTATCTGCTGTACGCGCACCGGGAGCGGCTCGCCCGCACCGGCACCCTGGTGATCGGGCCGAACAAGTCCTTCCTGCACTACATCGAGCAGGTCCTCCCCGCGCTCGGCGAGCTGGAGGTCAGGCAGGCGACCGTCGACGACCTCGTCGCGCACGTCGAGGTGCGCGGAAGCGACGACGCGCCCGCGGCCGTGATCAAGGGCGACGCCCGGATGGCCGAGGTGCTGCGCCGGGCCGTGCGCTCGCACGTGACCGTCCCCACCGAGCCCGTGATGGTGGTCAGGGGGTCACGGCGCTGGCGCGTTCCCGCGTACGAGCTGGAGGAGATCGTCCGGGAGCTGCTGGACCGGGACATCCGGTACGGCGCCGCCCACCAGGCCCTTCCGCAGCGGATCGCGCACGCCGTGCTGGTCCAGATGGAGCGCTCCGGGGAGGCGCCGGACGACCGGGTGCAGGACGCCGTCGCCCGCAACCCCGCCGTGAAGGCCGCCGTGAAGGCGATCTGGCCGCAGGTCGACCCCGCGAAGCTGGTGCTCCGGCTGCTGACCGACGCGGAGTTCCTCGCCGCGCACGCGGAGGGGCTGCTGGACGAGGGCGAGCAGAAGGAGATCCTCTGGGCGAAGCCGGTGCGCAGCGTGAAGAGCGCGAAGTGGTCGGCCGCCGACGCCGTGCTGATCGACGAGGCCACCGATCTCGTCCAGCGCACGCACTCCCTCGGGCACGTGGTGCTCGACGAGGCGCAGGACCTCTCCCCGATGCAGTACCGCGCGGTGGGCCGGCGCTGCACGACGGGGTCGGCGACCGTGCTCGGGGACCTGGCGCAGGGGACGACCCCGTGGGCGACCCGGAGCTGGGAGGAGGCCCTCGGGCACCTGGGCAAGGGGGACGCGGTCGTCGAGGAGCTGACCGCGGGTTTCCGTGTCCCCACGGACGTCATCACCTACGCCTCCCGGCTGCTGCCGCACATCGCGCCCGGTCTCACGCCGGTCGCCTCGGTGCGCGAGAACCCGGGCTTCTTCGAGGTGCGCGCGAGCACGGCGGACGCCGAAGTCCTCGGCGCGGTGGAGGAGTTGCTGGGCCACGAGGGGTCGGTCGGGCTGATCGCCGCCGACGCCCGGATCCCCGTGCTCGCCGAGGCGCTGACGTCGGCCGGGCGGACGTATCTCGGTCCGGGCGAGGAGACGACGGCCGAGACCCGGCTGACGCTGGTGCCGGCCTCGCTCGCCAAGGGCCTGGAGTACGACTACGTGGTCCTGGACGAGCCGCGGGCCGTCGTCGACGGCGAGCCCGACGAGCGCACCGGGCTGCGCCGTCTGTACGTGGCGCTCACCCGTGCGGTCTCGGGGCTGGTCGTGACCCACGCGGCACCGCTCCCGGCCGAACTGGGCTGACCGGCCGACGGCCCCCGGCACGGACGCGGGCGGCCCCCGGCACGGATGCCGGGGGCCGTGAACCGCGTTGCGCGACGGGCTACTTGAACTTGCGGCTGGTGGCCAGGTAGACCTGCTTGGCGTTCTCGCCGAGGCGCGGCCCGGTGATGAACGTCTTGCGGTCGCTCAGCGAGTTGTTGGAGACCAGATAGGTCCGGCCGTTGTGGCTCATGAACCAAGGCCCTCCGGAGGCACCGCCGTTCATGGTGCAGCCGATCATGAACTGGGCGGGGACGTTGCTCGCGAGCACGAACCGCTTCGTGGCGCCGTGGCAGTCGTACATCTTCGAGCCGTCGTAGGGCGACTCGGCCGGGTAGCCGCGGACCTTCATGGACGTGACCTTGTTGGCGGCCGGGGCGGCGAACCACACCGGCAGCGCCGAACCGAGCTGCTCCTGGAGGGACTTGCCGCCCTTCTCGGGCTTGACGTGGAGCACGGCGTAGTCGTACCCGGAGGCCGCGTTGCCCGTGTGGCCGCCGCCCTTCATCCACTGGGACGAGGTGGTGGCCCAGTCGGCCCACCAGATGCCGTACGGGGAGACGGACTTGGCGCGCGGGTCGGTGATCTGGCGGCTGCTCAGGCTCGCGCTGTTGTTGTACGAGGGGACGAAGGCGATGTTGCGGTACCAGCCGCCGCCCTTGCCCGCGTGCACGCAGTGGCCCGCGGTCCACACCAGGTTGGACTTGCCGGGGTGGGCCGGGTCGGTGACGACGGCGGCCGAGCAGACCATGTTGCCCTGGGGCGAGGAGAAGAACATCTTGCCGACGGGCGGCGCGTAGCGGTGATAGGTGCTCTTGACCTTGGCGGCGGTCTGCTTCTTCACCTTGCCGTCGGGCAGGTAGGAGGTGGCACCGCTGCCCGAGCCCGAACTGGTGCTGCCCGCCTGGGCGACCGGGATGCTGGCCTTGGCCTGGGCCATCTTCTCCGGCGACCAGAAGTCCTTGATGTACGGGTTGGCGAAGTCCTCCGCCTTGGAAGCCCAGTTGCCGTAGTCCTGCCACCCCCCGCTCTTCCACTTGTCCAGGGCGGCACCACTGAGTTCGGTGGGAACGCCCGCGGGCAGCTTGTAGCCGCCGATCGAGACCGAGCCGTCGTCCTGGCCGGTGTCGACGCCCTTGTCGGCCCGGGCGGACGCCGTGGGCCGGGCGACGGCCCCCTCGTCGCCCTTCTTGCTGTCACAGGCCGTGGTGGTGATCATGACGGCCGCGATCACGGCCGCGGCCGCCGCGAGCGTGCGGCTGCGTATGGATGGCATGAAGCCTGGTCCCCCTGATGCTGCTGTGCTGCCGCACCGCTTTCGCCGGCACGCACATATGTGTGATTGTCATGCCCCGGCCGATCGGGGCATGACCAAATATGCATGCAAAAGGCTGCTCGGTGATCGCCGTGCGACTCTCACAACACAACAACTACGTGGCGGAGATGGATCCGTGACCTGCCGGACCGGATCGCCCGCACCCGTCCGGAACGCGGGACCGGATCGACCGCACCCGACCGGAACACGGGACCGGCGCGCGGTACCGGCACGCGGGACCCGCCCCGTGGAACCGGCCGCCTACGCGTCCACGGCCGTGCGCCACTCCCGTACCGACTCCGCGGAGACCGGCCCCGTCCAGCCCCCGGGACGTGCGGCACCGCCGATGTGGAAGGCGTCGAGGCCCGCCGCGCGCAGCTCCGGCAGATGGTCGAGGCGCAGGCCGCCGCCGACCATGATCCGCGGCTCGTACCCCGGTTCCCCGCGGCGGGCGCCCTCGGCCGTGAGGACGGGGAGTCCGTCGTCGACACCCGCCGGGGACCCGGCGGTCAGATAGGCGTCGAGACCGGGCAGGTCCGCGAGCTGCTTGCGCAGGGCGTCACGGTCGGCGGCGCGGTCGATCGCGCGGTGGAACGTCCAGCGGCAGCCGTCCAGTTCGGCGACGATCCGCTCCAGGGCGGCCAGGTCGGGGCCACCGTGCTCGTCGAGGAAACCGAGGACGAACTCGTCCGCGCCCGCGTCCCGCAGCTCGCCCGCGGCCCGCACGAGAGCGTCGACGCCCGCCGTGCCGCCGGCCGAGAAGCCGTCGGACAGGCGCAGCATCACGCGCAGCGCGATGTCGACGGAAGCACGGATCCCGGCGAAGGTCTCCACCGACGGGGTCAGCCCGTCGGCCGCCATGTCCGTGACCAGCTCCAGCCGGTCCGCCCCGCCGGCCTGAGCGGCGACCGCGTCCTCCACGCCGAGGGCGATCACCTCCAGGACTGCGCTCTTCCGCTCACTCATCGGACCTCTTCTCCTGGGCCGCTATAGGTCTAGTCCAATCAAACAGTACGCGGGCGGGAGCGGAGGCGCGAGAAGATCGCGGCGGACGAAGGGGAGGTCGCGGCGGTTTCCGGCCCGGGCCCCTCCCGGAATCTCCGGCCCGCGCACCCGACTCCGCCCTGTTCCAGCCATAGTTGAACCCTCATATACCCTCCTCATGCATGGAGATCATGTAAAGGTCGCGTGAAAGGGCGGGGCAGTGCGACGACGCGGGTGGGGTGCGGCCGTTCTGGCGGTCGCGGCGGTGTCCGGGACGCTGATCGTCCAGGGGGCGGGCGGCGGGGACGCGGGCGGCTCCGGGGGCGACGGGAGGTCCGGACCGATCCGGACCGGTTCGGCCACCGCCCCGCTGACGGTGGCCGACGGTGGCACGTCCGCCCGGCTGGACCGGCGGGACACCGCGCCCTTCAGCATGCTCGGCATCACCTGGGCCGAGGCGTCCGCACGGGTGAGCGGCACCATCGAGGTCCGGACCCGGGACACGGCACGTCACACGTGGTCGACGTGGCTGCGGCTGGACGGTGACAGCGGCGAGGGCGAGCGGGGCGCGTCCCGCGGCGGCACCACGCCCGCGTGGGTGGGCCCGTCCGACGGGGTCCAGGTGCGGATGTCGAGCGGTGCGTCGCGGCGGCTGCCCGAGGGCCTCCGGCTGGACATGATCGACCCCGGCGGTACGACCCCGGCGATGGAGCCCGCCGGGTTCGTGATGGACCCGGTGGACCCGACCGGCGAAGCCGAACCGACCGGCACGGCGGACGCGACCGATCCGGCCACGACGGAGGGCCCCGCGGACACCACCTCTCCCGACCCGTCCTCGACCCGGACCTCCGGGTCCCCGTCCGGTCCGACGGACTCCACCGAACCCACGCAGCCGTCCACCGGGAGCGCGAGTCCTTCCCCGGCCGTCTCCGCGCCGGACCCGGCCTCGCCGACCGCTACCGTGCCCCCGGCCCCGCCGTCCACCGCGCCCCGCCCGCCGATCACCTCGCGCGAGGGCTGGGGCGCCGACGAGTCCATCAGCCCCGAGGAGCCCGGCTATCTGCCCGGAGGGAAGATCAAGGCGGTGGTGCTGCACCACACCGCCACCTCCAACGACTACACCTGCGCCGAGGCCCCGGCTCTCATCCGGGCCGTCTACGCCTATGACGTACAGCAGTTGACCTGGAGGGACATCGGCTACAACTTCCTGGTCGACAAGTGCGGCACGATCTACGAAGGCCGCAAGGGAGGCGTCGACCGGCCCGTGATGGGCGCGCACGCCTACGGCTTCAACTCCGAGACCACGGGCATCGCCGTCATCGGTGACTACAGCGACATCGCCCCCTCGAAGGAGGCGATGGCCTCGGTCGCCCGGCTCGCCGCGTGGAAGCTCGGCCAGTACGGCGTCGACCCGACGGGCACCACCACCCTCACCGCGGGCGCGAGCGGGCCGAACTACTTCCGCCAGACCTGGGACGCGGGCACCAGGATGACCTTCCCCGTCATCCACGGCCACCGCGACGGCTACAACACCGTGTGCCCCGGCGACGCGTACTACGCCATGCTGCCCACGGTCCGCGCCTGGGCGGGCGGGACGGTCGAAGGGCTCAAGCTCGACTCGGTCACCGGTACCGGCGTGTCCGGCACCACCGTCCTCACCGACACCGCCGTCACCGTGAAGTGGTCGGCCTCGACCCCGGCCGCCCTGGTCGGGCGGTACGACGTCCTGGTCGACGGCGAGGTCGCGGTCACCGCCGCCGGCACCGCCTCCTCCGCCGAGGTGAACCTGGCCCCGGGTACCCACAAGGTCTCCGTGCGGGGCGTCCACCAGTCCGGCCGGACCGCGATCACGGAGGACGTCACCGTCCTCGCCGAGCCCGCCCCGGCCCTCACGCCCCCCGCCACCCCGCCCACGACGAGCCCCACCACCCCCGAGGCGACCACCTCACCCACGGCCGAGGCCACCACCCCCACCCCGACCACCACGCCCACGGCCGAGGCCACCGCGCCCACCGCGAAGGCCACCACCCCCACCCCGACCGCCTCGCCCACCACGAAGGCCACCGCCCCCGCCGACACCACGCCGCCGGTCTTCTCCACCCAGCCGAATCTCGCCCTGCGCACCGGCACGGTGAGCACCACGGCCGTCCCGCTCACCCTGAAGTGGAAAGCCACCGACACGAAGGAGCTGAAGGAGGTCCGCCTCACCGCCCCGGTCGCCAGGACGTACGGCCCGACGGTCACGAGCGCGAGCCTCACCGCCAAGTCCGGTGTGGCCACGACCTGGAGGATGACGGCGTACGACCGGGCCGGCAACGCCCGCTCGGCCTCCGTGAGCGGCACCCCCGTGATCCTCCAGGAGAGCGCGGCCACCAGAACCGGCACCTGGACGTCCAAGTCGTCGAGCGGCTACCTGGGCGGCAAGTCGTACAGCAGCTCCAAGAAGAGCTCCTCGCTGACCTGGACCTTCACCGGACGCTCGGCGGCCCTGGTGGTCTCGCGCGCCGCGACCTCCGGTCAGGTGTACGTCTACGTGGACGGCCGGAAGACCGCCACCGTGGACCTGAGGACGACGACCAGCAGGTACCGCGACGCGATCTGGGCGACGACCTGGACCGCCGCCGCCAGGCACACGGTGAAGCTCGTGGTCGTCGGCACCGCCGGGCGGCCCGCGGTCACGACCGACGGGCTGGTCTACCTCAAGTAGTCGAAGGACCGGTCCTTCAGGGGCCACCGCGCCGTACCGGTGCGGTGGCCCCTGTCCGCCGGGTCCGTCGCGGCCGGACCGGACCGGCCGCTCGCTCACCCGAACAGATTGAGCTCTTCCTCCCGCGCCCCCACCAGCTCGTACGTCGTCGTCTTCGGGACCGGCCGCCCCGAGAAGAGCCGTACGAGGGTCGCGGCGTCGCCGATGTAACGGGCCGGGGGACGGTCGCCGGGGACGCCTCCCAGGAGCAGCGGGTCGTCGAGCTGGTCGAGGTCGGCGTGCAGCGGGACCCCGTCGCTCTCACGGCTGAAGCGGACCAGGAGCGCGAGGGCGTGCGGGAGTCCCTCCCCCTCGTAGGCGCCCGGTTCGCCGAACGCCTCGCGCACGTCCCCGGCGTGGATCCACTCGCCGAGCGCGACCGCGTCGAGCACGCCCCGGGTGCGGGCGATCGCCGGGCCCGCCTCGGTCATCCCGTGTTCCAGCTCGTCGATGACCCGCGCCGTCGGCCAGTCGGCACGCTCGGCGATGTCGCGGTCGTTGACCTCGGCCTCGAACACCCCTGGTTCGAAACGGCGCTCGACGACCCGTGTCAGCACCGCCGAGCAATGCGCCAGCACGTCCCGCACCGTCCACGCCGGACACCCGGCCGTCAGGCGGGCGAAGTCGTCCTCCGGGCGGGCCCGCAGCAGCGGGATCAGCGCGTCGCGCTCGGTGCGCAGGAGCAGACCGGGCAGTTCCGGGTCCCGTACATCGTGTGCGTCTTGAGGAATCATGACTCCACGCTAGGGGCTGCCCGCGCAGTTCGTAGGGGCTACCCGCGCAGTTCGAAGGAGATGTGCGGGGACAGCGCGCGGAGGAAGTCCCGGGCGTCGAAGATCTCGCCGGCGGAGGCGACGCCGGTCGTCCTGGTGCGTCCGGTGAGGATGCGGTCGAGCGCCTCCACCACGAGCGGCGCGGTGACGGCGTAGATGTCCCGGCCCCGCGCCACGGCACGCCGTTCGGCGCCGCCGGAGCGCACCACGACGTCGACGAGGAAGGTCTGCCCGGACCGCCCGCGCTCGTCGACCGGGCTCGGAGAGGGGGTGTCCGGGGCCGCCAGTTCCCCGGCCGCCTCGACGGTCATGTAGGTGCACACCTCGGAGACGGCGAAGTGGCTGGGCACGGTGACCACGTCGGCCATCGAGAACTCCCCGAGAACGGCGCGCGGGCCCATCGGCTCGGGGAACGGCCACTCCAGGGCGGGCAGGGCGCCCTCGACGTACTCCAACCGCCCTCCGGTGTAGCGGACGCGCCGGCCGCCGCGCCGCTCCCGGGAGACCGCGCCCGCCGCGCGCGTCCCGGCGGTGGGGTGCCAGCCGCTCAGCCCGTACGCGATGTGCGCCTCGTCGGCCGTCGTCCACTCGCCCATCGCGGCGGTGACCAGCAGGTCGCCGAAGCCGCCGTAGAAGGCCATCGCGGGGACGACCACCGTTCCCGCGGCCTCGGCCGGCTCCGCGAAGTGCGCGAACGTGTCGAGGTTGGCCTCGATCTCGGCCGCCACGTCCACGTACGGGATCCCGGCGCGCAGGGCCGCCTCGATCACGGGGCCGGCCGTCGTGGCGAACGGCCCGGCGCAGTTGACCACCGCCGCGGCGCCGGTCAGCGCCCGGTCGAGGGACGCCGGATCGTCGACCGTGGCCGGCCGGACGTCCAGGCCCGGCCACGAGGCCGCCAGTTCCTTCAGCTTCTCGGCGTCCCGGCCGGAGAGGACCGGCGTGAACCCGCGCTCCAGCAGTTCGGCCACCACGAACCGGCCGGTGTGCCCGTACGCGCCGAACACCGTCACCGCCTGCCCCGACTCCATGGGTTCTCCCCCGCGCTCGAAGTGAACTGCCTTGATCCGTAAGGACATCCTGGCGAGAACGGGCGCCGCGCACGAGTGTCCGGAACGCCATGGCCCGTACAATTCCGGACATGACCTCTGTCGCGCTGGCCGTCACCGACGGGATGCTGCACTTCGAACTGGCCCTGGCCTGCGAGGTCTTCGGCTCCGCTCCGGACGCCGTGCGGGTGCCCTGGTACGACCTCGCGCTCTGCGGGCCGAAGGCGGTGCGCGTCGGACCGTTCCGGCTGGAGCCCGACCGCGGCCTCGACCGGCTCCCGTACGCCGACACGGTGATCGTCCCGGGCTGGGCCGACGTCGACCGGGAGCCGCCCGCCGCCCTCGTCGACGCGGTGCGCGCGGCCCACGAGGCGGGTGCGCGCGTGGCCTCCCTGTGCACCGGCGCGTTCGTCCTGGCCGCCGCCGGGCTGCTGGACGGGAGGCGCGCGACCACGCACTGGGCGCACACCCGGACCCTGGCCACCCGCCATCCCCGGGTGCTGGTGGACCCGGACGTCCTGTACGTGGACGACGGCGGCGTGCTCACCTCCGCCGGCAAGGCCGCCGCCATGGACCTGTGCCTGCACCTCGTCCGCCTCGACCACGGCTCCTCGGTCGCCAACACCGTCGCCCGCAACCTGGTCGTGCCCCCGCACCGGGACGGCGGCCAGGCCCAGTTCGTCAGCACGCCGGTGCCCGCACCCGACCACCATCCGCTCGCCGAGCTGTTCCCCTGGGTCATCGAGCGGCTGGACCGTCCGCTGACCGTGGAGGACCTGGCCCGCCGGGCGCGGATGAGCTCGCGCAACCTGGGCCGCCACTTCAGGTCGGTGACCGGCACCACCCCGCTCCAGTGGCTGCTGACCCAACGGATCCGCCATGCGCAGGAGTTGCTGGAGACCACCGACGCGGGCGTCGACGCCATCGCGGCGGCCACCGGCATGGGAACCGGGACGACACTGCGCCGGCACTTCAACCGCACGGTGGGCGTGCCCCCGGACGCCTACCGCCGCACCTTCCGCGCACGGACCCGCCCCGGCCCCGCGCCCGCGGACAGCACCACGGCGGGGACCGATACGGGGACCGGTACGGGCACCACGACGGGAAGCCCCGCGGCGGGGACAATGGCGGCATGGCAGCAGAGAGCAACCGCCACCCCGCCCACGCCGAGCTGACGAAGCGCTGGGCGGACACCGTCCTGGCCGCACGTGAGGACGAGGGCGGGTCCGGCCCCGCGCCGGATCCCTACGGGGCCGACCTCCTGGCCCGCTGGGCCGAGCCCCGGCGCCGGTACCACACCACCGACCATCTCCTCGCGGTCCTCGGCCACATCGACGTGCTGGAGGCCCACGGGGAGCGCCCCGGCGATCCGGCCGCCGTGCGCCTGGCCGCCTGGTTCCACGACGCCGTGTACCTCCCGGACCGTTCGGAGAACGAGGAGCGCTCCGCCCGGCTCGCCGAACGCGCGCTGGCCGAACTGGGCGTCGGCCCGGACCGCACCGCCGAGGTCGCCCGGCTCGTCCGGCTCACCGTCTCCCACGACCCCGCCGGCCACGACACCGACGGTGCCGTCCTGTGCGACGCGGATCTCGCGATCCTGGCCTCGCCCCCGGCCGCGTACGCCGCCTACACCGCCGCCGTCCGCGAGGAGTACGCCTTCGTCCCCGACGACGCCTTCCGTGTGGGACGCGCGGCCGTCCTGCGTCAACTCCTCGACCTGCCGAGGCTGTTCAGGACTCCGTACGGCGAACGCGTCTGGGCGGCACCGGCCCGCCGGAACATGGAGGACGAACTGGCGTCGCTGACGGAAGCCTGACGGCCGCCGCCGTCCGTCCGACCCTCATGGCCAGGAAACCCGTACGCTCCGAGAGGTGATCCGTCCTATTCTCGGCCGCATGACAGACATGGGCGGGGATCAGATCGAGGAAGCCGTAGCGGGCTGCGCCGCGCTGCTGCGGGCGGCGGCCGGACGTGACTGGGACGGCGTACGGGCGGGACGGCTGGAGTGGAGCTGCCGGCGGACCGCCGAACACATCGCGAGCGACCTCATCGCGTACGCCGGGCAGTTGGCCGGGCGGTCCGCCACGGCGTACGTGCCGTTCGACATCACGGTGGACGAGGGCACCGGCGACGCGGGGGTCGTCGACGTGATCGAGACGACCGGCGCCCTGCTCGCCGCCGCCGTCCGCACGACCCCGCGCGAGGTGCGCGCCTTCCACCCGTACCCGTTCCGCAGCGCGAACCGCGAGGGCTTCGCCGCGATGGGGGTCACCGAGGTCCTGCTGCACACGCACGACATCGCCGAGGGCCTCGGCCTGGAGTACGAGCCGCCGGCCGAGCTGTGCGCCCGGGTCCTCACCACGATCTTCCCGCACGTGCGCCCCGAGCCCGACGCCCCGTGGAACACGCTCCTGTGGGCCACCGGACGCGGCGACCTGCCCGGCCGGGAACCGCTCACCGAGTGGCGCTGGAACAACAACCTGGTGATCGACACCGAGCGGCTCACCCTCCAGGGGGTCACCCCGGCCGCCGCCGCCGATCTGCACGCGGGCGGCACGGGCGGCTTCGCGTGGATCGAGGGCGGCCCGTTCGAGGGCTCCCGGTTCGCCGCCGGAATGGTCGCGAGCTCCTACGAGAAGGGGGAGCACCGGCCGGAATGGGGGATGTTCGCGCTCGTACGGCGCGAGGACGGTCTGGCGGTGGGCGGGATCGGCTTCCACGGCGCGCCCGACGAGGAGGGCCGCGCCGAGGTCGGCTACGACCTCGCGGAGAACGCCCGAGGCCGGGGCTACGCCACCGAGGCCCTGCGCGCCCTGGCCGAAACGGCCCTCGCCCGCGACGGCGTCAAGCTCCTGATCGCCACCATCGAGCAGGAGAACGCCCCCTCGCAACGGGTCATCGCCCGCGCCGGTTTCACCCGGGCGAGCGAGGACGTGGAGAAGTCCGCCCGCGAACTGCACGGCCTGGAGGAGTCCTTGAGGCTGTACTCCCGCGAGGCCTGAGCCTGTGCGAGGGCCTCGAGCCCTCCCGTGGACCGGCCCGGTCAGCGCGTCCGCTTGCGCCGGCGCAGTCCCGCGCCGTGCAGCAGTCGCACGACCTCACGGCTGCTGACCTCCACCGCTCCGGCGGCGACCGCGTCGTCGTAGCGGTGCGAGGGGATGTCGTAGTGGTCGCGCTCGAAGGCCCTCGGGGGCGCGCCCAGCCGGTCGGCGAACGCGTGGAGTTCGTCGTAGGAGACATCGCTGATCAGGTGGGACCACACCCGGCCGTGGCCCGGCCAGGTGGGGGGATCGATGTACACGGTCACGAGGGCGGATTCGTGCCGGTCGCCGAGCCGAGCGCGCCCACCGGGGAGATCTTCACGCCCGCCTGGTGGCACACCCAGTGCGGGTCGGGGCCCAACTCGGGTTCCACCTCCAGGGCGTGCGGGTCGCCGCTGGAGCACACCGGGCACAGCGGCCACCGTCCGTGCCGCTCCAGGATCGCGTCCTGCACGTCCTGGGCGACGAGCCCGGCGACGAACCCGGCGCCTTCCGGCCACTGCTCGACCCACCAGCGGCGCTGCACCACCGAGTCCTCGACCAGGGAGACGACGTCCGCCTCGGCCACCTGGCCCGCGATCAGGTCGGCGAGCACACGGGCGCGCGCCGCGTGCAACGCCTGCTCCAAGGGGCTGAGGGGGTTACCGGTGGGGTCCATGTCCTCATTGTGCGCACCCTTGACCGTATGCCCCAAAGGAAAATATCTTTCATGGTGTGACCCATGACGTGAAGGAAATTTTCGCGGGTGAGGCACCGCCCGCCCCCGCGGCCCTCGCGGCCAAGGTGCGGACCCTCGCCCCCTCGATGACACGCTCCATGCAGCGGGTCGCCGAGGCCGTCGCCGGTGACCCGGCCGGGTGCGCGGCCCTCACGGTCACCGGACTCGCCGAGCTCACCGGCACCAGCGAGGCCACGGTCGTCCGCACGGCCCGCCTCCTCGGCTACCCCGGATACCGCGACCTGCGCCTCGCGCTCGCCGGGCTCGCCGCGCAGCAGCAGTCGGGCCGGGCCCCCGCCGTCACCGCCGACATAGCGGTCGACGACCCCATCGCCGACGTCGTCGCCAAGCTCGCCTACGACGAGCAGCAGACCCTCGCCGACACCGCCGCCGCACTCGACACGGTCCAGCTCGGCGCCGCCGTCGCCGCCATCGCCACCGCCCGCCGCGTCGACATCTACGGTGTCGGCGCGTCCGGGCTCGTCGCCCAGGACCTCCTGCAGAAACTCCTGCGGATCGGGCTCATGGCCCACGCGCACAGCGACCCGCACCTCGCGGTGACGGGCGCGGTGCAGCTGCGCGCCAAGGACGTGGCGATAGCCATCACGCACTCCGGCTCGACCGGCGACGTCATCGAACCGCTGCGGGTCGCCTTCGAGCACGGGGCGACGACGGTGGCGATCACCGGCCGCCCGAACGGACCGGTCGCGCAGTACGCCGACCACGTCCTCACCACCTCGACCGCCCGTGAGAGCGAGCTGCGCCCGGCGGCCATGTCGTCGCGCACCAGCCAGCTCCTGGTGGTGGACTGTCTGTTCGTGGGGGTCGCCCAGCGCACCTACGAGACGGCGGCGCCCGCGCTGTCCGCCTCGTACGAGGCCCTGGCGCACCGCCACTCCCCGCGCGGCGGCCGCTAGCCGCGCCGCACGACCGGCGGACCCGGGCTCCAGGGCCGCGACGCCGGCCGGCGGACCTGGAGCCGGCGCCCCGGGACACACCGGGAAACTTGAACCAGCGGGGAGAGCGCGGTCCCGCGGGCGGCTGTCGGCGCTCGCGCGGCGGTGCCGCGCGTCGTCCCGGCCCGCGCCCCGCTCCCGGGGCCGCGGATACGACACCTCACCGGAAAGAGCCGACCCTGTCATGACCTCCATGCCCAACCACGGTGATCTTCGAGCAGAGTTGGAGACGCTGACCACCGAGGCGTTCCGCCCCGAACTGTCGGACATCGACCGCCTGTCCACGCTGGAGATCGCGCGGCTCATGAACGGCGAGGACACGACGGTGCCCGCGGCCGTCGCCGCGCAGCTCCCGCTCATCGCCGCCGCGATCGACGGCATCGCGGAGCGCATGGCCCGCGGCGGCCGCCTCGTCTACGCGGGCGCCGGCACCGCGGGCCGCCTCGGCGTCCTGGACGCCTCGGAGTGCCCGCCGACCTTCAACACCGATCCCTCCCGGGTCGTCGGCGTGATCGCGGGCGGCCCGACCGCCATGGTCACCTCGATCGAGGGCGCCGAGGACTCCCGGGAACTCGCGGCGGCCGACCTGGACGCGCTCGCCCTGACGGCCGACGACACCGTGGTCGGCGTCTCCGCCTCGGGCCGTACCCCGTACGCCGTCGGCGCGGTCGAGCACGCCCGCAAACAGGGCGCGCTCACGGTCGGCCTGTCCTGCAACGCGCACAGCGCGCTCGCCTCCGCCGCGGACCACGGCATCGAGGTCGTGGTCGGCCCCGAACTGCTCACGGGCTCCACCCGGCTGAAGTCCGGCACCGCGCAGAAGCTCGTCCTCAACATGCTCTCGACGATCACGATGATCCGGCTCGGCAAGACGTACGGGAACCTGATGGTCGACGTACGGGCCTCGAACGAGAAGCTGCGGGCCCGCTCCCGCCGCATCGTCGCCCTCGCCACCGGGGCCTCCGACGAGGAGATCGAGCGCGCGCTCGCCGCCACCGACGGCGAGGTGAAGAGCGCCATCCTGACGATCCTCGGCGGCGTCGACGGGCCCACCGCCGCCCGCCTTCTGGAGGACGCGGAGGGCCATCTGCGCGCCGCGCTGGCGGCTTCGGCCGGCTGACCAGCACGCTCGGGGAGTGAGCACACCGGACTCCATCACAGCGGCGGCCATCCTCCCCCTCGTGGGCGGACCCGCGAACGTCCTCACCGTCGCCCACTGCATGACCCGGCTCCGGCTGGGTCTGCGGGACGGCGGCCTGGTGGACGAGGCGGGCCTGCGGGCCCTGCCCGCCGTCCTCGGCCTGGTCGCGGACGACGGCTCGTACCAGATCGTGCTGGGCCCCGGCACGGTCGCCCGGGTGACGCCCGCCTTCGAGGCGCTGCTGGCGAGCGCCCCGGCACCCCTCGCCCCGCACGGCGCGGAACCGGCCACCGCTCCGGCCACCGCGCCGGGTGCCGAATCCGGTGCCGGACCGGGTGCCGGACCCGGTGCCGAAGCGGCGACCACAGCGGACCGGCTCGCCCTGCGCGGCGCCGAGCTGAAGGCCTCCCGGTCCCGCCGCAACGCCACCCCCCTCAAGCTGTTCCTGCGGCGCGTCGCGGACGTCTTCGTGCCCCTGATCCCCGCCCTGATCGGCTGCGGGGTCATCGCCGGCCTCAACGGCCTGCTGATCAACCTCGGGGTGCTGAGGGGCCTGACCCCCGCCCTGACCGCCATCGCCGCCGGGTTCATGGCGCTGATCGCCGTATTCGTGGGATTCAACACGGCCAAGGTGTTCGGCGGCACCCCGGTCCTGGGCGGCGCGGTGGCCTCGGTCGTCGTGTACGCGGGGGTCGCCAAGGTGACCGTCCTCGGGGTGACGCTCGCCCCCGGCCAGGGCGGTGTCCTCGGCGCCCTGGCCGCCGCCCTGCTCGGGACGTACGTGGAGAAGTGGTGCCGCCGCTGGGTGCCGCCGACCCTGGACGTCCTGGTCACCCCCACCCTCACCGTGCTGCTGACCGGCCTGGTCACCCTGTACGCGCTGATGTACGCGGCCGGTGAGCTCTCCGCCGCCATCGGCACCGCCGCCGCCTGGCTGCTCTCCACCACCGGCGCCCTCGCCGGGCTCGTCCTCGGCGCCCTGTTCCTCCCCCTGGTCATGCTGGGCCTGCACCAGGCCCTCATCCCCATCCACACCACGCTCATCGAACAGCAGGGCTACACCGTCCTGCTGCCCGTGCTCGCCATGGCGGGCGCGGGCCAGGTGGGCGCCGCCCTCGCGGTCTACGTCCGGCTGCGCCACGACACCTCGCTCCGTACGACGATCAGATCGGCACTCCCGGCCGGGCTCCTCGGCGTCGGCGAGCCCCTGATCTACGGCGTCTCCCTGCCCCTCGGCCGTCCCTTCGTCACGGCCTGCGCGGGCGGAGCGGCGGGCGGCGCGTTCATCGGCTTCTTCTCGATGCTGGGCGACCGTGTCGGCTCGACCGCCATCGGACCCTCCGGCGTGGCCCTGTTCCCGCTGCTGTCCGGCAACCGGGGCCTCGCCGTCACCGCGGCGATCTACGCGGGCGGCCTGCTGACCGGGTACGCCGTCGGGTTCGCGGCCACCTACTTCTTCGGCCTCGGCGGCACCCTCCGGAACGGTCCCGACGGCGGACTCGACCGTGACACCGGCGGCGCGTCACCGGCCCACCGGTCGGAACAGGCCGCCGTGTAGCCGAGCTGTCGGCGGCGCATGCGACGCTGGGAGCATGAACCACGCACAGCTGGCCGAACTGGGCCGCGCCCTGCGGGTGCTCGGAGAGCACGGCGACGCCCTGAGCACCGACACCCCCGACGCCAAGCTGCACGAGGTCAAGGCGGACCTGAAGCGGGCCCTGAGCCTGCTCGACGAGACGGTGGCGACGGCCAAGCCGACCACCCGCTGCTCCGAGCACCCGAACGGCCCGGTGGACGAGAGCGCCCCGGACCGCTGTCTGCTCTGCGAGACCCGCCGCCGCACCGCCCGCCGCACCGAGGTCAACGACGCGTACACGCAGGGCCGGCCACTCGCCCCGGACGAGCTGCCCGACCGCACGATGTCCCGCTACGGAGTGCGCGGCGACCGCCCCCAGCCCCAGCAGCGCTGGCTCCCGGAGGTCTGGAACGGCCAGACGTGGCTCCTGTGCGGCACTCCCCGCCGCGACCGCCAGGAGGCCGAGCGCTACCTCGCCGCCGAGCGCCGGGCCCCCCGCCCCGGCATGGCCTACCGCCTCGTCCACGAGTTCACGGACTACGAGGTGCTCCGCATCTGGGGCACCCCGGTCAAGGTCGACATCGAGCCGATGGGCAACCTCTAGGCAGGCCGGAGAACCTTCAGGCAGGCCAGGGCTCAGGCAGGCCGGGGGCCCGGAGGCGGGCCCCCTCTCCCCGGCTCCCGGGTCAGGGCAGCCGCCCCTCCGCGTTGATCCGTCGCACCCGGGCCCGCAGCACCTCCCCCGGTGGCGCCTCGCCGAGGGCCTCGGGCGGACAGTCCCACTCGATCCCCCCGCCGGGCGGCCGCAGTTGTACGAGGCCGCCCTCGCGCCCCATCACCTGCCCGAGCCGCCCGTCCCGCACGTCGATCGCGTACTCCTCGCCGGACGCCATCTCCATACCCACCGATCCCTCCACACTGAGTGTTCCCATTCACCACCCAGCGTGACCGGCATGCTCGTAACCTGGCCAGAGTCGGCGCTCCAACAACCCCACCTGTTGGACGGGAAGTCGCCATGCCCAACCCCAAGGACCTCGACCCCTCCTCCTCCCCACGCGCCATGATCGGCGCGGAGCTGCGGCACGCCCGCGAGAACGCCGGCCTCAGCCAGTCCGAACTGGGCGAACCCCTCTTCGTCAGCGGTTCCTTCATCGGCCAACTGGAGTCGGGCACACGCCGCCTCCAGCTCGAGTACGCCGTCCAGATAGACGAGATCCTCGGGACCAAGGGCTTCTTCGAGCGCAATTGCAGGGCGCTGGCGAGGTCGAAGTACCCGGACCACTTCGTGGAGGCGGCTGAGGCGGAGGCGGTTGCGACGGGGATCAGGGAGTATGCGCCGGCACTCGTCCCCGGCCTCCTGCAGACACGAGGGTATGCCCAGGCAATGTTCCGCCGGGGACGCCCGACGGCAACAGCGCAGGTCATCGACGAGTTGGTCGCGGCCCGACTGGAGCGTGGGCGCCTGCTCGACGATCCAACAAAGCCGCTGTTGTGGGCGATCCTTGACGAGGCCGTGCTGCGCCGAAGGGTAGGAGAACGGCCAGTCATGGCCGAAGCCCTACGTCACATTGCCACCCTGGCGGAAGAGCACCGGGTCATCGTGCAAGTGCTGCCCTTCGCAGCGGGAGCCCACATGGCCATGGAAGGCTCCCTCAAGCTGATGACCTTCGACGATGCAGCGCCTCTCGCCTACCTGCAAGGCTTGGGGACAGGCCGGCTGGAGGACGACCCAGCCACCGTCGCCCACCATGACCTGACCTTCCATCTCCTCGCGGCCAACGCACTCTCACCGCACGAATCACTGGCTCTGGTCCGCTCGGTGGCAGAGGATTACGCGCATGAGCGACAGCCCTAAGTACGCCCTGCGCAAGGCCACTTGGCGCAAGTCCAGCTACAGCGGAGCAAGCGGCGGCGACTGCCTGGAAGTTGCCCTCACCGAAGGCCACCCCACCCGCATCCCCGTTCGGGACTCCAAGAACCCCGGTCCCCTGATCGCCTTCGGTGCCGCCGCGTGGGGCGCCTTCGTGGGCCACGTCGGTACCACCGGCTGACCGGCACGAGGCGCGCAAAAAAGGGACGGCGCCCGCGTACAGCGGGCGCCGTCCCTCCCCCGTTCCCCCCGTTACCGGGAAGCTGTCAGCTCAGCGAGCCCAGCGCCGCCGCGTCGTACGGGGCCAGGTCCTCGAAGCGGCCGGCCAGGACCTTCGCCGCCCACTCGGGGTCCTGGAGCAGCGCGCGGCCGACGGCGACGAGGTCGAACTCGTCGCGCTCCATGCGGTCGAGAAGGTCGTCGATGCCCTTGACCGGGGAGCCCTCGCCCACGAAGGCCTTGATGAAGTCGCCGTCCAGGCCGACCGAGCCGACGGTGATGGTGGGCTTGCCCGTCAGCTTCTTCGTCCAGCCGGCGAGGTTGAGGTCGGAACCGTCGAACTCGGGCACCCAGTAGCGGCGGGTGGAGGCGTGGAAGGAGTCGACGCCGGCCGCGGCGAGCGGGGCGAGGATCGCCTCCAGCTCCTCCGGGGTCTCGGCGAGCCGGGCGTCGTAGGCCTGCTGCTTCCACTGCGAGTAGCGGAAGATGACGGGGAACTCGGGCGAGATCGCGGCGCGCACCGCGGCGACGATCTCCGCCGAGAACTTGGTGCGGGCCACCGGGTCGCCGCCGTACGCGTCCTCGCGCCGGTTGGTGCCCGCCCAGTGGAACTGGTCGAGCAGGTAGCCGTGGGCTCCGTGCAGTTCGACACCGTCGAAGCCGATGCGCTCGGCGTCCGCGGCGGCCTTGGCGAACGCCTCGATGACGTCGTCGAGGTCCTGCTGGGTCATGCTCTTGCCGGTGACCTCGGCGCCCTCCTTGTAGAGGCCGGAGGGGCCGACGGGCGGGGCGTCCGCGATGGGCGGCTCGCCCGCCTTGCGGACCATGCCGATGTGCCAGAGCTGCGGGACGATCGTGCCGCCCGCCGCGTGCACGGCGTCGGCGACCTTCGCCCATCCGGCGAGCTGGTCCTCGCCGTGGAAGCGCGGCACCGCGTCGCTCTGTCCGGCCGAGTCGTGGCCGACGTAGGTGCCCTCGGTGACGATCAGGCCGACGCCCGCGGCGGCGCGGCGGGAGTAGTAGCCGACGACGTCCTCCCCCGGTACACCGCCCGGCGAGAACATCCGGGTCATCGGGGCCATGGCGATCCGGTTCGGGACGGTCAGGCCGTTGATCGAGACGGGACGGGACAGGATCTCGGCTGCGCGGGTCGCGGCGTCAGTGGTCACGTGGGGGCTCCTCGAAGAGGTGGTCGGTATGACGTCGAGCGGTCTGCGAAGCAGGAGATTCCGTGCGGTATGTGCACATGCATCAACTGCTCGTCAGCGTCAACCTCCACACCGGGCGGGGCATTCCGCCGCACCCGCGCCCACCCCTGTGATCCGGGCCACGTCGGGGGCGGGGGCCGGCCCCGGAAGCCGTCCGGGGCGGGCCGGGAAACGCCCGAGGGCGGCACCCCCCTTGCGGGAGGGTGCCGCCCTCGGAACGTCAGGACGGTTGATCGACCGGGGTCGATCAGAAGTCCATGTCACCGCCCGGCATGCCGCCCGGAGCGGCCGCGGAGGCCTTCTCCGGCTTGTCGGCGATGACGGCCTCGGTGGTCAGGAACAGCGCGGCGATGGAGGCGGCGTTCTGCAGGGCAGAGCGCGTCACCTTCGCCGGGTCGATGATGCCTTCGGCGATCATGTCGACGTACTCACCGGTCGCGGCGTTCAGGCCGTGGCCGACGGGCAGGTTGCGCACCTTCTCGACGATGACGCCACCCTCGAGACCACCGTTGACGGCGATCTGCTTGAGCGGGGCCTCCAGGGCCAGACGCACGGCGTTGGCGCCGGTCGCCTCGTCACCCGTGAGCTCGAGCTTCTCGAAGACCGAGGAAGCCTGGAGCAGGGCCACGCCACCACCGGCGACGATGCCCTCCTCGACGGCCGCCTTCGCGTTGCGAACGGCGTCCTCGATGCGGTGCTTGCGCTCCTTGAGCTCGACCTCGGTGGCGGCACCGGCCTTGATGACGGCCACGCCGCCGGCCAGCTTCGCCAGACGCTCCTGGAGCTTCTCGCGGTCGTAGTCCGAGTCCGAGTTCTCGATCTCGGCACGGATCTGGTTCACACGGCCGGCGACCTGGTCGGCGGAGCCGGACCCGTCGACGATCGTGGTCTCGTCCTTGGTGATGACGACCTTGCGGGCGCGGCCCAGCAGGTCCAGACCCGCGTTCTCCAGCTTGAGGCCGACCTCCTCGGAGATGACCTCGCCGCCCGTGAGGATGGCGATGTCGCCGAGCATGGCCTTGCGGCGGTCACCGAAGCCCGGAGCCTTGACGGCGACGGACTTGAAGGTGCCACGGATCTTGTTGACGACCAGGGTCGACAGGGCCTCGCCCTCGACGTCCTCGGCGATGATCAGCAGGGGCTTGCCGCCCTGCATGACCTTCTCCAGGAGCGGGAGCAGGTCCTTCACGTTCGCGATCTTGGAGTTCGCGATCAGGATGTACGGGTCGTCGAGGACGGCCTCCATACGCTCCATGTCGGTGGCGAAGTACGCCGAGATGTAGCCCTTGTCGAAGCGCATACCCTCGGTGAGCTCCAGCTCCAGACCGAAGGTCTGGGACTCCTCGACGGTGATGACGCCTTCCTTGCCGACCTTGTCCATCGCCTCGGCGATGAGCTCGCCGATCTGGGTGTCGGCGGCGGAGATGGAGGCCGTCGAAGCGATCTGCTCCTTGGTCTCGACATCCTTCGCCTGCTCCAGCAGGGCACCGGAGACGGCCTCGACGGCCTTCTCGATACCGCGCTTGAGGGCCATCGGGTTGGCGCCGGCGGCGACGTTGCGCAGACCCTCGCGCACGAGCGCCTGGGCCAGCACGGTCGCCGTGGTCGTACCGTCGCCGGCGACGTCGTCCGTCTTCTTGGCGACTTCCTTGACCAGCTCGGCGCCGATCTTCTCGTACGGGTCCTCGAGCTCGATCTCCTTGGCGATGGAAACACCATCGTTGGTGATCGTGGGGGCGCCCCACTTCTTCTCGAGGACGACGTTACGGCCCTTGGGGCCGAGGGTGACCTTGACGGCGTCAGCGAGCTGGTTCATCCCGCGCTCGAGACCGCGCCGTGCCTCCTCGTTGAACGCGATGATCTTGGCCATGTGAAGTGGTCCTCCCGGACGGGGTGGATTGCTCCGGATCGTGCCCGCGCCCGCGACGGACGGCCTGCGAGCCTTGTGGTTCCTTGCCCCACAGGCCCGCGGGCCTCGCTGACCCGATCCAAGTTCTGTCACTCTCACTGGGAGAGTGCTAACGCCAATGATTAGCACTCGACCACTGCGAGTGCAAGCGCCTCTCACGAAAACGGGGCCGATGGACGACCTCCGCACGCGCCCCGGAGGGCGGCCCCCGCGCGGCCCCCACGCGAGGGCGCTCGCGGGCGCGCGGGCGCGCGCAGGACGAGCGGAGGGCGGCCGAAGGCGGCCGGGGACGCACGAGGGGCCCGCATCCCCGATGGGATGCGGGCCCCTCGTACGTGAGTTGCGTCGGTGGTCGTTCGCGCCCGATCAGACGGCGAGTTTGACCATGTCCGCCTGCGGACCCTTCTGGCCCTGCGAGATTTCGAACTCCACTCGCTGACCCTCTTCAAGGGTGCGGTAGCCGTCCATCTGAATCGCGCTGTAGTGCACGAAGACGTCCGCACCACCGTCGACCGCGATGAAGCCGTACCCCTTCTCCGCGTTGAACCACTTGACGGTGCCCTGAGCCATGCCTAACTCCCCTATTACTGGCCCTTGCACAGATCCACACTTCGCGGATCCGGGTCAGACCTCACCCCCCAACGGTTGGGGGTGTGCGCCGGAACGCGTCGACCGCGGCTGAATGTATCTGTCCAACTGCCCTCTGCAACAGGTCAATCGGACGAGAATTCTGGGCATGGCCGATCAATGATATGCGGAGAATGTGCAAGGATTCGGGGCAAGTCGGGCCCCGCAAATGCCATAAAATGCCCAAAAAGGCGAGCGAGTTTGGCTACTTCTTGTCGGCCCGCGAACGCCCACTCATATGCGTCCGGCATGAAACCAACATCCAAAGCGAAGCGACTTCCCCAACTCTAGCGCGTTCAACCCAATAGAATTGCCCCCTCCGTTTGTCTCACGGAGGGGGCAATTCTGTGAACGCGCTGTGTTCGGCATTACCGAGGGTAACGATCAGCCTCCGGCGACGGCCGGAATGATCGAAACGCCGACACCGTCCGGAGTCGCCGTCTCCAGGCCCTGCTCGAAGCGGACGTCGTCGTCGTTGACGTACACGTTGACGAAGCGGCGCAGCTTGCCCTGGTCGTCCAGGACGCGCGCGGCGATGCCCGTGTGGTTCTTCTCCAGGTCACTGATGACCTCGGCGAGGGTCGTGCCCTCGGCCGTCACCTCGGCGGCGCCACCGGTGTAGGTGCGCAGGATGGTGGGGATGCGGACGTTGACGCTCATGATGCGAGGCCAGCCTCTCGGAAGGAGTCGAGGTTCGGGCGGATGGTCGCGGTCAGCCCGGTGTCCGAGGCCACCGCGTCCAGGGTCTTGAGGCCGTCGCCGGTGTTCAGCACGACCGTGGTGAGGGTCGGGTCGAGGAGACCGTTCTCGATCAGCTTGCGGGTGACGCCGACGGTCACGCCGCCTGCCGTCTCCGCGAAGATGCCCTCGGTGCGCGCGAGCAGCTTGATCGCGTCGACGATCTGCTCGTCGTTCACGTCCTCCACCGCGCCGCCGGTGCGCCGCGCGATGTCCAGCACGTACGGCCCGTCCGCCGGGTTGCCGATGGCGAGCGACTTGGCGATGGTGTCCGGCTTCTGCGGCCGTACGACGTCGTGGCCGGCCTTGTAGGCGACGGAGACCGGGGAGCAGCCCTCGGCCTGGGCGCCGAAGATCTTGTAGGGCCTGTCCTCGACGAGCCCGAGCTTGATCAGCTCTTGGAGTCCCTTGTCGATCTTCGTGAGCTGGGAGCCGGAGGCGATCGGCACCACGAGCTGGTCGGGGAGCCTCCAGCCGAGCTGCTCGCAGATCTCGTACGCCAGGGTCTTGGAGCCCTCGGCGTAGTAGGGCCGCAGGTTGACGTTGACGAAGCCCCAGCCCTCGCCGGCCGGGTCGCCGATCAGCTCGGAGCAGAAGCGGTTCACGTCGTCGTAGTTGCCCTGGATGCCGACGAGCTCGCCGCCGTAGACCGCGGCCATGACGACCTTGCCCTGCTCCAGGTCGTGCGGGATGAACACGCAGGAACGGAAGCCGGCGCGGGCCGCCGCGGCGCCCACGGCGCCGGCGAGGTTGCCCGTGGAGGAGCAGGAGAGGGTGGTGAAGCCGAAGACGCGGGCCGCTTCGATGGCCTGGGCGACGACGCGGTCCTTGAAGGAGTGCGTCGGGTTGCCCGAGTCGTCCTTGACGAAGAGCTTTCCGGCGTCGACACCGAGCTCACGGGCCAGGTTGTCGGCCTGCACGAGCTTGGTCCAGCCGGGGTTGATGTTGGGCTTGTCCGCCACGTCCGCGGGGACGGGCAGCAGCGGCGCGTAGCGCCAGATGTTCGCGGGTCCCGCTTCGATGCGCTTGCGGAGTTCTTCGGTCTCGTAGGCCGAGAAGTCGTAGGCGATCTCCAGCGGGCCGAAACACTCCTCGCAGGCGAAGACCGGGCCGAGCGGGACGCGGTGCCCGCATTCGCGGCAGGAGAGCGCCGCGGCCGGGCCGAGGTCCACCGCTTCGGCGGAGTTCGTGGTACTTGCAACTGTCTGCGCAGCCATGGAGGCGAGGCCCTTTCCTCATCTTCCTCACGACGCACTTCGCCGTGAGACGGATTTGGCACCTTCCCGAGCCGGGAGCCTCGCGACACGATCGGCATCGATCGGTACGAGACCGGCTGGAGGGTTGCCGGGGCTTCATCGGGCCGTATCCCTCTGCCCCTCTGGATGAGCGGTATTTGATTGTTGAACCGTTGAACGCGATACGTACCGACGATCCAGGACATGCGATGGTCATCCGCGTTGTTCAAGACTGTAACCGAAGGCCAGGACAGTTGAGATAGTCGTCCGAACCGCGAGACGACGGCAATCGATCTGCCGCTGGCCGCAGCGGGCACGCCGATGAGAGCGTGTGATCAGACAGTGAGGAGCCGCAGACCGTGCTGAAAGACGTCGAAAGCTGGCTGAGCACACGCTCCTGGTCCGTGACCGACCGCCCGCTCCACAAGATCATGGCCGCGAAGCGCATCACGGGATCGACGGTCAGTGTCGTGCTGCCCGCGCTCAACGAGGAGGAGACGGTCGGCGAGATCGTCGCGATCATCCGCCACGACCTGATGCAGCAGGTGCCCCTCGTCGACGAGATCGTCGTCGTCGACTCCGGCTCGACGGACCGCACCTCCGCGGTCGCCGCCGCCGCGGGCGCGAGGGTCGTGCACCGCGACGACATCCTCCCGCGGATCCCGGCCGTGCCCGGCAAGGGCGAGGTGCTGTGGCGGTCGCTCCTCGTCACGAGCGGGGACATCGTCTGTTTCATCGACGCGGACCTCAAGGAGTTCTCGTCCGACTTCGTCTCCGGGATCGTGGGCCCGCTGCTCACCGATCCCGGCGTCGACCTGGTCAAGGCCATGTACGACCGCCCGCTGGGCGGCGCCTCGGGACAGGGCGGCCGGGTCACCGAGCTGATGGCCCGCCCCCTGCTGAACATGCACTGGCCGCAGCTCGCGGGCTTCGTCCAGCCGCTCGGCGGCGAGTACGCGGCCCGCCGCTCGCTGCTCGAACAGCTCCCCTTCCCCGTCGGCTACGGCATCGAACTCGGCATGCTGGTCGACGCCCTGCACCTGGTCGGCCTGGACGCCCTCGCCCAGGTCGACGTCGGGGTGCGCAAGCACCGCCACCAGGACGGCCAGGCGCTCGGCCGCATGGCCGCCGCGATCTACCGCACCGCCCAGCTCCGGCTGGCCCGCGGTCACCTGATCCGCCCCGCCCTCACCCAGTTCGAGCGCGACCGCGACGGTTTCCGGCCGCGCACCTACTCCGTGGACACGGAGGAAAGGCCGCCGATGAGCGAAATCTCCGAGTACCAGACGCGCAGAGCCGCGTAGTCCGGCGCCGACGGCCGCCGATCGCATACGGCCGAAGGGCGCGTTTGAGCGTTTCGAGACGGGGCTAGGTTTCGAGGCATGGCTTCAACGCACGGTGCCCACAGGATTCTGGTCGCCTCCAACCGCGGCCCGGTCACCTACGAGGTACGGGAGGACGACTCGCTGCACGCCAGACGCGGCGGCGGCGGCCTCGTCTCGGGACTCTCGGCGATCGGGCCGGACGCGGGCGCCCTCTGGGTCTGCTCCGCGCTCGGCGACGGCGACCGGGAGGCCGTCCGGCGGGGGGTCCACGAGGACGGCGTACGGATGCTGGCCATCGACGCCGAGGTGCACGCCGACGCGTACAACGGCATCGCCAACTCCGTGCTGTGGTTCGTCCACCACCTGCTCTACCAGACCCCGCTGGAGCCGGTCTTCGACGCGGAGTTCCGGCGCCAGTGGGAGTCGTACCGGACCTACAACCGGGCCTTCGCCGAGGCGCTGGCCGAGGAGGCGGCCGAGGGCGCGGCCGTGCTGGTCCAGGACTACCACCTGTGCCTGGTGCCCGGAATGCTCCGCGAACTGCGCCCCGACCTGCGCATCGGCCACTTCTCCCACACCCCGTGGGCACCCGAGGACTACTTCCGGATGCTCCCCGACGACATCCGCGACGAGCTGATGGAGGGCATGCTCGGCGCCGACCGGGTGGCCTTCCTGACCTGGCGGTGGGCGACGGCGTTCCTGCGCTGTGCGGAAACGACCGACCCCTGGCACTGGGCCGGGTCCTGGTCCTCGGGAACGCCCCGGGCGGTCAGGCACCTGGACGACCCCGGGGCGGGCGGGCGCGAGACCCGCATCGGGGTGCACGGCCTCGGCGCGGACGCCGAGTTCCTGCGCGAGCGCTCGCACCGGGCGGACGTCGAGGAGCGGATGGCCGCGCTGCGCGAGGAGATCGGCTCCGGCCGCAGGACGATCGTGCGCGTCGACCGGACCGAGCTGTCCAAGAACATCGTGCGGGGACTGCTGGCGTACCGGCAGCTGCTCGACGACCACCCCGAGTGGCGCGAGCGGGTCGTCCACGTGGCGTTCGCCTACCCCTCGCGGCAGGACCTCGCGGTCTACCGGGACTACACGGCCGAGGTGCAGCGCGTCGCCGACGAGATCAACTCCCAGTACGGGACGCCCGGTTGGACCCCGGTGGTGCTGCACGTGAAGGACGACTTCGCGCGCTCGCTCGCCGCCTACCGGCTGGCCGACGTCGCCCTCGTCAACCCCATCAGGGACGGCATGAACCTCGTCGCCAAGGAGATCCCGGTCGTCTCCGACGAGGGCTGCGCGCTGGTCCTGTCCCGGGAGGCCGGGGCTTACGAGGAACTGGGCGAGGACGCGATCTCCGTGAACCCGTACGACATCACCGGGACGGCGCGGGCGCTGCACGAGGCGCTCGGCATGCAGCCGGGCGAACGGGCCGAACGCACCAAGCGCCTCACCGCCGCGGCCACCGCCCTCCCCCCGGCCCAGTGGTTCCTGGACCAACTGCGCGAGCTGGAGGCCTGAGCAGAAAATTCAGCCCCCGGCCGGATCCCGGCTGCGGCTGCAATTTTCAGCCCCGGCCGGGGAAATCTCAGCCCCTCCGGCGTTTGAGGAGCGGGGTCCGGGGCGGAGCCCCGGGTACGGGAAGGGCAGGGGCGGAGGGGGCGAAACACGCTTGCGGCCGACCCGCCCCGCAGGGGACGAGCCGGCCGGATCAGGCGAGTGCGGCCGCGAGGGCCGCGAGGAGGCCGACGACTCCGGCGGGCCCGTCGACCACCAGGTCGGCTCGGTCGGCGAGTTCGGCGACCTCGGAGCTGCCGCTGCACACCAGAAGGCCGGGGATCCCGTCGGAGCGGAGCTTGTCGACGGCGGCGAAGGCGGGCAGGTCGCCCAGGTCGTCCCCCGCGTACAGCACGGCCTCGGCCCCGATCTCCCGGACGTACTCCATGAGAGCGACGCCCTTGTCCATCCCGGGCGGACGCAGCTCCAGGACCATGCGCCCCGGCTCGACGATCAGCCCGTGCCGGGCGGCCAGTTCGCCCAGCGGCTCCCGGAGCGCCTCGAAGGCGGCCTGAGGATCGGCGGCACGCCGCGTGTGCACCGCGACGGCACGGCCCTTCTCCTCGATCCAGGTGCCCTGCCAGGCGCCGATGCCGTCGAGGAACCCCGGCAGTTCGGCGCGGACGGCGGCCACGCCGGGATGCGGGGCGGGGGCGGTGACGGTGCCGCTCACCGCGTCCCAGCGCTCGGCGCCGTAGTGGCCGAGGACGACCAGGTGCTCCAGTCCGGCCACGCCCGCGAAGCCGCCGTGGCGCACGGCCACACCGGCGGGGCGGCCGGTGACCACGGCGACGGAGGCGACCTTGGGGGCGAGTGCGGCGAGTGCGGGGACCGCGTCGGGGTGCGCGCGGGCCCGGTCGGGGTCGGGGACGATGGGGGCGAGGGTTCCGTCGAAGTCGAGTGCGACGACGGTGCGGGTGGGGCGCGTGAGGATCGCTTCCAGAGCGTCGCGTCCGGCGGGGGTCACCGGGGCCGGCAAGGAGTCCTTGGATTCGGGGTGGCTGCCCATGGGGCGACCCTATCCGGGCGGGGGCGGCCGCACCGTTCCTATGGATGAGCGGGAGTGGGTCCTGCCGCCCGGACTCGTACTGGATCAGGCCTTGCGCCCCGGCTACCCCGGCCGGACCGGATGCCCCCGTCTCACCGCTCGTCCCGGCGGGCCTCCCGGACCCGGCGCAGTCTGTTGACCGTGACGGGGTCGTGCGCGAGGGCGCGCGGGTCGTTCAGCAGCGCGTTCAAGAGCTGGTAGTAGCGGACCGGGGCCAGGCCCAGTCGCTCGCGTATGGCGCGCTCCTTGGCGCCGGGACCGGGGAAGCCGCGGCGTTCCAGGGCGAGAATGCTCCGTTCGCGCGCGGGCAGCTCTTCCATGGACAGCACGGTAGTCCCCGGCACCGACAAGCGCCGGGGCCGGGGCCGCGGTACCGCCGCGCCCGGGGTGCCGGTCCCGGAACGCGGAATACGACGTCCCCTATCCCGTGAGTGGACTAGACCTTTCAAGGGGTAAAGGGCGACACTGTCCCCCGTGAGACACGTCATCGCCCTCGATGTGGGCGGCACCGGGATGAAGGCCGCCCTCGTCGGGGTGGACACCGAGCCCTCCCCGGACCGCCCCGACGCGCCGCGCCCGGGGGCCCCCGGGCACCCCGCGCTGCTGCACCAGGCCCGCCGGGCGACCGGCCGCGAACGCGGACCCGACGCCGTCGTCGAGGAGATCCTCGACTTCGCCGCCGAACTGCGCGCCCACGGCGAGGAGCACTTCGGCGAGAGCGCCCTGGCCGCGGGCGTCGCCGTCCCCGGCATCGTCGACGCCGCCGAGGGCATCGCGGTCTACGCCGCCAACCTCGGCTGGCGCGACGTCCCGCTGCGCCGGCTGCTCGGCGAACGGCTCGGCGGCGTGCCCGTCGCGCTCGGGCACGACGTGCGCACCGGCGGGCTCGCGGAGGGCCGGATCGGCGCCGGGCGGGGAGCCGACCGCTTCCTGTTCGTCCCGCTGGGCACCGGCATCGCGGGCGCCATCGGCATCAACGGCGTCGTCGAGGAGGGCGCGCACGGCTTCGCGGGCGAGATCGGCCACATCGTCGTACGGCCCGGCGGAGCCCCGTGCCCGTGCGGGCAGCACGGCTGCCTGGAACGGTTCGCCTCCGCGGCGGCCGTCAGCCAGGCCTGGGCCGAGGCGTCCGGCGACCCCGGGGCGGACGCGGCGGACTGCGCCAAGGCCGTCGAATCGGGCGACCCGAGGGCGCTGGCCGTCTGGCAGGAGGCCGTCGACGCGCTCGCCGACGGCCTGGTCACCGCGCTCACCCTCCTGGACCCGCGCACGCTGATCATCGGTGGCGGCCTCGCCGAGGCGGGGGAAACCTTGTTCACACCCCTGCGGGCCGCGGTCGAGCGACGCGTCACGTTCCAGAAGCTGCCGTCCATCGTCCCCGCGGCCCTCGGGGACACCGCCGGATGCCTCGGTGCCGGGCTCCTCGCCCGGGACCTCCTGAACACCACTCCCACGACTCCCCGGAGGTAACCACCCGATGGCTCCTAGCAAGGTTCTCGCCGGCGCCCGGGTGGTACTGCCCACCGGGATCGTGCACGACGGCCGCGTGATCATCGACGGTGCGCGGATCGCCGGCGCGGGTGCCCCCGAGACGCGACCCGCCGGAGTCCTCGGGGAAGCCCCCGCGGACACGCCCGTGACCGACCTGTCCGGCCACTGGGTGGTCCCCGGCTTCGTCGACATCCACAACCACGGCGGCGGCGGCGCGTCCTTCACCTCGGGAACGGTCGAGGACGTCCTGCGGGGCATCCACACCCACCGGCTGCACGGCACCACGACCGTCGTCGCCTCGACCGTCACCGGTGACATGCACGGCCTCGCCGAACGCGCCGGGATGCTCTCCGAACTGGCCGAACAGGGCGACCTCGCGGGCATCCACTTCGAGGGCCCGTTCATCTCGCCGTGCCGCAAGGGCGCGCACTCCGAGGAACTGCTGCGCGACCCGGACCCGGCCGACGTCCGCAAGCTCCTCGACGCGGCGCGCGGCCGGGCCAGCATGGTCACGCTCGCCCCCGAACTGCCGGGCGGACTCGACTCCGTACGGCTGCTCGCCGAACACGGGGTGATCGCCGCGATCGGGCACACCGACGCGACGTACGAGCAGACGAAGGCGGCCATCGACGCGGGCGCGACCGTGGCGACGCACCTGTTCAACGCGATGCCGGCGCTCGGTCACCGCGCGCCGGGCCCCATCGCCGCCCTCCTGGAGGACGAGCGGATCACCGTCGAGCTGATCAACGACGGCACGCATCTGCACCCCGCCTCGCTGGAGCTGGCGTTCCGTCACGCGGGCTCCGGCCGGGTCGCGTTCATCACCGACGCGATGGACGCGGCGGGCTTCGGTGACGGCCGCTACATGCTCGGCCCGCTGGAGGTCGAGGTCGCGGACGGCGTCGCCCGCCTGGTGGAGGGCGGTTCCATCGCGGGCTCCACGCTCACCCTCGACCGCGCCTTCCAGCGCGCCGTCACGGTCGACAGGCTGCCGGTCGAGGACGTCGTGGCGGCCATCTCCGCCAACCCCGCCCGTCTGCTCGGCGCGTACGACCGGGTGGGCTCCCTGGAGCCGGGCAAGGACGCGGACCTCGTGGTTCTCGACGCCGACTTCGCGCTCAAGGGCGTGATGCGCGGCGGAGAATGGGTGGTCGATCCCCGACTGGGGTGATTCACCCCTTTGTTGCTTGCGGCGGTTGGCCCGGGGGGACTGGGCCGACCGCCGTTGTGTTTGGCATGATCGAGCCTCCGGAACCACCGGCGGGCGTCCGACCGGCGCCCATGTCACAGAACTCTTCGGGGGAGGTCGGCCCAGGTGATCCTCACGGTCACACTGAACACCGCTCTCGACATCACCTATCGCGTGCGGGCGTTGCGCCCGCACAGCTCGCACCGGGTGAGCGAGGTGACCGAACGTCCGGGCGGCAAGGGCCTGAACGTGGGACGGGTGCTCACCGCGCTCGGGCACGAGGTGACGGTCACCGGTTTCACCGGCGGCGCGACCGGCCGCACCGTACGGGACCAACTGGCCGAGTCGGCCGGGGTGGTGGACGCGCTCGTCCCGGTGCGGGGCTCGACGCGGCGCACGATAGCCGTGGTCGACACGACGACCGGTGACACGACCCAGCTCAACGAACCGGGACCGGCGATAACACCCGCCGAGTGGTCGGCCTTCCAGGAGACGTACGAGCATCTGCTGCGCTCCGCCTCCGCGGTGGCCCTGTGCGGCAGCCTGCCCCCGGGCGTCCCGGTCGGCGCCTACGCCCAGCTGGTCCGCACCGCACGCGCCTCGGCCGTCCCGGTGCTCCTGGACACCAGCGGCGAGCCCCTGCGCCGGGGAGTCGCCGCCCGCCCCGACATCGTCAAGCCGAACGCCGAGGAACTGGCCGAACTCACCGGCTCCCACGAGCCGCTGCAGGCCACCCGCAACGCCCGGCGGCGCGGCGCGCACGCGGTGGTCGCCTCCCTCGGCACGGACGGGCTGCTCGCCCACACCCCCGAGGGACACTGGCGGGCCACCCCGCCCGTGCGGGCGCACGGCAATCCGACCGGCGCGGGCGACTCGGCCGTCGCGGGCCTGCTGTCGGGCCTGGTGGAGAAACTCGACTGGCCGGCCCGTCTCGCCCGAGCGGTCGCGCTGTCGACGGCGACGGTGGCGGCACCCGTGGCGGGCGAGTTCGACCGGGCCCTGTACGAGAGCCTGCTGGGCCGGGTGACCGTGACCGCGGAGTCCGCCGCGGCCTAGCCCCCTCGGCCCCTCCGGCCCCTCCGGTCTCCGGGGGGGGGGAGGCTAGCGCTCGACCTTCCCCTTCTTCACCGAGAGCTGGTCGAGCAGCACGTTGCAGCTGTCGCCGTCCCCGCAGGAGAGGGTGATCGTGTTGGTGCCCTTGTTGAGGTTGGGCCACGCGTAGGTCGTCGTCCAGCCCTTGGCGAAGTCGCCCTCGGCGGCGTGCGCGAAGTTCTTCATGCTCAGCTTGGAGCCGAAGGGCTTGCCGTTGACGGTGAGCGTCATCGACGCGTCCTGGCCGGGGACGCTGTAGCGCGCGAACACGGTGTAGATACCGTCCTCGGGGATGCCGTTGAACGTCCAGGTCACCGAGGCGCCCGGGGCGTTCAGACCGGCCACGTAGATCCCGCCGTCGGACTGGGCGCCCTGGACGTCGGAGGCCGTCGTCACGCCGGTGCCCAGGTTCAGCGCCTTCGCGTCGGCCTTGGGGAGCTTCGCGGGCTTGTCGGACCCCTTCGTCTCCTCCTGGGTCGGCGCGGCGCTCTGGGAGGCCGTCGGGGTCGTGCCCGCCTGGTCGCCGTCCTTGTCGTCGTCACCGCCGCCCGTCATGGCGACGGCGATGCCGATCACCACGGCGGCCACCACGGCGACCGCTCCGATGAGGAGGCCCTTGGTGTTCGGGCCGCGGCCGCGGCCGCCGTCACCGTGACCGGGCATCGGCGTCCGCGCCGTCTGCGCACCGCCGGGAACGGTCTCGGGGGCCCCGTAGTGGGCGTTCGGCTGGCCGTAGCCGCCCTGCTGCGGCACCTGGCCGTACGGGGCGGTGGGGGCCTGCTGGCCGTAGGTGCCCTGGGCGGTCTGCTGGCCGTACTTGCGCTCGCCGACCGCCCGCACCCGGTTGACCGAGCCCGGGTAGCCGTAGCCGCCGCCTCCAGAGGGCGGCGTGGCTCCGTTGGCCTGACCGTCGGCGTAGAGATAGCCGAACGGGTCGTCCTCCTCGGGCGTGCTCGCGCCGTTGTTGCCGGGCGTCATCCCTTGGTCTCCTCAGCGGGTGCGGTTCTGATGCGGTACACGAATGAATGGCGAGCCTACCCGGTTTCCCTGGGCCGAACGGGGGGCCTTCACCGCATCGATGCACTGACCTGCGTCTTACCCCGCGCGCCTGTGCTGTTTGGGACGAGAACGTTTCTCGACGTACATCCGTTCGTCAGCCGATTTCAACACCTCGTCCGCCGTCATTCCACAGTGGGCCCACCCGATGCCGAAACTGGCGCCGACGCGGACGGCCCGTCCATCGACCCTGATGGGAGGGATGATCGCGTTCCTCAGGCGTACGGCGAGGTCCTGGGCGTCCGCGCGGCCGAGGCCGTCGGCGAGCACCACGAACTCGTCGCCGCCGAGCCGGGCCACCGTGTCGCCGTCCCGGACCCCGTGGGTGAGGCGGCGGGCGACCTCGATGAGAACCTCGTCACCCGCGTTGTGCCCGAACCGGTCGTTGATCGACTTGAAACCGTCGAGGTCGCAGAAAAGCACCGCGAGCCCCTTGGTGCCGTCGTCCGTCTCGCCCTCGGGCGCGACGGTGTGCACATGGTGGTCGAAGGCCTCGAACGCCTCGGCGCCGGCCCGGAAGTCGAAGCCGTGCCCGTTCCCGTCGTAGGCGGGGTGGCCGTTGTCGTCGTACTCGCCGGACAGCGGGTCCGTGAGGTCCCCGTGGCCGTACGCCGCGTCCAGCGAGGCGACCGCGCCGGGCGGCAGGGACGCCGGGCGCCGGCACAGCCGGGCGCCGAGCCGGGAGCGCAGCTCGGCGGAGTTGGGCAGACCGGTGAGGGCGTCGTGCGAGGCGCGGTGCGCGAGCTGGAGCTCACGGCGCTTGCGGTCCTCTATGTCCTCGACGTGGGTGAGCAGGAAGCGGGGGCCGTCGGCGGCGTCCGCGACGACGGAGTTGCGCAGGTGGACCCAGACGTAGGTGCCGTCGCGGCGCCCCAGCCGCAGCTCGGCCCGGCCGCCCTCGGCGGAGGTCCGCAGCAGGGTGCCGATGTCCTCGGGGTGCACGAGATCGGAGAAGGAGTAGCGGCGCATCGCGGAGGCGGGCCGGCCCAGCAGCCGGCACAGGGCGTCGTTGGTGCGCAGGATGCGGCCGTGCTGGTCGCCGCCCATCTCGGCGATCGCCATGCCGGAGGGGGCGTACTCGAAGGCCTGCCGGAAGGATTCCTCGCTGGCGCGCAGAGCCTGCTGCTCGCGTTCCAGGCGGACCAGGGCGCGCTGCATATTCGCGCGTAGACGTGCGTTGCTGATGGCGATGGCGGCCTGGAAGGCGTACATCTGAAGGGCTTCGCGGCCCCAGGCGCCCGGCTTGCGGCCGTTGCGCGGCCGGTCCACCGACAGCACGCCGATCAGCTCGCCGTGGCCGCCGCCGTTGCTGCCGCCGCTGTTGACGTTCGGGGTGTACAGCGGCGCGAAGAGACGGTCGGAGGGGTGCCACTCGTCCTCGAAGCGGGGCGCGGGACCGTCGGTGTACCACTGCGGTACGTCGTCCTCGTCGAGGACCCAGCCCTCGGTGTGCGGTATGAACCGCAGGTCGCCCCAGGCCTCGCCCATGGTGAGCCGGCGCTCCCAGGACGTGCGGGAGCCGACGCGGCCGGTGATGAGGGCTTCGGCCGCGGGATTTCCTGCGAGGGCGGCGACGACGAGGTCGCCGTCGGGGCGTACGAGGTTGACACACGCGAGCTCGTAGCCGAGCCCGGTGACCACGCCGTCGGCGACGGTCTGCAGCGTGTCCGCCAGGCTGCGGGCGGTGTTCATGTCCGCCATCACCTGGTGCAGCTGCCGCAGGGTCGCAAGACGGACGTAGGGCTCCGACTCGGTCTCCATTCGCCCTCCCCTCGAGACCTCGCAGCAACTCCAGGGTTCACTCGGCGTACTGGGTGCTCTTTCGGTTCCGTGCTGACTGCCCGGCGCTTCCCCGCGAACCCCTTCACGCCGTACTGCTTGGTAGCTTCCCCGCTCAACGCCTCCGCCACTGAATCACAGCGCGCTCCCCACTCGGTACACAGGGTCAACAAAATATGGCTCCTGTGACTCAAGTCACAGCGAAACCTGAGCAATTGAGTGGAGATTCTGCATTTCCGTGTGTGTCTGACACATGCATTATTGGCCGACTGTGCAAAACCTGTGCACGCCCGGACCCGTGGAACGAGTACGGACGAGAGTACGGCCGTCCCGCCCTCCGCGTTCGCCCGCCCCGTCTCCGGCCCCGGCGCCGGGTCCTCTCCGCCCGGACCTCTCTCGGTCCCCGGACCTAGGTCCCGGTTCGGGCCGAGGTCCGATGCGGCGCCCCCGGCGCGGAGACTAGCGTTTCGGCGTGCTCACGACTCCCCCTGTCCTCACCGCCACCCCGTCCGTGCATGCTGAGGGGGTGAGCAACGACGAGTTCCGCGCCGCCATGACCCGGCTCGCCGCGGGTGTGGTCCTGGTGACCGCGCACGAACCCGCGCTGGCCCCCGACGGGCCGAGCGGCGAGGACGTCGGCATGACCGCGACCGCGTTCATGTCCGTCTCCCTGGACCCGCCGCTGGTCCTGGTCAGCCTGCGCGAGGGGTCCCGGATGGACGACCTGCTCGACGAACAGCCGCTGTGGGGCGTCTCCGTGCTCGCGGAGAGCCAGCGCCACATCGCCGGCCGCTTCTCCATGAAGGGCCGCATCAGCGACCGGCTCCTCTTCGAGGACATCCCGTACGTCCGCGGCGAGGCGTCCGGGGCGCTCCTGGTGGGCGGCGCCCTGGCCACCCTGGAGTGCAGCACCGAGCAGCGGATCCCCGCGGGCGACCACACCCTCGTCATCGGCCGCGTCCTGACGGCCCGGGTGCCGAGCGCCGACGGCGGGCCCCTGACGTACTTCAAGGGCCGCTACCGGCAGCTCGGCTAAGCGGCCCGGGCAAGCGTGACGGCTCGGGACGGCCGGGGGGGGACGGCTCGGGACGGCTCGGGCCTAGCCCCAGTCGCGGCCCGTGCGGCCGCGCTTGGTCTCGGAGCGGGCCTTCTTCTCGCGCAGCCGGCGTTCGTTGATGCCCCGGGGGATACGGGTGGCGCGGCGCGGCCGGGGCGGCGGCGCGGTGGCCTCGGCGAGAAGGGCGGCCAGGCGCACGGCCGCCGTCTCGCGGTTGCGCCACTGGGAGCGGTGCTCGGAGGACCGGACGCTGACGACCCCGTCGACGAGCCGTCCCGCGAGCTTCTCGAGGGCGCGGTCCTTCCACACGGGCGGCAGCGCCTCGGTGTTCGCGAGGTCGAAGCGGAGCTCGACCTGCGAGTCGCTGGTGTTCACGTGCTGCCCGCCCGGCCCGCCGGAGCGCGAGAAACGCCACATGAGCTCGGCCTCGGGCAGGGAGACGGAGCCGCGGATGACATAGGGACCGGACATGTGTTCATGGTCGCCCGCGCGGGCGGTCCGCGTCACGCGATTTTCGGCGTCTCTCGGGGTGAAGAGGGGAGTCTGGGTAAAAAAGGTAAAGACAGGCGGAACCTCGGGTACCCCCCTCGGCGTTCATAGGGGTGACGGTAGCTTCGTCCCCAGTACGAAGCCCGTATGTCACGAGGGAAGGGACTCCCAACAATGGCTGTAAGCCTGTCCAAGGGTGGCAACGTCTCGCTCACCAAGGAGGCGCCGGGCCTGACCGCCGTCACCGTGGGCCTCGGCTGGGATGTCCGCACCACCACGGGCACCGAGTTCGACCTCGACGCCTCGGCCATCGCGGTCAACCCCCAGGGCAAGGTCTACTCGGACGCCCACTTCGTCTTCTTCAACAACAAGCAGACCCCGGACCAGACCATCGTCCACACCGGTGACAACCGGACGGGTGAGGGCGCGGGCGACGACGAGGCGATCAACGTCAACCTGGCGGGCCTCCCCGCCGACGTCGAGAAGATCGTCTTCCCGGTCTCCATCTACGACGCGGAGACCCGCACGCAGAACTTCGGCCAGGTCCGCAACGCCTACATCCGCATCGTGAACCAGGCCGGCGGCACCGAGATCGCCCGCTACGACCTCTCCGAGGACGCCGCCACCGAGACCGCCATGGTCTTCGGCGAGCTCTACCGCAACGGCGCGGAGTGGAAGTTCCGCGCGGTCGGCCAGGGCTACGCCTCGGGTCTCGCGGGTATCGCGCAGGACTTCGGCGTCAGCGTCTGACAGCCGCGCGCACGCGCACGATGAGCGAAGCCCCCGGACCGCGGTTCACCCGGGGGCTCCTCTCATGGGGCGGCGCCGTCCGGGCTGTCCGGCGGGCGGGACGCCGGGGCGCTCACGGGCGTCGGCCTGCCCGCCGGCTCACGGGTGGGCCGGCTTGCCCTTTCCGTACAGCCAGTTCTTCCAGATCCCGCCGAAGTCCTTGTCCGGCGCGGCCTTCTCGACGTACGCGGTGAACGCGGCCGTGTCCGCGTTCGCGTGACGCCGGGTGGCGGCCCAGCCCTGGACGATGTCGTAGAAGGTGTCGTCGCCCACCAGTTGGCGAATCTTGTGCAGGACCATCGCACCGCGGTAGTAGACGGGCGGGTCGGAGATCTGCGCGGCACCGGGCGGGTCGGCGGGCGGGAAGGCCCAGATCTCGCCGCTGTCGACCGGTTCGTAGTAGTCGCCCTTGTAGAGGGAGTTGAAGATCTCCTCGGCCGAGTCGCCGTCGTGGTCCTCCTGCCACAGCCACTCCGCGTAGGTGGCGAAGCCCTCGTTCAGCCACATGTCCCGCCAGGACTTCGGGGTGACCGAGTCGCCGAACCACTGGTGGGCCAGTTCGTGGACCAGGATTTTGGTGTCCGGCGCGCCGGGGAAGACGGGGCGCGTCTGGGTCTCCAGGGCGTAGCCCGCGTCGTCGGCGCGGTCCACGATCGCCCCGGTGGAGGAGAAGGGGTAGGGACCGAAGTTGTACTCCGCCCAGTCCATGATCTCGGGGATCTCCCCCAGCACCTTCTCGCTCGCCTGCTTCTGGGTCGGGTCCACCGCCGTGTAGACCGGCAGCCCGTTCTTCGCCGTCGAGCGGGTGACGTCGTAGTTGCCGATCGCGAGCGTCGCCGCATGGCTCGCCATCGGCTCCGCGGTGTGCCAGGCGTAGGTCGTCCGGCCGTCCGTGGTCGACTCGCTCGTCAACTCGCCGTTGGAGACGGCCTGGAGGCCCTTCGGGACGGTGATCCTGACGTCGTACGACGCCTTGTCGGAGGGGTGGTGGTCGCCGGGGAACCAGGTCATCGACCCCGTGGGCTCCCCGAGGGCGAGGGCGCCGTCGGCCGTGCGCAGCCAGCCCTCCTTGGAGGAGTCGGCGTCGGTGATCGTCCGGGGGATCCCGGAGTAGCGGACCGTCGTGCTGAACGTCTCCCCCTTGTCGAGGTCGTCGTGCGGACGCACGGTCAGTTCCTGGCCCGCCCGGCTCCAGCGGGCGCCGCGGCCCTCGACGGTGACGTCGGAGACGTCCAGCCCCAGCAGGTCGAGACGGAAGGCGCTGAGGTCCTCCAGGGCCCGCGCGGTGATCTCGGCCGTTCCCGTCAGCCGTTCGTCCCGGGGGTCGTAGGACAGGGTGAGTCCGTAGTGCGCGACGTCGTACCCGCCGTTGCCCATCTTCGGGAAGTACGGGTCGCCGACGCCGGCCGCGCCGGGTTTCCCGTGCACGCCGTCCCCGCCGCAGGCGGTGAGCCCGGCGACGAGCGCGAGAGCCAGGGCAAAGGGGACGGTGACGGAAGATCGGGGCACATCCGCGATCCTAGGCGGCCGCTCCGCCACCCGCCGCGTCCCTGCGGCCGAACGTCCCCGGACCGTCCGGAAACCGCCGCCCCGGTGCCCCCTCTCCGGCCGGAAACCGCCTCCCTGGGCCGACCGGGAAGCGGGCGCCGCCCGGCGTGACACCATCACCTCGTGCTCGACATCGGCTACGCCCTCTCCAACCGCTTCCCCGACCCCCCGCAGACCGACTACCGCCGCGCGGACGTCCACGCGCTGCGGCACGACCTGTTCTGCGGGGACGTGTACCTCGCCGACACCAAGACGGACCGGGAGGTGTCCACGGGCTGGGGCTGGGTACCGGTGCTCGACTTCGCGTGGGCGCTGTGCGACATCGTGGAGCACCTCGACCGCGACCCGCTGGGCAGCCGGGCCTCCCGCCCCCAGCAGGCGGAACTGGACTTCACCGAGTCGACCGACCGCATGCTCTTCGAGCGCCGCTTCGGCTGGGTGGACATCGAGGCCGACTGGATGCCGGGCGACGAGGAGCCGCTGACCTTCTCGCACACCGAGTTCCGCCGCGAGGCCCGTGACTTCCTGCACGACCTGCTCGCGGACCTCACCGACCTGCACGAGGACCTCGCCGAGAACCCGGCGATCTGGACGCTCCAGGCCCGCTTCCCCCGCGTCTCCTAGCGGGCGGACCGGACAGCCGGTGGGTCTCAGACCCCCTCCGCGCCGCCGTCCACCCGCACCCCCAGGGCGGCCGCCAGCACCGGTGCCAGGTCCAGGAGCTGGTGGGTGCTGATGACCGCGCCCGCGAGCCGCTCCACGCCCCGCGCGATGTCCAGCTCCGCCGCCGCGCGCAGGTCCACGTCCACGAGGGTGGCCCCGGTGAGGTCCGCTCCCTTCAGGACGCAGTTCACGAACTCCACCCGCTCCAGGCGGGCGCCCCCGAAGTCCGGCTCGACCAGGACACAGCCCTCGAAGACGACGTCCTTGAGTCTCGCCTTGCGCAGATTCAGATAGTCGATCTTCCCGCCGCGCACGACCACCCGCTCCAGGACGGAGCCGTACAACTGCGCCCCGCCGAGGCGGGCGTCGATCAGCTCGACATCGCGCAGCGTCGACTCGGCGAGATCGGTGCCCACGCCCCGGATGCCCGTGAGGACCGAGTCCAGCACGCGCGCGTGGTGCAGCCGTGTCTCGTCCAGCGCGCAGCCCGTCAGCGCGCAGTCCATGAAGCGGGCTCCCCCGCCGTCCTGTCCGGCGAAGTCCGCCTCCCGGAACTCCAGCCCGTCGTAGTCGCCGTCCGGCTCCAGTTCCGCGCCGTCGTACGGCTCCAGCGCGGGCAGCCGCAGCTCCGGCCGCCGTGCCGCCCTCGGACCGGCTCCCGGTGCCTTCGCACCCGTCCCGTCGCGTCCGCCCGCCACTCTCCTCGCCATGCCCCCATCCTGCCCGCCGCCACTGACAACGGGCGCCGGCCCACGAGAGCGCCCGCATGTCACATCGCGCCGGCCTGCGGAAACGCACGGCATGTCACATCGCGGGCCCGCGTCACGTCGTACCCACGGAAAGCCTTGTCGTCAGAGCACGCCAAAAGCGCGAGCGCAGGTCGGCCGGCACCGAGCAGACACCGAGCAGAGGAGACCTCCAGCCATGTACCGCATCACCGTCATCGGCGGCGGCTTCGCCGGACTCACCGCCGCCGTCACCGCCGCCGAGGCGGGTGCCGAGGTCACCGTGTACGAAGCTCACCACACCCTCGGCGGGCGGGCCCGGACCGCCGAGGGGCCCTACCGGACGAACGAGGGACCGCACGCCCTCTACAGCGCGGGCCCGCACTGGACCTGGCTCCGTCAGCGGGACCTGATCGGAGCGCTCGCCCCGATCCCGCCCCTGGAGGCGGCCCGGCTGCGCCTGCGGCACCGGGGCGTGCTGCGCCGCACCCCGCCGTTCGCGATGCTGAAGCTGCTGCGGCGCTCCGGCCAGCGGGCTCCGGCGGACGTCGACTTCATGACCTGGGCGAGGGGACAGGCCGGGGAGGAGGGCGCGCGGGCCGCGGCCCACTACTCGGCCGTCGCCCTCTTCCACCACGATCCCGGTTCGCTGTCGGCGGCGTTCGTGCAGGAGCGGCTGCGCCGGGCCATGAAGGTGCCGACGGAGGTGCACTGCCCCCGGGGCGGCTGGGCCGGCGTCATCGACCGGATGGCGGGGCGGGCGTGGAACCTCGGCGTGCGGATGGAGACGCTGGCCCGGGTGGACGCCGTCCCCGAGGGCCGGGGCCCGGTCATCGTCGCCACCTCGCTGGCCTCGGCCCGCCGTCTGCTCAAGGACGACTCGCTGACCTGGCCGAGCGGCCGTACGGCGCTGGTCGACCTGGCGCTGCGGAGCCGCCGCGGGGACGCGTTCGCCGTCTCCGACCTGGACGCGCCGGGCTGGATCGAGCGCTTCACCGCCCGGGACCGCACCCTCGCCCCGGCCGGTGAGCAGCTCCTCCAGGGGCAGTTCCCGATCGCCCCGGGAGAGTCCGGGGCACACGGCGCCGCCCGTGCCGAGCAGCTCCTGGACCTCGCCTTCCAGGGCTGGCGCGAGCGCGTCACCTGGCGGCGCACGAGCGTCGCGAACGGCCGTACGGGCGCGGTCGACCTGCCCGGCACGACCTGGCGGGACCGTCCGCGCATCGACCGGGGCGACGGCGTCTACCTCGTGGGCGACCAGGTCGCGGCTCCCGGGGTGCTCTCGGAGGTGTCCTTCAACAGCGCGATGGAGGCCGTGTCGCTGGCCCTGGGCCTCCGGGAGCGCCTTGACCTCAAGCGGGCTTGAGGTTGAACAGTGGTCAGGGCCCGACCGGCCGATCCCGCCGATTCCGAGGAGCCCCCCGATGTACGCGATCCGACTGCACGCCTTCGGTCCCGCCGAGAACCTCGTCCTCGAGCGGACGGAGGACCCCGAGCCGGGACCCGGCCAGGTCCGGATCGCCGTGGCGGCCGCGGGCGTCCACCTCCTGGACACCGCCCTGCGCGCGGGCATGCGGGGCGGCCCGGCCCCCGAGCCCGTCCTGCCGACCGTCCCCGGCCGTGAGGTCGCCGGAACCGTCGAGGCCCTCGGCGAGGGCGTCGCCGGGCTCTGGCTCGGCAGACGCGTCGTCGCCCACCTCGGTTTCGCCCCCGGGGGCTACGCCGAGCTGGCGGTCACGGACGTCGAGCGCCTCCACGACATTCCCGGGAACCTCGACTTCGCGCAGGCCGTCGCCATGATCGGGACGGGCCGTACGGCCATGGGGATCGCGCAGTTCGCCGAGTTCGGCCCCTCCTCCGTGGTCGTCGTGCCCGCGGCGGCGGGCGGCGTCGGCACGCTCCTCGTGCAGTACGCGCACCACGCGGGCGCGACCGTGGTGGGCCTCGCGGGCGGCCCCGAGAAGGTGGCGCTGGCCCGCGCGAACGGCGCCGATCCGGCCGTCGACTACACCGATCCCGGCTGGCCGGAAAAGGTCCGCGCGCACCTCGGCGGCCGGGCGGCGACCGTCGTGCTCGACGGCGTCGGCGGTGACGTGGCCCGGGAGGCCGTCGGGCTGCTCGGCCCCGGCGGCCTGCACCTCGTCTTCGGCTGGTCCGGCGCGGGCCTGCGCGGCGGCTCCCCGTACCTCGTGGAAGGGGTGTCCGAGCAGGTGCTCGGCCCCGTGATGATGCGCAGGGCGGGCGGACCCGACCCCGTGCGGACCCTGGAACTGCGGGCCCTGGCCGAGGCCGCGGCCGGCCGCCTGGTCCCGGCCGTGACCCGTTTCCCCCTCGCCGGGGCGGCCGCGGCGCACCGGGCCCTGGAGAACAGGGCGACGATCGGAAAGGTGGTGCTGGAACCATGACCACGAGCCGGTGGAACGCGCCCCACGAGGCCGAATCGCCCAAAGATGCGACCCCTTCCGTTCCATGGTCTTCTGGGCGAATGAGTGTCACCCGGACAGGTGAACCAGAAGCGCCCGCGGGTCCCGACCCCCATCGCTGGTGGGCGCTGGTGATCATCGCGCTCGCCCAGCTCATGGTCGTGCTGGACGCGACGATCGTGAACATCGCCCTTCCGTCCGCGCAGCACGCTCTCGGCATATCCGACGGCGACCGGCAGTGGGTCATCACGGCCTACACGCTGGCCTTCGGCGGGCTGCTGCTGCTCGGCGGCCGGGTCGCCGACCTCGTCGGACGCAAACGCACCTTCGTCATCGGGCTGATCGGCTTCGCGGTGGCGTCGGGCATCGGCGGCGCGGCGACCACGTCCGGCATGCTGTTCGCCGCCCGCGCCCTCCAGGGCGCCTTCGCCGCCCTGCTCGCGCCCTCGGCGCTGTCCCTGCTGACCACGACCTTCACCGACCCGAAGGAACGTGGAAAGGCGTTCGGTGTCTACGGAGCGCTGGCGGGCTCCGGCGCGGCGATCGGGTTCATCCTGGGCGGCGTGCTGACGGAGTACCTGAACTGGCGCTGGTGTCTGTACGTCAACATCCCCATCGCGGTGATCGCGGTCTTCGGCGCGTTCGGACTGCTGCGCGACCGGCCCGGCCACAAGAACGTCCGGCTGGACGTGCCCGGCGCGGTGCTGGGCTGCGGCGGACTGGTGGCGATCGTGTACGGGGTCAGCGAGGCGGAGTCGCACGGCTGGTCGGCCCCGCTGGTGCTGGGTCTGATCGCGGGCGGGGTCGCGCTGCTGGTCGCGTTCGTGTGGTGGCAGAACAGGGCGCCGAGCCCGCTCCTGCCGCTGCACATCGTCAAGGACCGCAACCGCGCCGGCTGCTTCCTGACGATGGGGCTCGCCGTCATCGGCATGTTCGGCGTGTTCCTGTTCATGACCTACTACCTCCAGGTCGTCCTCGGATACTCGCCGGTGAAGACCGGTCTGGCGTTCCTGCCGCTGACCGTCGCGATCATCATCGGCTCGACGCAGATCTCGGCGCGGCTGCTGCCCCGTGTGGCGCCGCGCGTGCTGATGGTCCCGGGCATGGTCCTCGCGGCCGGCGGCATGCTGTTCTTCACCCAGCTCACCGTCGACTCCGCCTACGCCACCGAGCTGCTGCCGGGGCTGCTCCTGCTGGGTCTCGGCATGGGCCTGACCTTCATGCCGGTCTTCGCCACCGCGACCGCCGGGGTCGCCCCGCAGGACGCGGGCGTCACCTCGGCGACGGTCAACACCTCGCAGCAGGTGGGCGGTTCGATCGGCACGGCGCTGCTGAACACCATCGCCACCACCGCGAGCACGGCCTACATCGCCGCCCATCTCCGCGACCCCGCGCAGAGGGAGCTGATCACCCGGGAGGGCGTCGTCCACGGGTACACCGTGGCCATCTGGTGGGCCGTCGGCATCATGCTGCTGGCCGGCCTGGTCGCGGGGCTCATGGTCACGGCCAAGGCCCCCAGGCACGCGCCGTCGGACGCGGCGGTCGCGGAATCGGTGGGCTGACCCCGGTCCTCCGGACGGTGTGGCCCCGGGCCGCGGGGAGCCGGCGGCCGGGGGTCACACCGGCACCGGGTCAGTGGCGCCCCGCCACCCGGTCGGCGATCCGGGCCAGCCGGGACGACTCCGGGCTGTGGGTGGTCCCTTCACGGCGGTCGGCCGTGCGGTAGGTCGCGTACATGCCGTGGACGCCGATCCAGCGGAAGGGCTCCGGTTCCCACTTGCGGACCTTGTGGCCGACCCAGGGCAGGGCGGTCAGCTCGGTCGCGCCCGCCTGGCCGGAGTCCTGCCGCACGAGGTCGCGCAGGGTGCGTGCGGCGAGGTTGGCGGTGGCGACGCCGGAGCCGACGTAGCCGCCGGCCCAGCCGAGGCCCGTCGAGCGGTCCAGGGTGACCGTGGCGCACCAGTCGCGCGGGACTCCCAGGACACCCGACCATGCGTGGGAGACCTGGACGCCGATCAGCGACGGGAAGAGGCGGACGAGGATCTCGTACAGGGCGTCGACGGTGGACCGCTGGGTGCGGCCGTCGTTGTCGGTGCGCGAGCCGAAGCGGTACGGGACGCCGCGGCCGCCGAGCGCGATCCGGCCGTCGGCGGTGCGCTGGGCGTACATGTACGCGTGGGCCATGTCGCCGAGGGTCTCGCGGCCCTCCCAGCCGATCTCCGCCCACTGGCCGTCCGTCAGCGGCTCCGTCGCGATCATGGACGAGTTCATCGGCAGCCAGGTCCGCTTCTGGCCCTTGAGGTTCGCGGTGAAGCCCTCGGTGCAGCGCAGGACGTAGGGGGCGCGGACGGTGCCGTACGGGGTCACCGCGTGCTGCGGTCGGATCTCGGTCACCGGCGTCTGCTCGTGGATGGTGACGCCGAGCGCCTCCACGGCGGCGGCGAGCCCCTTGACCAGCTTCACCGGGTGCAGCCGGGCCCCGTGCGGGGTCCAGGTCGAGCCCACCGCGTCCGCGACGCGAATCCGTTCGGCGGTCTCCTTCGCGCCGTACAGCTCGCGGTCCTTCTCGCCGAACGACAGTTCGTGGGCGTGGAAGGCCTTGAGCCGCGCGAGCTGGGCGGGCGTGTAGGCCACTTCCAGGACACCGCCCTGGTGGATGTCGGCCTCGATGCCTTCCTCGGCGGCCACCCGGACGACCTCGTCCACGGTGTCGTTCATGGCCCGCTGGAGCCGTACGGCCGCCTCCTGGCCGTGCAGCCTCGCGTACCGGTCGCGGCCCGCGATGCCGTTGTAGAGCCAGCCGCCGTTGCGCCCGGAGGCGCCGTAGCCGCAGAACTTCTGCTCCAGGACGGTGACGCGCAGGAAGGGGGCCGCCTTCTTCAGGTAGTACGCGGTCCACAGTCCCGTGTAGCCGCCGCCGACCACGACGACGTCGGCGGTCGCGTCGCCGGGCAGCGGCTCCCGGGGCGCGGGCAGGCCGTCGTCCGCGTACCAGAAGGAGATGCCACCGTTCACGACCTTGCCCGCCGAGCTGCTCATGGCGGGACGCTAACTCCGCCGGGTGCCGGCTGTCTCCTTCGGATTCCGTGTTTCTCCGCGCCCTCCGGTCAGCGGATAACAGGCGAGTCCGATGAGAACGGAGGTGAAATGCCCGAGATCGGTGAAGGAGCGCTCGATCACGAAGGGAATCCCGTACGCCGCCAGGACGGCCACCAGATACGCGTATCGCCAGGGCGTGGCGATCCGGTAGGTGAGCACGCCGACCACCCCCGCCAGGGCGTAGCTCACTCCGACATCGAGGGTGTCGACCGCGGAGTGCGGTGCCACGCCGTGCTTGATCGCCCAGAGCAGCGCGCCCTCGCTGACCAGCGTCGACAGCACGTGCGCGGCCGCGTTGACCGCCAGCCAGCGGGCGGTTCCCAGCCAGCGTTCGGCGGGTGCCTGGAAGACGGTGTAGAGAACGGCGTACGGAATCCAGTGCCCGCCGTCGATCCACATCGCGCTCGCGAACAGCACCCGCACCGGGTTGTTCGACAGCTCGTGGATGTTCGTCGAGCGCTGCCGCAGGAAGTCCTCTTCGAAATCCGGGGACATGTGGTGCAGGGCCACGGTGGTGACGAAGAGGATCGTCAGCCAGATGTACGTGCCCGGCGCCCCGCGCACGTACATCCACACCCTGTGGAAGAACCGTTCACCCCGCATGACCTGATTGACCCATGCCCGCGGTGTCCCCGGCGCGATCGACATCCCGGACGAGCCGAGCGGGTCACGGGAGCACCCGGCACAACGGCGGACCCGGCCCGGGCGGGCGGCCGCGGGGACCTCTTGGCCCCGGCCCATGATCCGTACCGCCGCCCCCGACGGCGCGCTGGAGACCCTCGAAAAGCGTGGCCGAGGCCCGGCGGTTCCGGGGTCCGGCGCGGGTATCCGGGGCCGCCCCGTCGCGTACACGACACGACCTGTGAAATTGGCCGAATCGACAGAGTGTTCGTAGCGGCCCTGGCTACTCTCTGGTGCTGTGAAGGTTACTGATGGTGCGGAAGTTCTCCGTTTCTCCTTACTGGGCCCACTGCGTGCCTGGCGGGGCGAGACGGAACTGGCACTCGGCTCGCCCCAGCAACGCGCCGTGCTCGCGCTCCTGCTCCTGCGACGCGGGCGAGCGGTCGGCATCGACGAACTCATCGACGGCATCTGGGGCCACGACCCGCCGGCCGGCGCCGTCCCCGTGCTGCGCACCTACGTGTCGCGGCTGCGCAAGCTGCTGGAGTCCGAACGGAGCCCGGGCGCACCGCCCCGGCTCGTGGTGTCCATCGGTGACGGATACGCGCTGCGGACCGAGGAGATCACCAGCGATCTCGCCGAGTTCGAGGAGGGCCTGGCGCTCGCCGAGCACAGCCGCGCCCGGGGCGACAGCCGCGGGGCGGCCCGGCTGCTGGACACCACGCTCACCGGCTGGCCCGGCACCCCCCTGGCCGGCGTGCCCGGGCCGTTCGCGGAGACCGAGCGGGCGCGGCTGGCCGAGCGGCGGCTGACCGCCCTGGAGTACCGGCTCCGCGTGGAGCTCGAACTCGGCCGCCACGAAACGGTGTTGCCCGAACTGGTGGCACTGCGCGCCGCACAGCCGCTGCGCGAGGCCGTGTGCGAACTGCTGCTGGTGGCCCTGTACCGCTGCGGACGGCAGGCCGAGGCCCTGGAGGTCTACGCGAGCACCCGCCGCACGCTCGTGGACGAACTCGGCATCGAACCCGGCCCGTCCCTGCGCGCCGCGCACGCACGACTGCTGGCCGGTGACCCGGGCCTGTCGCCGCCGGCACCGGTATCGGCGGCGGCGGACGGCACGGACACCGAGGACGGCCCCTACGCCGAGCGGGCGGACGACCCCGACCGGGACGATCCGATACGGGCCGCAGGCGGCGTACACCCCTCCCAGCTCCCGGCGGACCTGCCCCTGTTCACCGGCCGTGACGTCGAACTCGGGCGGGTGGACGCGCTGTTGCCCGCCGAGGACCATCCGGACGCGGCCGTCGTCGGGCTCATCAACGGCATGGCGGGGGCGGGCAAGACGACCCTGGCCGTGCACTGGGCGCACCGGGTCGCCCACCGTTTCCCCGACGGCAGCCTCTATGTGAACCTGCGCGGATACGACCAGGGCGGCTCCGTCATGGAACCCGCCGAGGCGCTGGAGACGTTCCTCGTCGCCCTCGGCGTGGCCCCGCAGGCCGTCCCCGAAGGGCTCGACGCGCAGGCCGCCCTCTACCGCAGCGTCCTCGCCCGCCGGCGCGTCCTGATCGTGCTGGACAACGCCCGTGACAGCGGGCAGGTACGACCGCTGCTGCCCGGCACACCGGGCTGTCTCGTCATCGTCACCAGCCGCAGCCGGCTGACCGGACTGGTGGCCGGCCACGGCGCCCACCCGCTGACCCTGGGCCCGCTGACCACCGGCGAGGCCCGCGCGATGCTCACCCGGCGCATCGGCGCCACGCGGGTGGACGCCGAACCGGAGGCCGCCGACGCCATCGTCGAGCTGTGCGCCCGGCTGCCGCTGGCCCTCGCCATCGTGGCGGCGCGGGCCGCCCACCACCCCGGCTTCCGGCTCGCGGACATCGCGGGGGAACTCCGCGAGACCCACGGAAGCCTGGACGCGTTCACCGGCGGCGACGCCCACACGGACGCGCGCGCCGTCTTCTCGTGGTCGTACCACGCACTGCCGTCCGCCGCGGCGGAACTGTTCCGCCGGCTGTCCCTCCACCCGGGACCCGACATCAGCACGGCCGTGGCCGCCGCCCTGACCGCGGTGCCCCCACGCCCGGTCCGCGCGCTGCTGGCCGAACTCACCGGCGCCAGCCTGCTCGGCGAACACGCGCCCGGCCGCTTCGCCTTCCACGACCTGCTGCGCGCCTACGCCCGCGAACAGGCCGACACCGAGGACACCGAGGAGCGGCGCGGCGCTGCGCTGCGCCGGATGTACGACCACTATCTGCACACCACTCACCACGCCTCCGCGATCATCAGCCCGCTCCGCGAGACCATCCCCCTGCCGTCGAGCACAACGGACAGCGGCGCGCTCCGGTTCACCGGCCGGAGGAAGGCCATGCAGTGGCTGCGCACGGAACGGCACGTCCTGCGGTCGGTCGTCGAGCACGCCGCCACCCACGGCTACGAGGACCACGCCTGGCGCACCGCCGTCGGACTGGACCTGTACTTCGACCGGCTGGGCTTCTGGCACGACCTGATGGAGATCAACAGTTCCGCGCTCCGGGCCTCCCGCGCGATCGGCGACCGTCTCGGCGAGGCGCACGCCCTGCGCGGTCTGGGCTTCTTCCACACCCGGTTCGCGCACTCCGCCGAGGCGCGGCGGGACCTCGGCCGGGCGCTGGAGCTGTTCCGGGCCGAGGGCGACGCGTTCGGCGAGGCACGCACCCGGCGCTGTCTCGCCTACCAGGCCAACGGGGAGGGCCGGTTCACCGTCTCGCTCGACCACTACACGCACGCCCGCGAGCTGTACCGGGCCGAGGGCGACACGAGCAGCGAGGCCATCGTCCTCAACGAGGTCGGATGGACGTACATCCTGCTCGGTGAGCACGGCAAGGCGCTGGAACACTGCGAGAAGGCCGTCGCCCTGCACCAGGAGATCGGCAACCCGATCGGCGAGGCCGGGGCACAGGACAGTGTCGGCTACGCCCACCACCAGCTCGGGCAGTACGACGCCGCCGTCGAACGCTTCGAGCGCGCGCTGGCGCTGTACCAGGAGATCGGCGACCACTATCTGGAGGCCGACACCCTGCGCCACATCGCCGACTCCCGGCTCGCCGCCGGCGACCGGGACGCGGCGATCGACGCCTTCCGGGCGGCGCTCGCCCTCCTGGAGGAGAACTCCCACCCGGAGGCCGCCGACCTGCGGGAAACCCTGCGCGACCTGGAAGCCTCCGATCCCGGAGGAACCGGTCCGGCGTGATGGGACGCGGGCGGGGCGAGAACAGGCGGGGTCCGCGGGGCCAGGCGTGCCCGGCATGGGCAGGAGGGGTCCGGGGGGTCAGGCGGCGGCCCTGACCGGCTCCGGTGCCGGCTCCGGTGCCGGGTGCCGGAGCCGGCCGTCCTCGTCCGCGAAGACACCGTGTTCGCGCAGCGCCAACCGCAGACCGCGCAGCGCGTAGTACACCCGGGACTTGACCGTGCCCTGCGGGATGCCCAGGGCCTCGGCCGCCTCCTGGGTGGTGCGGTCCTCCAGGAACGTCGCCCGGATCACGTCGCGGTGGGCGGGAGTGAGCGCCCGCAGCGCCTCCTGCACCACGATGGACGACAGCATCCGCTCGATGTCGTCCGCCTCGGCGCCCAGTTCGTTCAGCCAGGTGGCACCGCCTATCTCCAACGGCCGCGCCATCCGCGTCCGGTGCGCGTCGATGACGAGGTTGCGGGCGACCCGGAACATCCAGGGGCGTACGGCCATCCCCTCGCCATCGGCCAGGTTCCGCTTGTTCCAGCAGCGCAGCAGCGTCTCCTGGATGACGTCCTCGGTACGGTGCGTGTCCCCGCCCAGCATGCGCAGTACATACGTGTAGAGCGCCGGGCCGTGTTCCAGGTAGAGGTCACGCAGCGCCCGTTCCTCGGGAGAGACCGCGCTCGCGGATCCGATGACCGTGACATTCATGGGTGCTCCTGTTCCTTGCGATGACCGGCCCCGGTCGGGGGGACCTGGGGCCGGGGCCTCCTGGGGAACGGAGTGTTCCGAGCGTCGTTCCACGTTCGTTTGACGTCGGGTGTACGAAGTGATGGACGAGCTGGTCGGGGCGGGTGTGACCAGGGGTGGCGGCGAGGTCGCGCGGGGTGACTCAGACGTACGCCTCCAGGGCGTCGACCTGTCCGCGGACCTGCCCGACGAGTGCCGCGTGGCCGGGGGGCAGCAGGCCGTGCCGGTCCAACGTGTCCCACATGTGCAGGAGTTCACGCCCGTGGGCGACGACCGCCCGGTCGTCGTCGAGCTGCTGCCAGGCGGCCGCGGCCCGCGCCACCTCCGCGGGTGCCCGGCCGTCCCTGGCGCCGCACCGGATCCGGGCCACGGCCAGGGCCAGCACGATGGCCTCCCGGTGATCGCCGCGCAGGTGCGCGAGGTACGCCTCGACGGCCCGGGCCTCCACGGCGTGCGGGTGCTCGGCGCCCACCGAGCCGGTCAGGCTCTCGCGCAACGCGGTCGCGTCGGCGAACGCCTCGTCGAGCCGGCCGTCGGCGGCCAGCTCGTTGATACGGCCGATCCGTTCGGTGAGGCCGGCGGGGAGAGCGGTGTCGGCGGCGGGGGCCGCGACGGCACCCGGGTCCGGTACCTCGGCGCGGGCGGCGGCCGTGGCGCGGGCCCGCGCGACCGCGGTGGCGACGGCGGTGGCCGCGGCGGAGACGGGAACGACGACGGTGGCGGGAGCGACGGGGGCGCCGGCCGGAGCGAGGGCCTCCGGAGCGGCGGCCGCCGGGGCAGCGGCCGCCGGGGCAGCGGCCGCCGGGGCAGCGGCCGCCGGGGCAGCGGCCGCCGGGGCAGCGGTCGTTGGGGCAGCGGTCGTTGGGGCAGCGGCCCGGGTGGGGGTTGCCGGAGCCGCGGGTTCGGGCTCGTCGAACGGTTCCTCCTCCGGTTCGAGGACGCGGCTGGACCCGTCCGGCAGCACCTCCAGCACGAAGCGGGCGCCGCCGGGACCGTCGTACACCGTCGCCGCCACGGCGCCGGCACGCTCGTGCGCGTGCCCCTGCAACCGGTCGAGGACGGCCTCGTGAACGGTCTGGCCGGGCGCGGTGGCAAGGGTGTGTCCGTCGATCTCGGCGAGCCCTTCACCGGAGATGTACACATCGAAGCGGGCCATGGCTGTCCTCCTCATGCGGCGGTCTGGGTGGAAGTGATCGCGGTCGCGGTCGTCGTCACGGTCGCGGTCGTGGTCAGGTCGTGGTCAGGTCGTGGTCGCGTCAGGGTCGGGCGTGACGCCCGGAGTGGCGCCCGAGGGAGGGGCGCCGATGCCCTGGTACTTCGCGAACTGGGCGCGGATGGCGAGGACATAGCCCTGGGCCTCGTTCGTCTCCGGCACCCCTCTGGCCGCGCGGACGGCGTCCATCCCGACGTCGTAGGCGGCCAGGGCGAGGTCCAGGACGCTGTTGGCGGTCCCGTCCCCGCCGCTCTGGTTCACCTCGCCGTTGTCGATCATCTGCTGCCCCTGCTTGGCCAGTTCGCACAGGTAGCGGCCCTGCGCCATGATCGAGTCCTTCGCGTCCAGGGCGGAGGTCTTGCCGTTGTCGTCGTCGTCCTTGCCGTACTGCGTGAAGATCTCGGGCGGCAGCTGCGAGAGGCCCTGTTCGCCGTTCGGGCCGACCAGAGCGCTGTTGAAGCCGGACTCCTTCTCGATCTGGGAGGCGATGACGATCGGGCCGATCGCGCCGCACAGTTCGCCGGCCTTCTGAATGGGGTCCACCAGGTCCGCGGGGACGGTGGAGGTGTCCAGCCGGCCCTTGCCGTCGCCCTGGAAGATGCCGAGCGACTGGTCCGCGTCGGCCTGGCTCGGGGGGCTGCCGCCGCCTCCGTGGAACAGCAGGTACAGCGCGATGAGCGGGGCCAGCAGGACGCCGAATCCGCCCAGGATCACCACGACGACCAGCGTTCCGGCCAGGGCGAGCGGCGACAGCAGGCAACCGCAGCCGGTGCCCGCGATGATCCCGTTCCTGACGGCGGTCGACGCACCGCCCTCCCCGCTCTCTCCGCTCATGAGCGCCCGCCTTCTTCCCCTCGCCTTGAACCGCTGCGGCCACATGGCCCGTTGTGCTGTCCGACGGGCTCGACAGACCGAAACGGGGCCCGGAGCAAATAAGTTCAAACCAGTGGAAACCAGATGAGCCAGAGCAGCGGATCAACGAGCGAAAAGGGGGGCGGGGCACACATGGGCACTCCTTCGGCAATGCCGTCGGGCCCGGGGGCATGGGTACGGGGACCCAAGAACCCACAACCGGCGCCCCCGGAAGCACGGCCCGCTCCTGACCCCGCCGGTCAGACGGTGTTCATCCCGGATCCCGGCGCCCGGCCCACGCCTCCGCGGGCGCCCGGCGACCAGCTCGCGGCACCCGTGCCGCAGGCCGGGACGCCGCCTCGTGCTCCGGCCGCCGTGCAGGCCGCCCCACAGGCCGCGGCCCACCCCAAGGGTGTCCCGCCGCGGTCCGCAGGGCGGCGGGCGGCGCGGGCCTCCGGTTCCCCGGAGGCGGCCTGGGGCCAGACGAAGCGGCCCGGGCCGGTACGCGGGAAGTCGCGGGACGAGGTCGGCTGGGTCAAGGCGCACGGCGGCTCCGGCGCGACCTCGCTGGCCGAGGCGTTCGGCGGAGTGGAGGTGGGAGCCCGCTGGCCGGACCCCGCCCGCGGCGAGCCCCGCCGGGTCGTCCTGGTCGGCCGGACCAGCGCGCGGGGACTGCGTTCCGTCTCCCAGGCGTTGGGCGCGCTCAAGGACGGCAACGCCCCGCAGGGAATCGAACTGCTGGGCGTGGTCCTCGTCGCCGACGCTCCCGGACGGCTGCCGCTCGGCCTGCTGCGCCGCATCCGCGTGCTCCGCTCCGTCGCCCGGGTGCACCGCGTGCCGTGGATACCGGCCTGGCGTACGGGTGGCCGCCCGAAGTCCACCCCGAGACAACTCGCCGCCCTCGCCAAGCTGGTGGGCGGCGAACTCTACGGCGAGGGAGCCGTGTCGTGACCCGGCCCCTCTTCGACGCGCGGTTCCTGGCCGCCTACACCCCGCCGGTGGAGGCCGACACGATCCTCGGTCTGCTCGCCTGGTGCGCCTCCGCCTGCGGTGTCGGCGGACTGATCATCGTCGGCATCCAGATGGCGCTCCAGCTGCGCCGCGGCGACCCCGGTGAGGGCGGCGAACACTTCCGCGGCGTCTTCTTCGTCACCCTCAGCTGCCTGGTCGCCACGTGCGCCGGTCCGCTCGTCGCGGCCCTCGGCAGCCTTCAACTCCTCGGTCCCTGACCTCGACGCACCTTCCCGCAAAGCCAGTCACCTTCCCGCCCACCGTTCGTGCCGGGCGCCGAACCCCTCGGAGATCCTCATGTCCTCTCTGCTCCACGAAGCCTCCACCATCCTCGCCGCCGGCGTCCCGCAGCCCGCGGCCAATGCCCCCGGTGCGCTCACCTCCAAGGTCAACACGGTCCTCGGCATAGCCGCCTGGGCCGGCACCGCCGCCGGTGTCGCCGGCGTGCTGATCACCGGCGCGATGATGGCCGTCTCCGTCAAGCGGGGCGAGAGTTCGGAGCACATGAGCCGGCTCGGCATGGTGCTCGGCGGCTGTGTCCTCGTGGCCACCGCGGGCCCGCTGATCAGTTTCGTGTTCGCGTAGGCCCGGCGGACGGTCGTGATGTTCAAACGCAGGGAGCGCCGGATCGCGGAGTCCGGGCCGTACTACAGACAGCGCAGTTGGCAGCTGTCGGCGGGATTCCTCGGCATCGTGGTCGTGGTGGGCGGGATCGTCACCATGCTGTCCGGCCCGGACACGACCACGGACCGTGCGAACGCCGCGGCCTCCGAGGGCCCGCTCGCCACCGCCTCCGGAAAGAAGGACGGTCGGCCCGGTGGCTGTCGTACCGACGACAGCGCGGGCGCGGCGCCGCCCCGGGCCGCGCCCAAGGACGTGAGCTGGCGCACGCTCGGTGTCGCGCGGGTTCCCGTCTCCGTCTCCGCGGGGCCGACCCTGATCCAGGGGTCCCTGTGGTGGTGCTACGCGCACACGCCCACCGGGGCCGCGCTGGCCGCCCACATCATCCCCTCGCAGATGAGCGGATCGAACTGGCGCACCGTCACCGAGCAGCAGGTCGTCTCCGGGCAGGGCCGCGAGATGTTCGAGTTCCAGCGGGCCACCGTCCGGAGCACCGACAGCCAGAGCAGCGGTACGACCGTCGCCTCGTACGTCGGCTTCTCGGTGGCCTCGTACACGGACACGGCGGCGACCGTGCGCCTGCTCCTCAAGAGTGCCCAGGGATACGCGGCGACCGACATCTCCCTGCGCTGGAGCGGCGGTGACTGGAAGGTCCAGCCCGACGACAACGGTTCGCTGCACTCGCCGGTGTCGGCCGTCCAGAGCACCAGCGGCTTCGTCCTTTGGGGGGTTTGACGTGAACTGCACGTCCGGGAATCCGGTCATCGACCTGGTGAAGGGGTTCTTCAGCTTTCTCGGCGATCCCATCGGGACCATCGTCGACCTGATCGCGAAGACCATCCTCGCGGGCGCGGTCGCGGTGTTCGCGGCGCTGACCACCAATGTCCCGACGCTGGAGCAGACCCAGACGTCGAAGGACATCAGCAGCGACACGCAGTGGATCGTGGTCTACCTCGCCGTCGGCTCGCTGCTCTTCGCCGCCTGCCGCATGGCCATCGAGCGGAAGGGCGACGCGGGCCGCACGGCGCTCAAGGGCATCATGCGGGTGGTGCTCGTCTCGGGTGCCGCCACCACCGTCGTCGTGGCCGCCGCGGCCGTGGGGGACAGCTACTCCAACTACCTGTTCAACAACGCCGTACGGGATTCGCTGAACAACGTCGGAGCCTGCTCGGACGGCAGCGGGATCCAGTCCTTCCTGCTGCTGGTCCTCGCGTTCCTGCTGCTGATCGCCGGGATCATCCACACGGTCCTGATGTACATCCGGCTCGGTGTGATGATGCTGCTGCTGGGCACCCTCCCGCTGGCCGCCGCGGCCTCGATGACGGACTGGGGCGCCGGCTGGTGGCGCAAGCACATCGGCTGGATGATCGCCTGGCTGCTCTACAAACCCGCGGTCGCCCTCGTGCTCAACGCGGGCATGGCGATGATCAACTCGGGCCGGAACAGCGGCACCGGTGACGCCGCCACCATCAACACCCGGATCGCCGGCATCGGCGTGATGCTGCTGTCCGCCATCGCCCTGCCCGCGCTGCTGAAGCTGATCGTGCCGGCGACCGCCGCCATGGGCACCGGCAACCCGATGTCCAGCATGGGACAGGCGGGCTCCAGCCTGGCCAGCGGCGCGGTCCAGCTCGGCGGCAGCCGCGGCGGCTCGGGCGGCGGTGCGCAGGTGGGTCCGAGCGGCGCGACCGGATCCGGCGGCTCCGGCGGCTCGTCCGGTGCGGGCGGCTCGTCCGGTGCGGGCGGAGAGGCGGGTGCGACCGGATCGGGCGGCGCGAACGGCGCGGCCGCGGCGGGCCGGGCCGGTGCCTCGGGTGCCGGAGCGGCGGGCGGTGGCGCGGCGAGCGGCGCGGCCGCGGCGGCCGGACCCGCGGGTGTCGCCGTCCTCGCGGCGGTGGCCGCGGCCCAGGTGGCCGGTTCCACCGTCTCCGGCGCCGTCGAGGGAGCCGACGGCGAACTGGGCCACAACAAGTGATCCCCGGGGAGACGACGGCGTGCGGACCGCGCGCGCGACGCGGGCGCGACCGGTCGTCACCGGCGGGCGGTCCCCGCCGGTGACCGGCGGACTCCCCGTCGTCTCCCCCTCCTCCCCATGAACGACCGCCGGGTTCCCGCTCCCCCCTGGGAACCCGGCGGTCTCCCCACCGCCGCGCCGTACCCCCGTCACTTCACGAAGGGAAACCGGACCCATGTCCACGGAAGCCGTCATCCATCCGACCTACGGGAACTGGCGCAGGCCACGCCGGCCGGGGCTCGGACCGCTCGGGCTCGTCGGCACCTTCGGCGTCTTCGGCGGGCTCATCGTCACCCTGCTGGCGTCACTGATCTCGCTGTACGCGGCGCTCGTCGTCCTCGTACCGGTCGTCGTGTTCCTCGTACCGCTCGCCGTCCGTACCCAGGACGGGCGCAACGTCTACCAGTTGATGACCCTGCGCATCGGATGGTGGCGCCGCAGGGCGAAGGGCGCGCACCTCTACGTCTCCGGCCCGCTGTCCGCCCGCCCCGGAGGCCGGTTCCGCCCTCCCGGCCTGCTCAACAAGGTCACCGCGACCGAGGGCCGGGACGCCTACGACCGGCCCTTCGGCGTCCTGCACCACCCGGTCCGCAACCTGTACACGATCGTTCTCGGCTGCGACCCCGACGGCGGCTCGCTCATCGACCCCGACCAGGTCGACGTCTGGGTCGCGCTGTGGGGCGAGTGGCTGGCCCGGCTGGCCCACGAACCCGGCCTGCGGGGGGCCACCGTGATCGTGGAGACCGCCCCCGACCCGGGCACCCGCCTCGCCAACGAGGTACTGCCCCGCATCCACCCCGACGCGCCTCCCGCCGCCCGTGCCGTCATGGAGGAGGTCGTCGAGCGGTACCCGAGCGCCTCCTCCGAGATGCACACCTACATCACCCTGACCTACGGCGTCCCGCCGGGCCAGCGGCGCAAGAAGGACGACGTGATCACCGATCTCGCCATCCGCATCCCGGGCCTGCTCAGCGGGCTCGTCGCGGCCGGCGGCGGTGCCGCGTACCCGCTGTCGGCCGAGCGGATCGCCGAGGTCGTCCGGGTCGCCTACGACCCCGCCGTCGCCGCCGACGTCCTCAACGCCCGTGCCCAGCAGGGCGGAACGGGCCTGGAGTGGGACGACGCGGGCCCCGCCGCCGCCGTCGAGACAGTGAACAGCTACCAGCACGACTCCGGTGTCTCGCGGACCTGGATGCTGACCCTGGCGCCGCGCGGCACCATCCGGTCCTCGGTGCTCCGGGGCATGCTGGAAGCCGCCCCCGGCACCCGTCGCAAGCGGGTCGCCCTGGTCTACCGGCCCATCGACCCGGCCACCTCGGCCCGCATCGTCGAGGCGGACCGGCGCAGCGCCCAGTTCATGGCGTCGTCCGGCAAGGGCATGGTGCAGGCCCGCGCGGCCTCCGAGGTGAGGGCGGCGGAGCAGACCGCCGCCGAGGAGGCCTCGGGCGCCGGACTCGTGGAGTTCTCGCTGATGCTGACGGTCACCGTGGACAGCATGGAGGAGCTGGCGGACGCGAGCGTCACCGTCCGCAACCTGACCGCGGCCTCCCGGGTGCTGATGCGGCCCGCGGACCGGATGCAGGCGGCGGCGTTCAGCTGCACCCTGCCCGCCGGAATCCTCCCCTGGGAGCAGACCCTCGTCCCGCACGAACTTCAGGAGGCGCTGTGAGCCGGCGTGAGCAGAAGCAGGCCGAACGGGCCGACCGGCTGGCCGAGGAGGAGCAGGCGCTCACGGTACTGGCCGGGGGCCGGTCCAAACGGAACGACCGCCGGGATGAGACGTCCGGGCGCGGGAAGACCAGGAAGGGGACGTCGGACGGCCGGCTCGACGGCCGGGACGGCACGCCGGACCGGGCGGCCGGAACAGGCACCACGAGCGGGGCGACCGGGACAGGAGGGGCGGGCAGGGCGAACAGGGAGAGGACTCCGTCGAAGCCCAAGGAGCTGTTCGTCCCGCACCGCGGCTGGTACGGCGTGGGCGGTGGACGGGTCGGCTACATGGATCCGCCCACCATGTGGCGGGCCACTACCGTGCAGGCCTGCGGCATGTGGCCCTTCGCCGCGGGTTCCGGCTCCCCGATGACCGGGGTACCGCTGGGGCAGCACCTGTTCACCGGCGCCACCGTCTGCGGCGACCCGCTGAACTGGTTCACCCGGGCCCGCTACATCTCCAACCCCTCGCTGTTCATGCTCGGTATGCCGGGTCTGGGCAAGTCCACCCTGATCAACCGGATGCTGATCGGGCTCGCCGCGACCGGTGTCGTCCCGCTCGTCCTCGGCGACCTCAAGCCGGACTACGCCGACACCGTCCGCGCGCTCGGCGGCCAGGTGATCTCCATCGGCCGCGGCCGGGGCGGCATCAACGTCCTCGATCCCGGCGCCATGGGCGAGGCCGCCGCGAAAATCGGCGGCGAGGCCGGCGAGGTCCTGAAGGCCGAGGCCCACGGCCGCGTACTGAACATGGTCGCCGCCCTCATCACCATCGTCCGCGGCCGGCCCATGGACGACCACGAGCAGTCCGTGCTCTCCGCCGTCCTGCACCACCTGCGCGAACGCACCGTCGAAGGCCGCGCGCTGCTGCTGCCGGACGTGCTGCGGGTGCTGGCCGAGGGCCCGCCTCGGGTGCGCGCGGTCACGCTCGACCGGGGTGACGACGCCCGCTACCGGGACGCCGTCGATCCCCTGCACCGCTCCCTGCTCGGCATCCTCGACGGCCCGCTCGGCGACACCTTCGCCTCCGAGACGTCCACCCGGATCGACCCGAACGCGCCCGCCGTGTGCATCGACATCTCCGGCATCGGCGAGGCCGACACCCAGCTGACCGCCGCCGCGATGCTCGCCGCCTGGTCCGACGGACTCGGCACGGTGGCCGCCTCGCACGCCCTCGCGGACGCCGGACTCGCCCCCAGGCGCTGGTTCTTCACCGTCCTCGACGAACTGTGGCGCCCGCTGCGCGCCGCCTCCGGCATCGTCGACCGCATCGACGCGCTGACCCGGCTGAACCGCTCGCTCGGCCTCGGCGACGCGAAGATCACCCACACCCTCAAGGACGCCGAGGCGCTGGGCACCGACGCCGACCGTGCCAAGGCCCGCGGCTTCGTCGAGCGGGCCGGGATGGTGGTGTGCGCCGGGCTGCCGAAGACCGAGATGGAGGACCTCGGCAAGGTGGTGGGCCTGTCGCGGCGCGAGATCGAACTCGTGTCGTCCTGGTCCTCGCCGCCCGGCTGGGGCGTCAACGGCGACAACGAGGAGCCGCCGGGCCGTGGCCGCTTCCTCATCAAGGTCGGCGGCCGCCCCGGCATCCCCATCAAGGTCGCCATCACCGACGCGGAGCGCCGGCTGCACAACACCAACACCCGTTGGACACCCAACGAGGACGCCGTCGAACAGGCGGCGGCCCGGGCCGCCGCGCAGGTCGCACGGGCCGCCCGGGAGGGTGTCCACGGACTCCCGGGCGCCGGCGGCCCCGGCGCCGGGGCGACGGCCGGGCGGTGGACCGCGTGAGCGCCCCCCGCAGCGGCGGCGACCTGCACGACATGCTGCCGTGGGCCATCGTCGCCGTCGCCGGAACCGGTCTGCTGATGTTCACCGTCGCCTGGTCCGGCGGCACCCTCGGAGCCGGACTCTCCGGCAACGGCTGGGACGCCCCGCCGTTCGCCCTGTCCACCATCACCCGCCTGGTCTCGTACGGACCGGACGCGCTGTGGCCGACGACGCCCGCCGCCGCCGTCTACGCGGGCATGCTCGGCCTGCTGGCAGCCGTCGCGGTGCCCGTCGCCCTCGTCGTACGCCTCCTCATGGGCCGTTCGGCCCGCCCCGAGGGCCTGGCCGGACGGCGTGAACTCGCCGCCATGTGCCCCAAGGGCATCGAGGCCCGCGCCCGCGACCTGCGCCCCACGCTCAAGGGCCGCGACCAGGTCCACCCGGACGAGACCGGCAACCTCCTCGGCGACCTGGAACCCAAGGGCCCCGAGCTGCGCAGCAGTTACGAGGACGTGGAACTCGACCTCATGGCGCCCCGCGCCGGCAAGTCGACCGGGATCGCGGTGCCCCGGGTGCTGCGCGCCCAGGGAGCCGTCCTGCTCACGTCCAACAAGGCCGACGTGTACTCCGTCACCCGTGCCGAGCGCGCGAAGGCGGGCACGGTCTGGACGTTCGACCCGCAGGGCATCGCCCACACCCCGCGGGCGATGTGGTGGAACATCCTCGGCGAGTGCCACACCATCGAGGGCGCCCGCCGGATGGCCGGCCACTTCGTCGCGTCCGTCAACGACGACACCGCGAAGAAGGACTTCTGGATCTCGGCCGCCCAGAACACGCTCACCGCGCTCTTCCTCGCCGCCGCCCGCGGCGGGGCCCCGCTGACCGAGCTGCTCGCCTGGCTCGCCGACCCCGCCGACCGCTCCCCGGTCGACCTCCTGCGCCAGGTCGGACTCGTCGCGATGGCCGAGCAGTTGCAGGGCACGGTGCGGGGCGCGGTGGAGACCCGGGACGGCATCTACGAGACCGCCCGGCAGACCGCCTCCTGCCTTCTCGACCCCGAGATCCTCGCCTGGGTCACCCCCGACCCCGACCTCCCCGAGTTCCGCCCCGAGCAGCACGTCCTCGGCCACGACACGCTCTACCTCCTGTCCAAGGACGGCGGCGGTTCGGCGGCGGGCGTCATCGCGGGCCTCGCGGACGCGACGATGCGGGCGGGCGTCGTCGCCGCCGAGCGCATGGGCGGGCGCCTCGACCCGCCGCTGACGGCGGTGCTCGACGAAGCGGCGAACGTCTGCCGCATCTCCGATCTCCCCGATCTCTACTCGCACTTCGGCTCCCGCGGCATCAACGTCGTGACGCTGCTCCAGAGTTACCGCCAGGGAGCCCGGGTGTGGGGCGAGGTCGGCATGGACGCCCTGTGGAGCGCGGCGACCATCAAGCTCCTCGGCGCGGGCCTGGACGACGCCGACTTCGTCCAGAAGATCTCCACCCTGGTCGGTCAGCACGACGTGCGCACACCGAGCGTCTCCCGCAGCAAGGACGGCACTTCGCGCTCGTACTCCTACCGCCAGGAGGCCGTCCTGCCGCCCGACAGGATCCGCGCGCTGCCCAAGGGCACCGCGCTGCTCCTCGCGACCGGGGTCAGGCCCGCCCTGATCCGGCTGCGCCCCTGGTACAAGGAGCCCGGCGCCGGCGCCATCTCGGCGGCGGCGAAGGCGGAGACCGCGGCGATCACGGAACGGGCCGCGGCTCGGCTCCTGCCGGGTGTGACCCTGGGCAAGCCGGAGCCCGGCCGGGACACCGCGCCAGCGTGACCGTGCGCAGCACCAGTTCGGCGGGCCCGTACCGGACGCGGTTCATCAGCCGTGCGCCGAGGGCCAGTTGGAGGCCGTACAGCACCACGCAGCCCGCGAGGACGACGGCCGTGCCGACACGGTCGTAGAGCCCGAACCCGTACCCGGTGAACACGCAGGCGAGGACCAGCGACTGGGCGAGGTAGTGGCTGAGCGCCATGCGCCCGGAGGCGGCGAGCACGCCCGCCGCCGGGCGCATGGCGCCGGCCAGCAGGAGCACTCCGCACGCGTACGACACCGTGAGGGCCGGCGCGGTCAGCAACGACACCGCGTGGCCGACCAGGAACCACCGGCTGTCGAGGGGCCCGTTCGCACAGCACGCGGTGACCGTGCCGCCGGCCAGACCGACCGGCAGCCACCGTACGGCCGTCCGGCGCAGCCACACCCGGTCCCGCCCGCGCCGCTCGACGAGTCCCGTCCCGGCCGCCGCGAGTCCCGCCAGGAAGGCGGCCAGCATGTCGGGGGTGTACATCAGGTTGGCACCGAGCGAGGCCGGCAGCTCGCGCAGATGCGCTCCGATCACCGACGGGAACCCGCCCCGGTAGGCGGCCACGGTGTGCGCGGCCTCGGGGGCGTACCGGGCCGGGGTGACCGGCTCGGTGAGGGCGACGGTCAGCAGCCCGTACCCGAGCAGCAGGACGGCCAGGCCCGCCACCAGACAGACCGCGACCCGCACGGCCGTCCGGGGAGCGAGGTCGCGCAGGCCGTACAGGACCAGGGCCAGAGCGGCGTACGTCATGAGGATGTCGCCGGGATAGAGCAGCACGGCATGCGCGAGACCGAGTCCGAACAGCCCCGCCGTACGCCGCAGGTGCTGGGTGGGGAACGCGGCTCCCGCCTCCCGGGCGGCCCGCCTCTGGAGGACGAAGCTGTAGCCGAAGAGGAAGGAGAACAGCTGGTAGACGGTGGTGGTCGCGGTCACCGCCCACGCGGACGCCCGGTCGACGGCCGAGGCGTCGGGACCGCCGCCGAACGCCGTGTAAGGGCCCGCCATCAGCTGGGCGTTGACGAGCAGGATGCCGAACAGGGCGAACCCGCGCAGCGCGTCGATCTCGTGGACCCGCCCGCGGTCCTCGGCCCCGCCCCGCCCCGCCGCGGTCGTCCCCCGGCTCACGACGAGACCACGACCCCGGTTCCGAACGCCAGGGTCGAGGACAGGAACCATCCGAACGACGGGGCGAGCAGATAGCGCAGCGTCCACAACCGGGCGGTGGCCGGCCGGTTCTGCGCGTAGACCACGGGAACGCTGCCGCCGACCGGCGGCAGCCCGCACAGCGGCCCCCGCCATCCCGGGTCGAGGACGAGCCCCCGCCCCAGGTGGTCGGGGAACACCACGAGCCCGCCCCATCGCCGGTCCGACGCCCCGCGGGGCGTCACCTGGCCCATGACCCGCAGGCCACGCACCCACAGCCTCACGGCCCCCAGCGCCGACCGTGTCGCCAGCGCCAGGAAGCCGAGGCCGAACCCCGTACACAGCGCCAGCAGCACCAACTCCGCGCCCATACCGATCCCTTCGTCCGCGAACCGCACCTGGGACGCACAACGGGGCGCGCGTCCGACCGGTTCATACCCCCGGTTTGAACCACCGGACGCCACCGCCCCGTTGTGGGGACGACCCCGCCCGCACGCCTCATGCGACGTCCACGAAAGGAGCTCCGGCACAGATGAGACGGACTCCGCGCGCGCAAAACCACCGGACGGCGGCGACCGTCACCCTGGCCCTCGCCCTGACGGTGACGGCCCCGCAGCCGGCCCGGGCCGAGCCCGGCACCCTCACCGAGGTACGCGCCGAACTGAAGCGGCTCTACCACGACGCGGAGGTCGCCACGGACAAGTACAACGCCGCCGACGAAAAGGTGACCGAGCAGGAGAAGCGCGTCCACACGCTCCAGGGCCGGATCGAGGCGGCCGAGACGAGACTGGACCGCCTCACCTCCCTGGCGGGGGCGGCGGCCCGCGCCCAGTACCGGGGCGACAGCCTGCCCGCCGAGATGCAGTTCGCCCTCTCCGACAACCCCGAACGCGCCCTGGACAACGCGTCCTTGGCCCGCCGGGCGCAGCAGGCCACCCAAGGGGTGCTGGCCGCCCTGGGCACCACCCGAAAGAGCCTGGTGAGCCGCACCGACCAGGCCGCGGACGAACTGAGGAGTCTGCGGGCGAGCCGCCGCGCCAAGGACACCGAGCGCCGGGCGATCGAGAAACACATCGACGACGCGAGGAAGCTGGAGTCGCGGCTGGAGAAGAAGGAGGTCGAGCGGCTCGCCGCGCTGGAGAAGAAGGAGGCCGACGACGCCCAGGCGAAGTGGGTGGACACGGGCATCCTCGAGAAGGTCGGCACCGACGCGACCCCCGCCGGGAAGAAGGCCATCGCGTTCGCCACCCGCCAGCTCGGCAAGCCCTACGTGTGGGGAGCCGAGGGCCCCGACTCCTTCGACTGCTCCGGCCTCACCTCGCAGGCCTGGCTGGCGGCGGGCCACCCCATCCCCCGCACCTCGGAGGAGCAGTGGCGGCTGCTGAAGCACGTCCCCATCGAGGACATGCGCCCCGGCGACCTCATCATCTACTTCGCCGACGCCAGCCATGTCGCCCTCTACATCGGCGGCGGAAAGATCATCCAGGCTCCGCGGCCCGGCCGCTGGGTGTACGTCTCCCCGGCCGCGTCGATGGAGATCCTCGGGGTGGTCCGGCCGGACGCCTGACCTTCGACGAGGGCGGGGACAAGGACGAGGACGAGGACAGACAGGGACGGAGGCGGGGACGGACAAGGACGAGGGGCGGACCGTCGTGGTCCGCCCCTCGTCCCGCCAAAACCGCGAACGCGTCCGTCAGCCCTGGGCGGGCGGCGGCCCGAACGGGTCGACGACGTCGACGACGGGAACCTCCTTCGGGCGGTGCGAACCGGGCTTGCAGCCGGCGAACACGCCCGACGGGTCCCGCAGGTTCTGCAGGGCCGGACCCAGGAAGTCCCGGTGCCAGGCGGCCGGGCCGCTCATGCCGGACCCGGAGCCGGTGTCGCTCAGCTCCCCCCAGGCGAGCCACAGCCCGTGCAGCTGGGCCACCGCCTCCGGGTGCTCCCACCAGCGCGAACACCACGGAGCCATGGAGGTGACCTCCCGGCCGTAGACCGGCAGCAGCACATGGTGCACCCACAGGGTCAGCTGCCGCAGCGCCCGGCCGTACTCCGGCGCCTCCAGGTAGAGGATGAACTTCGGCGCGGGGGGCGGTGGCGGAGCCCCCTGCGGGGCCTGCGCGGCAGATTCCGGGGACGGTCGTGGAGGCACTGCGGTCGCCTGCTCGGCGTCAGGCGTCTGGACCGTCATGGCGCTCCTTCCTGATGTGCGGGGCTGACGGGAAACCTTCCGGGCCCGCGGCGTGTTCGCGGGGTGCGGGTCCGGGCGCACGGCCCGCTCCGTGCCGGGAAGCGGGCCGTGCGACCTCTCGGTACGACCTTTCAGCCGCTGCGGGGGGCCCGGCCGCCGGTGCCGTTCCCGTTCTGCGTGGAGTTCCGGACCTGTGCCGTCGTCCGGCGGGTCACCGTCGGCCTCGAGGTCGAACCGATCGAGGTGCCCGTCGCCAAGGAATCCTGACGATCTATCGTGGCCCTGCCCGCCGGCAGGATCGGGGGCTGCTGCTGATCCGCGGGCTGCTGCGACGGCTGCGACGACGACACCGTGGGCGCCGGAACGGAGGTCGGATTCACTGTCGTACCGGAGGTCGGATTCGCTGCCGTACTGGAGGCCGAATCCGCGGGCGCGGGCTGCTGGGCCGTCGGCGAGCTGTAGTTCCAGGTGGCCGAACCGGCCTGAAGACCCGCGCCGGCCGCCTGCCAGTTGGCCTGGGAGGCGACCGGGAGGGTGCTGTCGTTGCCGTAGCCGGACATGGCCGCCCCGGCGACTCCCACCGCGGCGGCGACACCCTGGGCCAGATAGGCCTTGTCCCCGGTGTCGTAGTAGTTCTTCCCGGCCTGGGCCAGGTAGGCGGCGCTCTTGACTCCTGACGCCGCGACGCCCACGACGTTGACGTAGTTGCCGACCTCGTTCTGAGCCCCCTTGCCCGCGGCCTGGAGGACCAGCGGAACGGCGTCGAAGGCGAACCGCTTGACGCCCTCCCGGTTCTCGCTGAGCCAGTTCTGCGCACCCTGGCTCCACCGGTACACGGCACTGTTCGTGGGGTCCGCCGCGAGGTAGGTCTGCGCCTCCACATCGAAGACGCCCACGGGGTTCTGTCCGGGCGGGTCGGTGGCGGGGACGGGTGGCGGGCTCGCCGGCGGGCTGATCTCCGGGCTGGCGTTCGGACTGGCGCTCGGGCTGGCCGACACGGTCGCCGGGCTGGCCGACACGCCCACCTGGCCCGTGTTCGGCAGGTAGGCCGACGAGCCCGTGGCATGGGTGTAGCTGATCGTGGAACCACCGCTTTCGGCGGTGGTGAAGGACCCTTCGCTGTCCGAGCTCGAGCCGTTGCTCCGTGGCATCTGCGGACTTCCTTTCCTGCGTCGCTGGCACGCTGTCCTGGGTGCCGCTCGTCCTCGCTCCGGTGCTCCCCTCCTCCCTCGCTTCCCCCGGCTCGCCTCGTCGGCGATGCGCCGCGTCACCCAGTAGTGGGGCACAACGGGGCCGTACCACCGGGGGGTTCAATGCCATGACCGCAGCACTCCGAAATCCGTCTCGGGGTGCGATGGGTTGAACCACCGGGCGCGCTCGGGCCGTTGTTCTCCTGCGACTGGCGTCGGCACCCGGCCGACGGATCACAGCCGACAGGGAGGTACACCCATGACCGCAGCCCACCCGTGGCGGTCCGCGTCGCAGGGTCTGCTGAAGCGCCGCCGGTCCGCGTCCGACCCGGACGGCTGTTACGCCCGCCGGACGCCCCCTTCGCGACCGGTCGACGGCGCCCCGTGGTTCCCCGAGGCCGCGCTGCCCCCCGGCCTGCTGCCGTTGCCGAGCGGGTTCGATCTGCGCGGGGCGTGACCCCGGCTCCGACCCGAAGTCGCATTCCCGATCTTCCGATACGAACAGGGGGCACCCGTGGCGAACGACAGCGCGGCTTCCTCGGCCGGAAAGCGGCTGGCCGGAAAAACGCCGCCCGAGCGGCCGGATCCCCCCGAAGTCGCGCTGGCGCGCAGCCTGCTCCGGACCGAGTACGCCATGCGGGGCCGGCGTCTCGGCGGCGCGTCGCGCCCGAGGGACACGGGAGGCGCCTGGGATCAGCTGGCGGACGAGCTGCGTCGCTTCATCGACCGCCTCAGGGGCCGGTCGTCGGGAGGGGGAGCCCCCTCGGCCGGCGGCGGGCAGGCGGCCGAGGGATCCGGCCGGGGCGGGCCGGACTCGGCTCGGACGACGGGGGACGGGTCACCGGAGCAGCAGCCGCGCTTCACTCAGCCGGCACCGTCGTCGAGGGCGGCTTTCGAAGGGACGATCAGCCGGCTTCCGCCCCCTGCGCGGGAAGCCTTCGAGGACGCGGTTCTGCAACTGGTCAGAACCGAGAACAAGTGGAAGAAGGCGTACGACAGATCGCCCGCCGGCATGCCGAGTGTCGCGATGTACGCCAACAACGCGTACATGAGGGAGCTGCGGCGCGACGCTCCCCCGAGCGCCGACCCGCCGACGCGGGGCGTGTCGCGGGGCGATGTACCGCGGACGGTCACGGCCGCGGAGGCCATGACCAACGCCCAGACCGCCGTCGTGGCCCAGGACCAGGAGCAGTTCGCGCGACTCCGCGCACGCTGGGAGCGCCCGGCGACCGGTCGGCAGGGCTCGGTCGCACCGTCGGCCAGGAGCGGTTTCGACCATCCGCGCGAGAACGAGATGAGCGACGGCCAAGCCTTCCTCCAGGCCCAGCGGGCACAGTACGCCTGGAGCACCGGCAACTCCCGCGATCCGGGCCGGGATCAGCTGAGCGACGCCGTCGGTTTCCGGGCAGCCGAGGAAGCGAGACTCGAACGAGTCACCGCCGACCGCCCGGGCCCGGCGCCCACCCCCGTCCAAGAAGCCGAGCCGGCCCACCAGGCCTGGAACACCGACGACTTCAGCGACCCGGGACGGGAACCGATGAGCGACGGAACCGCCTTCCTCTCGGCCCGGACCACCCAGCGGTTCGGGAGCACCACCCCCCTGTCCTTCGCTCCCCCGAGTCCCCTGACGCCGCTGTCTCCCCTGCCCGGTTCCGCGGTCGCCGCGACGGACGGGCAGCAGTCCCCGCTCGGCAACGAGGGGCACGCGGCCCTGCGCGACTCGCTCGCCTCCAGCAACCGGTCCGCCTCGACCTCCCGGGATGCTGTCGACTCCCCTTCGAGGTCCGCCGCCCCCGTGCACACCGGGCAGAACACGACCACGCCCACCCGGACGGTGAGACGGGTCTGACATCCGCCACCGGTTGAACCGTCCTCCCCCGCGGTCCGTTGTGCGGGTGAACCCGGCCGGGCCCCACCCCCCGGAGCCTCGGCCGGACCCTGATCGAAGACGTGGCAGACATGGAGACGCGGAAGGCACCGAGGACGTCAAAGGCGTCGGCATCGCGGGTATCGAAGGAGACGTATGTCAGGCGGTCCGCCCCGGCTCGGCAGCCTCCTGGGCGCGGGCACCGGGCGTGCCGTCCTCCAGGCGGCCGAGCCGCGCACGGACCTTCTCGGCGTCCGGATGGTCGAACTCCACGAAGATGGCCAGGGCCTGAAGCCAGCTGTCGCGCGCGGCCTGCGGTTCCCGGGCGTCCAGACGGACGTCCCCGAGATTGCTCAGGGTGTGGCCCTCTCCCCACCGGTTCCCGATGTCCCGGTGTGTCCTGAGCGCCTGGAGGTGGTACTCGACCGCCGTGTCGTAGCGCCCGAGGCGGCGATGGACGGTGCCGAGGATGTCGAGGGTGATGCCCTCGACCCACCGGTTGCCGTTGACGCGCAGGACGGCCAGCGCCTGGTCCAGGGAGTCGACGGCCTCGTCGAACCGGCCGAGCCGCTGGTAGGCGTCGCCCAGGTTGCTCAGGGCGATCCCCTCGCCCCAGGCACTCCCGATCACCCGTTCGACGGCCAGCCCTCGGCGGGTGTACTCGACACCCATGGCGAGCTGTCCGGTCTGGAGATAGGCGTCGCCCAGGTTGGACACCGCCGACCCCCTGCCGTGGTGGTCCCCGAGATCCCGGTACGCGGCCATCGCCTGACGCAGATGGTCGATCGTCTCGTCGAGCCGGCCCGAACTGCGCAGGGCGGCCGCCAGGTCCGCGAGCCCCTGGGCCTCGCCCTCGCGGTCATGGGTGGCACGGGCGGCGGCCAGCCCCACCCCGGCGGTGTCGAGCCAGTCGTGCATGTGGCTGCGGAGGTAGAAGAACCCCCACAGGACGGCGGGCAGCCGCCAGGCGATGCCGGGATGCCCGGAATCGGCGGCCTGATGCACCGCGCTGACCAGGTTTCCCCGCTCCGTCTCGCACCAGCCGAGCGCCTCGTCGTGCGTCGTGAACTCCCGCCGCCGGCACGGGGCGGGCAACGGATCGAGGGGGATCGGCCGACGGCGCGGGGTGATGTACGCGTACGCGGCGTCGGCGGTGTGCAGATACCAGGAGAGCAGCCGCTGAACCGCCAGGTCGCGCTCCTGGGCCGTCTCCTCGGCGTGGACCCGTTCGGCGGCGTACACCCGCAGCAGGTCGTGCAGGGTGTAGCGGCCCGGGAAGTGTTCGGTGAGCAGATGCGCGCGGGTGAGCTCGACGAGCAGGCCACGGGCCTCCCGCGGTACGAGCCCGGCGAGAGCGGCCGCGGCGGGCGCGGAGATGTCGGGTCCGGAATGCAGGCTCAGCAGGCGGAAGAGGCGCGCGGCCGGACCGGACAGCGCCTTGTACGACCAGGAGAAGACGGCCCGTACGTCCGTGGTGATGTCGTCGCCCCCCGCGAAGGCGTCGAGGCTGCCGTGGCTCTCGCGGAGCTCGTCGACGATGGCGCTGAGCGGGAAGTCGGGGTACGCGGCGGCATGGGCGGCGACGATGGACAGCGCCAGCGGCAGCCGGGCGCACCGCGTGATGATCTCGTCCACCGCCCGGGGTTCCGCCGCCGGCCGGCCGGTGCCGAGGCGGCGAGCCAGGAGGTCGTACGCCTCCGCGGGCGTCAGCTGGTCCAGCGTCAGCGGGTGCGCCCCCTCCGCGGCGACCAGACCGGTGAGCTGGTTGCGGCTGGTGACGATGACCAGGCAGCCGGGGGAGCCGGGCAGCAGCGGGCGGACCTGCTCGGTGTCCCGGGCGTTGTCGAGCAGGACGAGCACCCGCCGCTGGGCGAGCATGCTGCGGTAGAGCGCCGTCTGGGCGTCGAGACTCGCGGGGATCCGCATCGGGGGGACGCCGAGCGCGTCGAGGAAGGTCCGGATGGCATCGTCCGGCGCCACCACCACGCCGGTCGGGTCGAAGCCGCGCAGATTGACGTAGAGCTGTCCGTCGGGGAAGCGGTCGGCCATCTCGTGGGCCCAGTGCACGGCCAGGGTGGTCTTGCCCATACCGCCCATGCCGCCGATCGCGGCGATCACCACCGAGGCCGGGGCTTCGCCGGCCTCGGGCAACAGGGCGCGTATTCGGTCGAGTTCGGCCTCTCGACCGGCGAACGTCGGCAGGTCGGCGGGCAGTTGAGCCGGAAGGGCCGTGTGCGCGACGACCGGCGGGGCCGGCTTCGCGGACGGCCCGGGTTCGGGCGGCCGCGACGGCCCGGGCAGCCCCGCGCCCGTAGTGACGTCCGCGCTCAGGGACGCGTCCGCCGCCAGGATGCGGTCGTGCAGGTCCTTCAGCGGCGCTCCGGGTTCGATGCCCAGCTCGGCGACCAGGGTGGCGCGCGTCCCGCGGTAGGCGGCCAGCGCCTCGGCCTGCCGCCCGGACCGGTACAGCGCCAGCATGAGCAGCCGGCACAGCTGCTCCCGCAGCGGGTACTTCCCGGTCAACGCGACCAGTTCGGCGATCACTTCGCCATGGCGTCCGAGTTCCACGTCGACGTCCAGCCGCATCTCCAGCGCGGTGAGCCGCTGTTCGTTCAGCCGGGAGCCCTCGGACTCGGCGAGCGGTCCGGGCACTCCCGCCAGCGCCGCTCCCTGCCAGCCGCCGAGCGCGGCGTGCAGCAGATCCGCCGCCGCGGACGGATCGCCCCCGGCGCGCAGTTTCCTGGCCTCGGCGACCCGCTGCTCGAACACCCCCAGGTCCAGGGCGCCTTCGGGAATCCGGAGCAGATATCCGTCTCCGACCGAGACGATCGTCCGAGGAGCGTCGGCGGCGCCCCGTCCCGGCTCCAGCCCCTTGCGCAGACGCGACACATAGGTCCGTACGACCGACACCGCGGCCGTCGGCGGCTCCTCGCCCCAGACGGCGTCGAGGAGTTCGCCGAGCGTGACGGGGCGTCCTCGCCGGAGCAGCAGCACCGCCAGCACGGCCCGCTGCTGCGGGGAACCGACGTCCACCTCCTGCCCGCCGCGCCATGCCCGGACCGGCCCCAGCACGGCGAAACGCACGGAATCCTCGTTGGCGTTCACTCTCTGCACTCTACTGAACACCCGTGTCACATCAGGGGTGTTGGCGGTGTGCAGGAGCCCACACACCCCTCAGGCCCGGCCGGCGCCATGCGGCAGGGAACGTCAGGAAGGAAGCGCCATGAGCCGGGACGATCGGACGCCCGACCCGACCACGGGGGACGACCCCGCCGTGCCCGGGAAGCCGACGGATCCCAGCGGGCCGGAATCCGAGGTGAAGGCGCTCTCGCCGGAACCCGCGGGGGAGGCGTCCGCACCCGAAGCCGTGGGGAAGGCGCCCGCGCCGGCTTCCCGCTTCACTGTGGTCATCTCCGGCGACGGCTCCGCCGCCATCGACGGTGAGCCCGTACCGCCGATGGACGGGATGACGGTCGACGCCGTGATCCTCGACGTGCTGCACGGATACGCACGGGACCGCGGGACCACCGTGACCGCCGCCGTGTCGGACCCCTCCGCGGGTTACGTGGCACACGTCGAGGTGGCCCCGGACGGTTCGAGCACGCTGGTGGACCAGCGGGAACAGCCCTCCGGGCCCGCCGGGGACGACTCCGCCGAAGGATCCACCGAGGAGTCCGCCGAAGAGGCGGCACCCGACGAGCCGCTCGACGAGGACTTCGACGCCGACGCCCAGGACGACGACGTGGACGCCGAAGGCGAAAACCATGACGAAGACGAAGACGAAGACGAAGACGACGATGCCGATGCCGATGCCGACGAATTCGACGTCGAGGCGTACACGCTGGAGCAGCGGCGCCGGCGGGAGTCCGCATCGCCGCCCCCGCCCCCCTCCCCGGGCGGGGGCGGCGACCCCGGCGCGAGGTCCGGCCCGCAGCTCGTCCGCAGGCACGGAACGCGTCAGTCGGACGACGAGTACGTGGGGCCCGGCCTGCTCCACAGGCCCTTGGTGGTCGGGCCGGTGGCCCTCGTCGCGGCCGCCCTCGTCATCGTTCCGCTGGTGATCCTGGGCAGCGGCGGGTCGGACGACGACGGGCGCCGGAAACAGGCCGCCCGGTCGAGCGACGAGACGAGCGGAGACCCGCAGGCCGAGAGGTCGGGGCCGGTCTCCACGTCGTCCGCGAGCATCCCGCCGCCACCCAGCCCTTCGGCGTCGGCGAAACCGAGGGAGTCGAAGGGCGCGAAGGAGTCGAAGGGGCCCGAGGGCGCGAAGGCCCCGCGGAGCGGCGGAGGCGTCACCGTGACCGTGACCGCCAGGCCGCCGCAGGCCACGGTGACCGCGAAGCCCGCCCAGGAGACCGCCGCCACCGCCGTGAACCGTCTCGCCCTCAACGATCCGTCGGGGCGGCACATCTGCTACCGCGCCTACGTCTCCGGACAGGGCTGGCAGAAGCCCGTGTGCGACGGCACGATGGCCGGCACCTCGGACCGGAACCGTCCGATCAAGGCCCTCAACATCGCGGTGTCCGGCAGCGGCGGATCGGCCGCGAACGCCTTCGTCCACGACCCCGACTCGTCCAACGGACAAGGCAGGTGGGAACCGCAGTGGACGGACGTCATCGCCGACGGCAGGAACAACTACATCGGCAGCACGAAGAAGAGCGCCCCTGTCATGTCGGGCTTCGCCATCAACATCGGCAGCGGCCGGATCTGCCAGACGGCCAAGGTTCACGGCTTCGACTGGGGCGGTCAGGGCTGTGCCGACGCCCGCCCCGGCCTCGTCTTCGGCGGCGCCCTGGAGAACGACCGCCGGCTCGAAGCGGTGAAGTTCACGGTCTGAAGCATCCGAGCACCCTGAAGTCCCTCGCCACCGCCTCCGCCGCCCGCGACGCCGCCACGCCCTGACCAGGACGTCCGTACGACCGAGCCCCCTGTCGGGCCGCTACGGAGCAGAATCGTCGACGATCTCCACGAACTCGATCGTTGAACGCAAAAGCCCAGCTCAGGAAGTGTCTGAGCCGGGCCTGAAGCGGAGCCCCCTGTCGGATTCGAACCGACGACCTACGCATTACAAGTGCGTTGCTCTGGCCATCTGAGCTAAGGAGGCACGGCGCGCGCGTGGGGCGTGCGTGCCCGTGCAGTGTACCCAGGTCGCCGCGGGGAGCCGTCGGGAGTTTCCGCGAACTTCACCGGCCCCGGGGTGCTGACAGAACACATGAACGCCAGGTAGCGTCCTGACCCGGTTCACTCCTGTGGACTACACCACTATGGGCGTTTCCGTAGTGGTTCACCACCTTTACAACGGATCGTCCGGCACGTTCCTGCCGGTGAAGGGGGCCCATCACCATGGCCACTGTCTCGTTCGACAAGGCGACCCGGATCTACCCGGGTTCCGAGAAGCCCGCCGTCGACGCTCTCGAGATCGACATCGCGGACGGCGAGTTCCTCGTCCTCGTCGGTCCCTCCGGCTGCGGCAAGTCCACCTCGCTCCGCATGCTCGCGGGGCTCGAGGACGTGAACGGCGGCGCCATCCGCATCGGCGACCGCGACGTCACGCACCTGCCGCCCAAGGACCGGGACATCGCGATGGTGTTCCAGAACTACGCGCTGTACCCGCACATGACCGTCGCCGACAACATGGGCTTCGCGCTCAAGATCGCCGGCGTCAACAAGGCCGAGATCCGCCAGAAGGTCGAGGACGCGGCGAAGATCCTCGACCTCACCGAGTACCTCGGCCGCAAGCCGAAGGCCCTCTCCGGCGGTCAGCGCCAGCGTGTCGCCATGGGCCGCGCCATCGTGCGTGAGCCCCAGGTCTTCCTCATGGACGAGCCGCTGTCGAACCTCGACGCCAAGCTCCGCGTGTCGACGCGTACGCAGATCGCCTCGCTCCAGCGCCGCCTCGGCATCACCACGGTGTACGTCACCCACGACCAGGTCGAGGCCATGACCATGGGTGACCGCGTGGCCGTGCTCAAGGACGGTCTGCTCCAGCAGGTCGACTCGCCGCGCAACATGTACGACCGCCCGGTCAACCTCTTCGTCGCCGGCTTCATCGGCTCCCCGGCCATGAACCTGGTCGAGGTCCCGATCACCGACGGCGGCGTGAAGTTCGGCAACAGCGTCGTCCCGGTCAACCGCGAGGCCCTCAAGGCCGCCGCCGACAAGGGCGACCGCACGGTCACCGTCGGCGTCCGCCCCGAGCACTTCGACGTCGTCGAGCACAACGGCGAGGCCGCCAAGTCGCTCTCCAAGGACACCGAGGACGCCCCGGCCGGTCTCGCCGTCTCCGTGAACGTCGTCGAGGAGCTCGGCGCCGACGGCTACGTCTACGGCTCCGCCAAGGTCGGCGACGAGCACAAGGACCTCGTCGTCCGCGTCAGCGGCCGCGCCGTCCCGGACAAGGGCGCCACGCTGCACGTCGTGCCGCGTCCGGGCGAGATCCACGTGTTCTCCACCTCGACGGGCGAGCGCCTGGCCGACTGACGTCCGCGTCATCCGGGCGAAAGCACTCACCCCTGTAAGGGTTGAATTCACCCACGTTGATGAAGAGGGCCCCGCGGTTGACCGCGGGGCCCTCTTCGTTGTCGACAAATACCCCGGCAGACCGGGCATTTCGACCTCCGTACGGTAACCGAACGTCAACCCACTACCCAGAAAAACCAACTTCTCCATCCCCCGAACCGGTGACTAAATGTCGCCAAATCATCACCCCGCGCTACCCTCACTCGCGTGAAGCACTCCACCACTAACCAGCGGCCCCGGCGTGGCCGTGGCCCCGCCCGCCAGATCGGCCGCACCCTCGCCCTCGTCCTGCCTGTCGTCCTGGTGCTCTCCGGGACTCTCGCGGTCACCCAAGTCAACTGGTCGGGGAATCCATCGAGCTCGGTGCTCACCGCGTCCTCCGAGGAGGTCTCGACGCGAGCCGTCTCCCACGCCCCGCAGGACGTCCTGCGCGACAGGCTTCTCCTGGAACTCCAGGAGAAGGACCCGGGCGTGGCCCTCACCCACCTCCAGCAGGCGGTGAACGGCCGGCCGTCCCTCGCGAAGCACTGCGTCACCATCGCCCGCGCCCTCGGCCGCGCCGCGGTCCGCGCGTACGGGCCGACGCGCGCCCAGTCCTACTCCCGGCCCGTGTGCGACACGGCGTTCGCCTCGGGGGTCGCGGCCCGTTCCTGAGGTCACCGCACCCGGCCCGTACGCGCACCTGGAACCGTTCACGCGCCCGGGTCCGCACCCCGGGCCGGTTCCCCTCGGAGACCACGGTTCCCTCCGAGGGGAACGGCCCATCACGGCCGACCGCGGTAACAGCCGGTTAAGGAACGGTTGCCGCGGGGAACCGCGTGCGGGGCGCCACGTACAGTTCGAACATGACCGATCCGAACGCCGCGTCGCGCCCCGTTCAAGCTGTCGTCCTGGCCGGCGGCCAGGGTTCCCGGCTGCGTCCCTACACCGACGACCGGCCCAAGCCGATGGTCGAGATCCCCGGCACCGGGACACCGATCATCGGCCACCAGCTCACCTGGCTCGCCGAAGAAGGCGTGACCGACGTCGTCGTCTCCTGCGGTCACCTCGCCGACGTCCTCCAGAAGTGGCTGGACTCGGCCGACCTGCCGCTCAACGTCACGACGGTCGTCGAGACGGAGCCCCTCGGCCGCGGCGGCGGCCTCAAGTACGCCGCCGCGCATCTGCCGCACCCCGACCTGCCCTGGTACGCGACGAACGGTGACATCTGGACCCGTTTCTCGCTGCGCGACATGGCGGACTTCCACGACGAGCGCGACGCCGTCGCCACGCTCGCGCTGGCCCGTCCGCGCATCCCGTGGGGCGCCGTCAAGACGGACGGCTTCGGTCACATCACGGACTTCATCGAGGCCCCGCCCTCCACCTTCGAGATCAACGCGGGCGTCTACGTCTTCTCGCCCGAGTTCACCGACATGCTCCCCGAGCGCGGCGACCACGAGCGCACCACGTTCCCGCGCCTGGCCCGCGAACGCCGACTGTCCGGCTTCCCGATCCCGCAGGGCGCCTACTGGCGCGCCATCGACACCGCCAAGGACCTCACGGAGGCGGCGAAGGAACTCGCGGCTCTGGGCCGCTAGAGACGCCCGCACGGCCCGTAGGGGAGCCACGGGCGACCCAGGCCGCCCTATGAGGGGCACCCGGGCCGGGACGGCCGAGGTCCTACGAGGGGAACGGCCGGACGGCCGAGGTTCTGCGAGAGCGGGGACCGCGGGCGCGACGACACGACGGCAGGGCCCCGCACATCCGTGTGCGGGGCCCTGCCGTCGTCGCGCCCGGCCCGGCGGGCCGTCGCGCGTCGGTGAGACGTCAGCCCAGCAGGCCGCCCACCAGGCCCGGCTGACCGGTGGACGAGCCGCCGCCGGTGGAGGTGCCGCTCCCGGTGCCCGTGCCTCCGGTGCCGGCGGCACCGCCGCCGCTGCCGCCGCTGCTGCTGCCGCCGCCGCTGCCACCGGTCGACGAGCCGCCGCTGCTGGAGGGACCCGAGCTGGTGCTCGGCGCCCCGCCGACCGGCGAGGACTGCTGGGGCGGGGCCTGACCGCTGCCCTGGGTCTGGCTGGGCTGCCGGCCGCTGCCGGAGGGGCCGGTCTCCTGGGTCGCGCCCGGCGTGCCCGCCGTGTGCGACGGGGTCGCGGAGCTGCTCCGGGTGGGCGCCTTCGAGGCCGAGGGGGTGGCCTTCCGGTGCCGTTCGCCGGGCGTCTCGGGGAGCGGGGAACCGGGCAGTTCGTTGCGCGGGGCCTCGCCGGGACCGGGGACCACGATCCGGCTGGAGTCGCGGACGGCGCCGCCGAGGAGCGAACCGATGAGCAGCGTCAGTCCGACCGCGACGGCCGTGAGCAGCGCGCCGCGCCGCAGCACGCGGGCACGCAGGTCCCAGATGTCGGCGCGCGGCCCGAGCGTGCGCCAGGCCTCGCTGGAGAGCCGTCCGTCGGCGGAGTAGACCGGGGCACCCGCGATGATCAGCGGGGACCAGGCGGCGAGGTAGATGATGTCGGGCGTGTCGTACACGGGCACCGTCTTCCAGCTGACGGTGACGATGAGCGCCGCCGACAGCGCCGCGCCGACGACGGCCGCCACCCGCTGCCACAGCCCGAGGACGGTCAGAACGCCGACGATGACCTGGAAGAAGGCGACGACGAGTCCGGAGCCGACGGGGTGGTGGAGCGCGAACTGCCGCAGCGGCTCGGCGACTTCCCACGGGTGCAGCGTGTTGAGCCACTTCACCATGGAGCCGCGCTTGCCGCCGTCGAAGTAGAGGGGGTCGCAGAGCTTGCCCATGCCGGCGTAGACGGAGATGAATCCGAGGAAGACGCGCAGCGGGAGCAGCACGACGCCCAGGTTCATCCGGCGCCCGGGGTGATAGGCGTGCCGGACCGAGTCGGAGCCGCGCCGCCTGACGGGGGCGTCGCCCGCGGCTGTGTCGTAGCCGTCGTCCTCGTAGCCGTCGTCGTCCCCGAAGTCGGCGTCCGTGTAGGCGTGTTCACCGTAGGGCGGACCGCCGTACCGCGGTTCGTCGTAGGCGCTGCCCGCACTGCGCATCCGGGGCAGCAGCCGCTGCTCTTCGCCGAGGGGGGCGCGTTGGCTGCCGACGAGGGGCGTCTCGACCGTGTCGACGGTCAGATCGCCCGCGTAGCCCGGCTGTTCGCCGATGCGCGGGATGACCCGGGTCGAACCGGCGTCGCCCGCCGGCCCGGTGGAGCCGTGGGGCAGGCCCGCGCTCCGTACCGCCTGGAGCAGGCGGTGGGCGCCGGTGTCGTCCGGCGCGGACTTCCCGCTCCAGACGACGGGCGCACGGCGGCGGGCCCCGCCGGCCGGACCGGCCCCGCCCGGCCGGCCCGGCGCACCGGCGCCGGGAGAGCCCGGGTGCCGCGCGATGCGCGGGGACTGGCCCCGTGACGCACCCGCCAACTGGACGCGGAAGCTCGCATGGTTGACGATGACCTGCGCCGGATCGCTCGGCACCTTCACCATGCTCAGCGCGGGAACGTCGTCGAATCCCGACGAGCGGTCCCCCGTGGGTGTGCGGGGTGTTCTGGTGTCCACACTCATCTAACCGAGTGACGTGTGGTTAGGACACTGCTTTGACCACGCCGACTGTCCGGACCGCGTCAAGATCGTTCCGAACACCCCGGTCACACCACGAGGATGACCGCCCGTACCTCGGGTCAGGCGCGGCGGCGCGCGGCCTCGTACAGCACAACTCCCGCCGCCACACCGGCGTTCAGCGATTCCGCGCCACCGGGCATCGGGATCCGCACCCGGAAGTCGCAGGTCTCGCCGACGAGCCGGGACAGGCCCTTGCCCTCGCTGCCGACGACGATGACGACGGGGCCGCCCAGCGCCTCCAGGTCACCGACCTCGACCTCGCCGTCCGCGGCCAGGCCGACCACCACGAGGCCGGCCTTCTTGTACGACTCCAGGGCCCGCGTCAGGTTGGCGGCGCGCGCGACGGGCGTACGGGCGGCGGCACCGGCCGACGTCTTCCAGGCACCGGCGGTCATGCCGGCCGCGCGCCGCTCGGGCACGACGACGCCGTGGCCGCCGAAGGCGGAGGCGGAACGGACGACCGCTCCGAGGTTGCGCGGGTCGGTCACGCCGTCGAGGGCGACGATCAGCGGGTCCTGGCCCTCGTCGTACGCGGCGGCGGCGAGGTCCTCGGGGTGCGCGTACTCGTACGGCGGGACCTGGAGGACGAGACCCTGGTGGTTGAGCCCGTTGGTCATGCGGTCCAGCTCGGGACGCGGGGCCTCCATCAGGTGGATGCCGCCGCGCTCGGCGACGAGCTGGAGCGCCTCGCGGACCCGCTCGTCGTTGTCGATGAACTGCTGCACGTACAGCGTCGTCGCGGGGACGCCCTCGCGCAGCGCCTCGACGACGGAGTTGCGGCCGACGACCATCTCGGACGTGCCCTTGCCGCCACGGCCCTTGGGGTGGGCGGGGCGGCGGACGATCTGCTTCGCCTTGGCGTTGGCGACGCGGTTCTTCTTGTGGCCCTTGCGCGCCTCGGCGGGCGGGGTCGGGCCCTTGCCCTCCAGGCCCCGGCGTCGCTGGCCGCCACTGCCGACCTGCGCGCCCTTCTTGCCGGACATGCGGCGGTTGTTAGCAGCCATGACCTACCTGTCTGTGTGAGACGTGCGTGCGTACGTAATGAAGTGTGCCGCCCGGAGGTCCGGGCGGCACAATCGATCAAGGCCGACCGAGGTCGGCCGGGACCGCCGGAGCGGGTGCTCAGCGCGGTCCGAGCGTCCAGCGCGGCCCCTGCGGGCTGTCCTCGATGACCAGGCCGGACTGGTTGAGCTGGTCGCGGATGGCGTCCGCGGCGGCCCAGTCCTTGCGGGTCCGGGCGGCCTCGCGCTGGCCGAGGACCAGATGGACGAGGGTGTCGACGACTCCGTGCAGATCGTCGCCGCGGTCGCCCTCCTCGGCCCACTGCGGGTCGAGGGGATCGAGTCCGAGGACGCCGAGCATGGCCCGTACCTCGGCGAGGCGGGCGACGGCGGCTTCCTTGTCGTCGGCGGCGAGGGCGGAGTTCCCCTGGCGGACTGTCGTGTGCACGATGGCGAGCGCCTGGGGCACACCCAGGTCGTCGTCCATCGCCTCGGCGAACGCGGGCGGCACCTCGGCGGACGGCTCGACGACGCCCCCCGCCTTCTCGACCACCCGCTGCACGAAGCCCTCGATGCGCGCGAACGCCGACTCGGCGTCGCGCAGGGCTTCCTTGCTGTACTCGATCATGGAGCGGTAGTGCGGCGTGCCGAGGTAGTAGCGCAGCACGATGGGACGCCACTCCTTGGTCATCGTGGACACGAGGACCGAGTTGCCGAGGGACTTCGACATCTTGTCGCCCTTGAGGGTGACCCAGGCGTTGTGCACCCAGTACTTCGCGAACTCGTCCCCGAAGGCCTTGGCCTGGGCGATCTCGTTCTCGTGGTGCGGGAAGATCAGGTCGATCCCGCCGCCGTGGATGTCGAAGGCGCTGCCCAGGTACTTGTGGGCCATGGCCGAGCACTCCAGGTGCCAGCCCGGACGGCCGCGGCCCCAGGGCGTCTCCCAGCTGGGCTCGCCCGGCTTCACGGCCTTCCACATGGCGAAGTCACGCGGGTCGCGCTTGCCCGTCTCCCCCTCGCCGGACGGCTGGAGCAGGTTGTCGAGCTCCTGGTTGGAGAGCTGGAGATAGCCCTCGAACGACCGCACGTCGAAGTAGACGTTCCCGTCGGCCGCGTACGCGTGACCGCGCTCGATGAGCCCGCGCATCATCTCGATCATCTCGGGGATGTGGCCGGTGGCACGGGGTTCGTACGTGGGCGGAAGGCAGCCGAGCGCGTCGTAACCGTCGTTGAAGGCGCGCTCGTTGTCGTAGCCGATGGACCACCAGGGACGGCCCTGCTCGGCCGACTTGGCGATGATCTTGTCGTCGATGTCCGTGACGTTCCTGATGAACGTCACGTCATAGCCGCGGTACGCGAACCAGCGGCGCATGATGTCGAAGTTGAGGCCCGAGCGGATGTGCCCGATGTGCGGTGCGGCCTGCACGGTCGCGCCACAGAGGTAGATCGAGACGCAACCCGGCACGAGCGGGGTGAAGTCACGGATCTGCCGGGCGCTGGTGTCGTACAGGCGAATAGTCACCACTCCAGGGTAGTGGGCCCCGGGCAGTGCCCCGCGCCCCTTTTCGCGGCAGGCCACGTATTCGTGACATACGGAGGGACCTCGCCGCCCACCGGGCGTCCCGGGAGGGACCTTTCGGGCGAACCGCGGGCGGACCGGGGAGCGTCGGGGCAGCCCCCGCCCCGGTCCCGGAGCGCCCGGACGGCGGTATCACCCGCCCCGGAAGGCTCTCCCCGGCGCACCCGGACAGCCGCCGCTCCCGCTCCACCCGCACGGCCGTATCAGCCACTCCCGGACGGGGGTCCCGGACGGCACTCACGGACGGCGGTCCCGGACGGCGGTCCCGGCGCGCCCGGACGGCCGCCGCTCTCAGCGCGCCCGCACGACCAGTGCCGTGGCGACGGCCATCAGACCCTCGTCGCGGCCCGGGAACCCGAGCCCGTCCGTCGTGGCGCCCGACACCGACACCGGCGCCCCCACCGCGTCCGACAGGATCTTCTGGGCCTCGTCCCGCCGCTTGCCGATCTTCGGACGGGGTCCGACGACCTGGACCGCGACGTTGCCGACGACGAAGCCGGCCTCGCGGACGATCCGCGCCGCCTCCGTCAGCAGGACGACTCCGGACGCTCCGGACCACTCCGGCCGTCCGGTGCCGAAGTGCGCCCCGAGGTCACCGAGGCCCGCCGCCGAGAAGAGCGCGTTGCACGCGGCGTGCGCGACGACGTCCGCGTCGGAGTGCCCGGCGAGTCCGGGCCCCTCCCCCTCCCACTTCAGGCCGGCGCACCACAGCTCCCGGCCCTCCTCGAAGGCGTGGATGTCGGTGCCGATCCCGACCAGCGGGAGCACCAGGCCCTGGACGGAACCCTGGCCGTTCCCCGGTCCGGCCGTCGGCTCCGGTGCCTCAGAACCCATCGTTGAGCCTCCGCCGCGCGAGAACCGCCTCCGCCAGCACCAGATCCAGCGGACGCGTCACCTTGAACGCCTCCTCGTGACCCGGCACGACCACGACCCGCACGCCCAGCTGCTCGGCCATGCTCGCGTCGTCGGTCACGTCGTCGGTCACGGTCTCGTGGGCCCGCAGCAGCGTCTCGCGGTCGAAGCCCTGGGGCGTCTGCACGGCACGCAGCCGCGCGCGTTCGGGCGTGGCCACGACCGGCTCGGGCTCCCCGGCGACGGCCGCGGGCTCGACCTCCTTGACGGTGTCGGCGAGCGGCAGCGCCGGTACGACGGCGGGAGCGCCGTCCCGTACGGCCTCGATGACGGCGTCCACGGTGTCCACGGGGACGAGCGGCCGGGCCGCGTCGTGCACGAGGACGATGTCGATGTCGGGCGGCAGCGCGTCGAGGCCGTACTTCACGGACTCCTGGCGGCTGTCACCGCCCGGGACGACGACGAAGTCGGTGCGCTCGGGCAGCGCGTGCGCGTCGAGCAGCGTCTTGACCTCGGCCGTGCCGTCCGGCGGAGCCACGACGACGACCAGGGAGACGGCGCGCGACGCGGCCATCGCGCGGACGGCGTGGATGAGCATGGGCGTGCCGTTCAGCGCGCGGAGCGCCTTGGGGGCACCCGGACCGAGGCGCACACCTCGTCCGGCGGCCGGGATCACGGCGGCGGTACGGGCCTCCGGCGGCGAAGGGAGCGAAACGTCAGACATCGGTTCCTGTCAGGTTTGTGTGCTCGACCGGGATGGGTATGGCCTGGGGGTACCCCCTGCTCGGGGAGCTGGGGGAGCACCGGGCGCGACGCCTTGACCGGACCCTTCCGTGACATCCGGTCAAGTCGACCGCCCGGTTCGGTATCCCAAGTATCGGTTACGCCGGTATACCTCGGGAAAGCCGATGCCGGGTGAACGCCCGGTTGACCGAATGGGTGCGGGTACGAACATGCCGCAGCGCCCGGCGACAGCAATTCGGCAATTGCGTCATCGGGCACCGCGGCATTTCATTGCGCTTCTGCGCGGGCTTGGGCGTACGTCAAGACGACTCGCGTCTCGGCGACTGAGCCGGCGTCAGGACGCGAGAACCTCGTCGAGCAGGGCCTCGGCCTTGTCCTCGTTGGTGTTCTCCGCGAGGGCGAGCTCGCTCACCAGAATCTGGCGCGCCTTGGCGAGCATGCGCTTCTCACCTGCGGAGAGTCCGCGCTCGCGCTCACGACGCCACAGGTCACGCACGACTTCCGCGACCTTGATGACATCGCCGGAGGCGAGCTTCTCCAGATTTGCCTTGTAGCGACGCGACCAGTTCGTGGGCTCCTCGGCGTACGGCGCGCGCAGCACCTCGAAGACCCGGTCCAGCCCGTCCTGACCGACCACATCACGTACGCCGACGAACTCCGCATTGTCCGCTGGCACACGTACCGTCAGGTCACCCTGGGCGACCTTCAGCACCAAGTAGGTCTTGTCCACGCCTTTGATCTGGCGAGTTTCGATGGCCTCGATCAGCGCGGCCCCGTGATGGGGATAGACCACGGTGTCGCCAACCTTGAACGTCATGTGACAGGTACCCCTTCCGTGGCTATCCAGAGTAACACGGAAACGGCGTCTTCTGAATGGCGTTTTCGCAGGTCAGGGCATATCTCGGGGCTTGACAACCGCAACAGGAACGTGCTGCGAGGGGCGAGCGGAAGAGGGTATTCGCAGGTGGGAGCGGCTGTCCATGCGGAGCGAAACGCGCACGTTACGCACACCCGAAGCCCGTCACCAGGGTCCGAACATCCCGTTTTGTCCTGCTCCAAGAGCGCGAGTTCCGCTACTCCGTTCGACGGGCGGAGCCGAGTACGAGCCGAATCCGGAATTGATCAAGACGTTCGATGATCACGTACTCCGCGGCCCTCGATGACACCGTGATCCTTTTTCGGAGAGCCGGGCATTCATTCCGTGAAATACGCAGGCCTAAGACTGCGGAAGTTATGTGAATGGCGGACGGGACGCGGTCAAAGTAGCGGACACGCCGATGGAGCGGATCGTGTCCGGCGGGGCGCACACCCGGCGCAATGGGGCCCGCGGGCGCATGCCCGGCGCCCGGCGCAACGGGGCCCCGCGGGCGCGTGCCCGCCGCCCGGCGCCGGACGGCCCCGAGCGCGCCCCTCTTCTCCCTCGCACGAGCGAAGTCGGCGGCTTGGGGAGGGTCGGGTGCGGTCGGGCGGGAACGGATCGGTAACCTAAGGCCGCTGACAGACCCTTAGGGCGGCTTTACACAGAGGTCGCCCTGCTTCGCCCACGTTCAAGGAGTTGCCGCCGCCGTGAGCAGCAGCCTTCGACGCGGCACTCTCGCCGCCGCCGTCATCGCGTTCTCGATCGCCTCGCTCGCCGCGTGTGGCGCCGGCAGCGACGCCCAGACGCTGGAGGTCAAGCCGGACAACGCGGCCACCTCCGTGGGCGTCGTCAAGGTCCAGAACGCGCTCGTCATCACCCAGCCCGACGTGAAGGCCACCGGTCCGGCGGTGATCTCCGCGACGCTGTTCAACAACGGCACCACCGAGCAGACCCTGGACTCGATCAGCGTCGAGGGTGAGGGCTCCGCCCAGATCACGCCCGCCGAGGGCAAGGGCAAGCTGACCGTCCCGGCCGGCGGCTCGGTCGTCATCGGCGGCGAGGGCAACGCCTCCGCGGCGCTGTCCAGCCCCTCCGAGACCGTCCTGAACGGCAGCGTCCAGAAGGTCACCTTCTCCTTCAGCGAGACCGGTGACGTGAGCCTGAGCGCGTTCGTCGTCCCGGCCGAGAGCTACTTCTCCACGTGGGGCCCGAGCGACATCCCGGCGGCCCCGGCGACCTCCCCGGCCCCGGTCACCTCGCCGTCCGAGTCGGTCACGGGCTCCCCGTCCGCGTCCGAGTCCGCGTCGGGCGAGCCCGGCACGACCGAGTCGTCGAGCGCGACGGCCACGGCGTCGGCGTCCGAGTGACGCCGACGGCGCGCTAGACAGAGGTCGGCAGGCCGGCACCCGTCACGCGGCCGTACGCGCGCACAGCAGTCCGGTACGCCGAAGGGCGGGACCCCCGGAGAGGGGTCCCGCCCTTCGGCGTACCGCCGTGCCGTACCGCCGTGCCGTGCCGCCCGGGGGACGAGGCCGGTCTACGGCTCGAACTTGTAGCCGAGACCGCGGACCGTCACCAGGTAGCGCGGCGCGCCCGGGTCCGGCTCGATCTTCGCGCGCAGGCGCTTGACGTGGACGTCGAGGGTCTTGGTGTCACCGACGTAGTCGGCACCCCAGACCCGGTCGATGAGCTGCATGCGGGTCAGCACACGGCCCGCGTTGCGCAGCAGCATCTCCAGGAGGTCGAACTCCTTCAGCGGGAGGTCGACCTTGCCGCCGGAGACGGTGACGACGTGACGGTCGACGTCCATCCGGACCGGACCGGCCTCCAGGGCTGCGGGAGCCACCTCCTCCGGCTCCCCGCGGCGGCGCAGGACGGCCCGGATACGGGCGACCAGCTCACGCGAGGAGAAGGGCTTGGTGACGTAGTCGTCGGCTCCTATTTCGAGTCCGACCACCTTGTCGATCTCGCTGTCCTTGGCGGTGACCATGATCACCGGGACGTTGGAGCGGCCGCGCAGCTGACGGCAGACCTCGGTGCCGGGCAGGCCCGGCAGCATCAGGTCGAGGAGGACGAGGTCGGCGCCGTTGCGCTCGAACTCGTCGAGTCCGTCGGGCCCGGTGGTCGCGATGGCGACCTCGAAGCCCTCCTTGCGGAGCATGTACGACAGGGCGTCGGAGAAGGACTCCTCGTCCTCGACGACGAGCACACGGGTCACGGAAGGACCTCCGGGGCAGGAAGCGGTTCGTACGGGGATGTGACGGTGGTCGTCCCGTCGGGCTGCCCGGTCTCGTCCTCTTCGTCGAGTCCGGGCATGTGGTGATCGGTGACGCGGTCGCGGGCCGCGGTCGCCTCCGGCAGCCGCAGGGTGAACGTGGAGCCCTGACCCTCGGAGCTCCACACCGTGACCTCTCCGCCGTGCGAGGCGGCCACGTGCTTGACGATCGCCAGCCCGAGGCCCGTACCGCCGGTGGCACGGGAGCGGGCCGGATCGACACGGTAGAAGCGCTCGAAGATGCGCTCCTTGTCCTTGTCCGAGATGCCGATGCCCTGGTCGGTCACGGCGATCTCGATGTGTTCCCCACCAGGTGCCGTCACCCGGCGGGCGGCTATCCCGACCCGGGTGCGGGCGGGCGAGTAGTTGACGGCGTTCTCGACGAGGTTGCCGAGGGCCGCGGCGAGCTGGCCCCGGTTCCCCCACAGGCTCAGGTCGGCGGTGCCGCCGGCGGCCATGGTGATCTGCTTCGTGCCGGCCTGGTGGCGGCAGCGGTCGATCGCCTCGGCGACCAGTTCGTCGACCCGGACCGGCTCGGCGTCCTCCAGAGGGTCGTCGTTCTGCACCCTCGACAGGTCGATGAGCTCCTGGACGAGGTTGGTGAGCCGGGTGGCCTCTATCTGCATGCGTCCGGCGAACCGCTCGACGGCCTCCGGGTCGTCCGAGGCGTCCATGACGGCCTCGGACAGCAGGGAGAGCGCTCCGACGGGAGTCTTCAGTTCGTGGCTCACGTTCGCGACGAAGTCCCGCCGCACCGCTTCGATGCGGCGTGCCTCCGTCAGGTCCTCCACGAGAAGAAGGACCAGCCTGGATCCGAGGGGAGCCACTCTCGCCGAGACGGCGAGGGCCTCTCCCCGTCCCGTGCCCCTTCTCGGCAGGTCCAGTTCCACCTGACGTATCTCCCCGTCACGGCGGGTGTCACGCGCCATGTGGAGCATCGGTTCGACGGCCAGTTTGCCGCCGCGCACCAGTCCGAGGGCGTACGCCGCCGAGCTGGCCTTGACCACGGCGTCCGCTTCGTCGAGTACGACCGCGGACGACCTGAGCACGGACAGCACGGTGTCGACACCGGGCGGAAGCACGGCGTCGGTGTGCAGGGAGGTGCGGGTCGGGCGTTTCTGGTCGCGCTCGCTCCAGCGGAACGCCAGCATGGCGATGACACCGGTAAGCACTCCGGCGATCGCTGCCGCTGCGGCGACCGCCGCGTTCACGTCCATGCACCCAGGTTAGGCATGCCGTCGCTGCTGGCCACAGCCATCCGAGTGCGAGCTCGAACACTCGTCGCCCAGAGTTCACCCAGGAGCCAGTACCGATTCACTTGAGGTGCCGGAAACGGACGCGTACGGGCCCGAACGTGGGAACGTGGGGTTCCAGGGTCCCTCCGGTGGCCGGTCGGCTGTCGGCCGGCTGTCGGAACAGCCAGGTCCCGGACCCCGGACCCCGGAAGCTGACGTACGAGAGGGACGACCACATGCGTGACGCGTATCACGAGGAACTTGACTCGATCGGCGACGGCCTGGTCGAGATGGCCCGGCTCGTCGGGTCGGCGATCGGGCGCGCCACGACGGCCATACTCGACTCCGACCTGAAGCTGGCCGAGAGCGTGATCGCCGCCGACCAGAGGGTCGACGATCTCCAGCACGAGCTGGAGGCCCGCGCGATAGCCCTGCTGGCACGCCAGCAGCCGGTGGCGACGGACCTCCGTATCGTCGTCACCTCGCTGCGGATGTCCGCCGACCTGGAGCGCTCCGGCGACCTGGCCCAGCACGTGGCCAAGCTGGCCCGGCTGCGTTTCCCCGACCGCGCGGTCCCGCACGACCTGCACGCCACGATCCTGGAGATGGGCCAGCTCGCCCAGCGCCTGATGGCCAAGGCCGCCGAGGTCATCATCACCAAGGACGTCGACCTCGCGATGCAGCTCGAGCAGGACGACGACGAGATGGACCTCCTGCACCGCACGCTCTTCCAGCACCTGCTGGACGACAAGTGGCAGCACGGCATCGAGACCGCCGTCGACGTCACCCTCCTCGGCCGCTACTACGAGCGCTTCGCCGACCACGCCGTCTCGGTCGCCAAGCGCGTCGTCTACCTGGTCACCGGCGAACACGCCGACGAACTGCAGCCGGACATCCAGCCGGTCACGGGGGTGGAGGGCGCGTAGCCCTTACCGGGCGGGAACCAGGAGGGGCACGCAGCCCTTGCCGGGCGGAACCCGGAGGGGCGCCCAGCCCCACCGGGCACCGGCCCAAGGGAGGCCCAGCCCCACCGGGCACGAACCCCGCGGCGCTCAGCCCTGCCGAGCACCGGCCGCGGGGCCCAGCCTCACCGGGCACGAACCCGGAGGTGCTCAGCCCTGCCGGGCACCGAGCGTGGGACGCCCCACCTCGCCGGGCACCGGCCACGGGGTGCCCAGCCCTGCCGGGCGCCGGGCGTGGGGCGCATGCCCTCCCGGGGACCGGCCGGCGACCGGCCTGCCTTGGGCGGGCGCCCCTTTCGCACTCGTGAGGCCGACGGGCCCAGCCGCTCCCATCAGGGAATGGCCGGGCCCGGCCGCGTTCCGGGGCGGTCGTCACCGTGAGGTACGGAGGCGAGCCCGTCCCGGCGGGCGGGTCGGCGGGCCCGGCTTGCCCTGCGGGCCAAGACCGCGGGACGGCCTGCCCGAGTCGGCCCTCGGGCAGGGGCGGCTCGCGGGCAAGTGCGGCTCGCGGGCGGGGCAGCGTGGCCTGGTTCCGGCCCGCCCCGCGCGGGATTCGCACCCTGGGCGCGCAAGACGCCTCAGTGCGCCGTTGATGCGCCCGCCCGACTGGGCATGAGATGGGCGACAGGAGCCGTGCGGCGCGGTGTGCGCCGACGCCTCCGTGCCTGAAGGAGGGACCCATGGCCGAATCCCCCAGCACGCCCGACCCGACCCAGGACCGCGACACCCAACAGCCCGCCGAGATCAAGAACCTCCCTTTGTTCGGCGCCTGCGGCTGCGGCTCAGGCTGCGGCTGCGGCTGCCAGTCGGGCAATCCCTGCCAGTGCGGCTGATCACCTACGTCCGTCCGGAAGGGCCCCGTCGCCACGACGGGGCCCTTCTCCCTTCCTCGGCCACGCGCCCCGGCCCGTCGGCCACGTGCACCGGCCCGCGCTCCTCCGGCTCGGCCCGTCGCACGAAGACGTACACGCGAGGATCGGATGCGCTCGGGTCCGACCGAAATCTGCACGCTTATGGTGCTGTTGTCCGATTGACCGTGGTCTGACCGACGAACTCTGCTACCTCTGGGACAGGGGAGGCGGGCTCTGGCCCGCGGCGGCGCGAAGGGCGTCGCCAGGAGGGGACACACGTGAGCACGACACCACGGGACACGGTCATCGCCAACGAGCAGAAGGCCGTCGACCGCGCCTACGACTGCTACGAGGCCAGGCTCGCGGAGATGACGTCGCCGTCGGCGGCCACGGCTTCCGCGAGCGGCAAGGACGGCATCGCGGTCCGCGAGAAGGCGGTGAGCGCGGCGGAGGAGTACGGCGGTCTCGGGGGCGAGGCCCTGGTCATCAGCCGTGTCGACGTCCAGGAGGCGGACGACGCCGAGCCGGAGACGTTCTATGTCGGACGACGCCATGTCTTCGACACCGAGACCCGCGATCAGGTCGTGGTCTCCTGGACGAACCCGATCGCCGTGAGCTGGCACAACGCCCGGCCGGAGACGCCGGGCGAGGTGCTCCTGCGGCGCCGGTTACGCTGCGCCGGACGCCGGGTCGAGGACTTCCTGGACGAGATCACCCCGGACGCGGGACCGTACCCCGGCTCGCCGGAGCCCGGGCAGGAAGCCGGCCTGCCGCCGCGTTTCGTGGACGATCCCGCTCCGCTCGAAGCCCCGTACCTCCCCGAAGCCGCCGAGATACCCGACGTCCCCGATGTCCCTGCCGTCCTGGAAATCCCAGGCTCCCGCGATGGCGAGGAAGCCCCGGAAGATTCCCCGGGAGGATCCCCGGAGGAACCCTCGGGGGGAGCCCCGGCGGAGTCCTCGGAAGGAGTCCCGGAGGGAGCCCCGGCGGAGGCGGGAAACACCACCGCCCCGCCCGCCGGAGGCCGCCACGCACGGCCGCGTGCCGTCGTCCCGGCACAGCGGCAGGCCACCGGCCGACGGCGTCAAAAGCCGCAGCCGGTCGACGAGTTCCTCCTGCGGGAGCTGCGCCGGTCGCGCAGCGGCCGGATGCGCGACATCGTCGAGACGATCAGACGTGACCAGCTGGCGCTGGTCACCGGTTCCCCGGCGGACATCCTCGTCATCCAGGGCGGGCCCGGCACCGGGAAGTCCGCGGTCGGCCTGCACCGCGTGACCTGGCTCGTCAACAACGATCACTTCCGTGCCCAGGACATCCTGGTCGTGGGCCCGCACCAGAACTTCCTGGAGTACGTGGGGCGCGTCCTGCCCACCCTCGGCACCCGGAACGTCACGGCCGTACAGCTCGCCCGTCTCTGGGAAGGGGAGGTCCGGAACTCGGACTCCCCCACCGCGCGGCTGGTGAAGTCCGACGAACGGATGGCGGCCGTCCTGCGCAGGCGGGTGGAGAGCGAGTGCCGGCCCGAGGCCGTCGACACCGTCGTCTCCGCCCCCTCCCACGCCCAGGACGAACCGGCCTTCGTCGTTGTCGTGGGCGGTACCTCCCTGCGTCTGCCTCGCTCTGAGGTGCTCGGTCTCCTCCAGGACGCCCGAGAGGGAACCGAGGGCTACCGGGCACGCAGGGACCGGTTCCGCACCCTGCTGGTGGACCGGCTGCTGGGCGAACTGGTCGGCGTGGCCCCGCACCGCGGCAGGGACGCGACCGTGCGCCGCGACCTGGAACGCAACCGGCAGGTCACCACCCTCGTCGACCGGGTCTGGCCCGCACTGAGCCCCGAGGTGGCACTGCGCGGCCTGCTCAACTCCCCCACCAGGCTGCGTGAGTGCGCCGACGGGATCCTCGACCCGGGTGAACAGGCCTCCCTGCAGAGGCGGAAGGCCGAGAGCGCCGCCGAAGAGCCTTGGACGGCGGACGACTTGGTGTGCCTCGAAGAGCTGCGCTTCCTCATCGCGGGCGAGAGTCCGCGCAGGTACCGGCACATCGTGGTCGACGAGGCGCAGGACCTCACCCCGATGCAGGCGAGGTCCCTGCGCAGACGGTGTCCGACCGGCTCGATGACCGTGCTCGGCGATCTGGCCCAGGCCACCGGGCCGCATTCCTACACCAGTTGGAAACGGCTGGGCGGAATCCTGTCCGCGCAGGGTGACTGGCGCGTGGCCGAGCTGAACACCAGCTACCGGGTCCCCGCGGAGATCATGGATTTCGTGGCGCCCCTGGCCCGGGCCATCGCCCCCGCCCTGCCCTACCCGACTGCCGTACGACGGGCCGGCGACGGGGCCGTGCGGCTCGTCCCCACGACTCCCTGGGAGCTGCTGGACGACGCGGCGACCCGTACGGCACGCCTCGCGGGCACGAACGACGGCCGGTCCCCGCGGTCGATCGCCGTCATCGTGCCCGACGACTCCGGCTGGCTGGAGGAGGTCCGCCGGCGCGTCGACCTCGTGGACGGCATGACCGAGGAGACCTCGCGGACCGTGTCCGTGCTCCCCGCCGCCCAGGCCAAGGGCATGGAGTTCGACCACGTCCTGGTGCTGGAGCCGACGGCCATCGCCGAGCGGGATCCCGCCGGACCGCGCCGGCTGTACGTCGCCCTGTCCCGCAGCACCCAGACGCTGACGGTCCTCCACACGACACCGCTGCCGAGCGAACTCGGCACACCGGCCGACGCCACGGACGGCGAAGTCACCTCCGCCTACGCCTACTTGACGCCCATGGCCGCCCGGCCGGAGAACGGGACGGGCCCCGGCGATCCCACCCGGGCCTCCGTCGGCCGTGCCTGCGGCAGCACCGATCCCACGGGCGACGACCTGCCGGTCGGCACCCCCGTCGAGGTGCGGGTGCTCGGCCCGGGCCCCGGTTCCCACCTGAAGGTGAAGGTCCTCGCGCCTGACACGGAGCGGACCGTCCTCCTCGTCCCGCGCCACGGTGAACCCACCCCGACCACGGGCTCCCGGCTGGACGGCTGGGTGACCCGGAACGAAGGCCAGTTGAGCCTGGTCTCGGCCGGCGAGTTCGGGCGCCGGCCCATCTCCTCCCGGATGGCTCCCCGTTACGAGGCCGCGCTCGGCGTCCTGCGGGACATCGCACACGGCGACGACGCGGCCCCGCCGGAGACGACGGCCCTCCTCGCCGAACTGAAGGGCATGGCCGGACGCTGCCTGCGGCGCGACCGGGTCGACTGGCTGAGCGTCTGGCGGCTGCTGGGTTCCGCCGACCGTGACCGGCTGAGCGATCTGGCGGACCTCGCCCAGCGCACCCGGCAGGCGATCGGCTCGGACACCCCCGGCCTGCGAGCCGCCCTGACGGACGACCCGGCGTTCCGGTACTGGACCGACGCTCTCGACCGGGCGCGCGACGAACTCCGCCATCGGATGCACACCGGCCCGGAGACGGGTGCGCAGACCGGGCCCCCGGCGACCGGGACCGGCACGCCGACCGGGACCGGCACGCCGACCGGGACAGCACCACCCGGGACGATCGCGGTCCCGCCGACCGAGCCCCGCAGAACACTCGAACAACAGAAGGACACCGACCCCATGAACACTGCCGCTCTCCTGGAGATCGAGCCCGCCGCCCCGTCCGCCGACTCGTCCGCAGACTCGTCCGAGGGAGGGACGGCGTGGAGCGAGGCACTCGCGCGGCGACTGGACGTCGAGGCACAGGCCGACCGGGACTGCAACACGCACGAGGCCGTGCGCTTCGAGCTGAAGGCAGCGCTCCTGCGAGCGGGACTGCGGCCTTCGGACTCCCCGGTCTGCGACGCGACCCTGGAGGGCCCGGAGGGCTGCTTCCGCTACGAGGTGCTCGGCGCCGACCGTTCCGGCTACGCGCAGCTGCGGGCGGGAGCGGCCCGCCTGATGGAACTCGACCGGGTCGAAGCGCGTTCGGCGGACGTCCGATACCTGGTCCTGTCCGAGCCGCCCACGGAGGACTGGGCTCCCGACGCGATCCGGGAGGCCTTCGGTGTCCACGTCGTATGGCGAACGGCGGCGGGCTGGCACGGCCCGGACGCACGAGCCGCCCTGCACCTGACCGACTGAACCGATCGAACCGATCGAACCGATTGACTACGACTCGACCGTCCGATCGACTGATCCGTCGGGGACGCACCCACCGTCCCCGACCATCAGGAACACCTGTCCAGAAAGCACCTGTCCAGGAAGACGGGTCTGCTGCGACAACTGCCCGGGAACGCCACCGGGGAACAACTACCCAGGAAACACGGTGGATGTGGACCGCCCGATCCTCTTCCTCGACGTCGACGGCCCCCTGATCCCGTTCGGCCCCTCGTGGGCACCCCGCGAGTCCTCCGGCTCCGTATCGGACCCCGAAGCACTCCCTGACGAGGGAAACCCGCTGCTCGGACGGCTCGACCCCACCGTGGGCCCGCGACTGACGGCGCTGGGATGCGACCTGGTGTGGGCCACGACGTGGATGGAGGAGGCGAACGAGTCCGTCGGCCCACGGATCGGACTGCCCCCGCTGCCTGTGCTGGAGTGGCCCGAGGCGACCGAAGCGGGTCCGCGGGGTCTGCACTGGAAGACCCGCCCCATCGTCGAACGGGCCGGAGGCCGTCCGTTCATCTGGGTCGACGACGAGATCGGCCCCGTGGACCGGCTCTGGGTCGCGGCACAGCACGAGAGCCCCTCCCTGCTGCACCGCGTGAACCCGTCCAAGGGCCTGACCGAGGACGACTTCTCCACCCTCACCACCTGGCTCCACACCACCGAACCGGACGACTGACGCCCGTCGTCGACCACGTCCGTCACGTCCACCACGGCCGCCCATACCAACCGACCTGGCTCGGGGCCCGATATGTGGCTATCGCCAGGGACTGTCCGGCGGACCCCGGAATCGGCCGTTCGACGCGTCCGAGAGGGGCGCCGGCCGGACCTCTATCGGGCACGGCTCCCGTTCGGCTGCGGATGGCTCGCGCGTTTTGCCTGACCACGGTCTTGTTTGACACATATGCGTGCCGACGTCCAGCGCATGGGCGCGTCACGCGCAGTCGTGAAAGGACAAGACATGCCCATATCCGGATCGATAGCAGGCCGTCGGAGTTGCGCCGCGGTCGTTGCCGCGGTGGTGGCCTGCTCGACGGTGTTCATAGGGACGAACCCCGCCGTCGCCGGCGGTCCTCCGACACCTTCGGTGCCCGCCCCGAAACTGGACTGGAGACCCTGCGTTCAGGGCAGCCCGTTCGACTGCGCGACCGCGAAGGTGCCACTGGACTACCGCACCCCGCGCGGCCGCACCATCGAACTGGCGGTCGTCAAACGGAAGGCGACCGGTCCCGGACGGCGCGTCGGCACCCTGTTCTTCAACCCCGGCGGCCCCGGCGGGCCCGGAACAGTGCAGATGCCGCAGAACTACGAGTCCTTCCCGCGAAAGGTACGGGAGCGGTTCGACATCGTCAGCTGGGACCCCCGCGGGATCGGCAACAGCACCGCGGTGAACTGCTTCGCGAGCCCCGAGGAAGCCGCCGCCTGGAACGCGAGCAAACCGGCGGGCTTCCCGGTGGGCGAACGGGAGCGGACGGCCTACATCGCCGCGTACAAGGACCTGGGCCGGCGCTGTCAGCAGCGCGACCCCGAGCTCCTGCGCCATGTGTCGACCGCCGACACCGCTCGCGACCTCGACCGTCTCCGGCAGGCGGTGGGTGACCCACAGCTCACCTACTACGGGATCTCCTACGGCACGTTCCTGGGTGCCACCTACGCCAACCTCTTCCCCGGCAACGTCCGCGCCATGGTCCTCGACAGCGACTGGGATCCGCAGGCCTGGACGAACCATGGGTCCGACAAGGCCCCCCGGTCCACGGCGATGCTGCGCCTGGGTGCGGACCGCGCCGCGGCGGAAACCCTGGACCAGTTCCTCACCCTGTGCGGGTCCACCACCACCGCCCGCTGCGCCTTCTCCGCCGGTAGCCCGAAAGCGACCCGGGACAAGTACCACCAACTGATGAAGCGCCTCCGGGAGCATCCCGTGGGCGCGTGGACCTACGCCCTTACGGTCAGTGACATGGTGAGCGGCTTCTACGTCGTCCACCCAGGATGGACGAACGTCGCCGGCAAACTGCAGAGCCTGTGGCAGGGCCGCGCCCCCGAGCCGTCCCCGCTCCCACCCGCCCCGGCGGTCCCGGATCCGAATCCGTACCTGGGCGAAGAACAGGCCGGTGCGGTGTTCTGCGGCGACAGCCCCAACCCGCGTGACCCCGCCGCCTACCACGTCCTGGAGGAGGCCAGTGCCGCCCGTGCGGGCGACACCGGACGCCACTGGACCTGGGCCACCGAGGTGTGTACCGACTGGCCGGGAGTCGCCGCCGACCCCTATCGCGGACCGTGGAACAAGCCGACAGCGCATCCCATCCTGGTGGTCGGCACCACCTACGACCCCTCCACTCCCTACTCGGCCGCGAAGGCCATGACCCGAGAACTGGCCGACGCCCGCCTGCTCACCAACAGCGGGCACGGGCACACGGCACTGTTCAACCCCAGCAGTTGCGTCAACGCGCACGAGAGCCGCTACCTCATCGACGGCGCCCTCCCGCCGGCCGGGACAGCGTGCCGACAGGACACGCCGCCCTTCTCCGCACCCAAGCCCCGCGGCGGCGTCACCACAGGTGGGGGCTGGATGGCCGGCACCGTCCCAGGCCGCCCATAACTTGCGGTCTTGGGCAGAGCAGTCAGGAACTGCCTACGGCCGCACGCCCCTTGGCAACATGAAAATGCCTCCCGCCCGCACCGTATGCGCAGGCGGGAGGCATGATCGCTATTCCTGCTTCTTCCCCGCTCGTTCTGGTGCGCCAGTGGTGTTCCGGGCCCATCCCCGTTCACGTCCGTTCGGTTCGGGCCTCCTCGTCGGGGTGGGCGCACTACCGTCGGCGCATGAAGGTCCGTCACAACGTACGTGCAGTTCTGCTCGATGGCGGTCAGCTGGTGTTCCTGCGCTCTCACCGCTGACGTGCTGGACATGGATCTCAGCCGCCGCAGCGGGCCCGAGCTCGATGATCCCGACACAGGCGACTTCTCGCCGGTGCGGGTCGCGTTGGACGCGTCAGCGGTGAGAGCACTTGAACTCCATCCGCCCGAACTCGCCGACTACCTACGGGAGCACGCCGAGAACTGGGGGGCTTGAGGGGTGGCGCGATGGTCAGACCTTGGGCGGTGACTGCTTCGTCCCGAACCATGGGCGGGACGGTCGTCGAGGTCCGCTCGGCAGATCACGTGGGTGTGCGGAGACATTGCCGGTCGGCTGCGGTCGTGGTGGTTGCTGTACAGCCCTGCCGTACAGCGGTCGGGGCCTGGGGAACTCTCCTGCCGCACTGCTGGGCACTGCTGTGATTCAGCAGCCGTTGAGTGCCGTCCCTGGGCATCGTCGGCCGCATGTCTGACGAGTGTTTCGGACACCCACGGCCGGCCGAGATCTACGACCCGCTCGACTCCGATCGCAGCGATCCGAGTGCGTGCCGCGAAGGTTCCGGCTCCTCGGCGGCAACCAGCGGGACCAGCGGGACCTGCGGAAACTTGCGCAGGTGTGCCGTGCAACCCTGAAGGGGCTCTGGGGGTCTTGTGAGCAGCCTTGTCTTCCTAGTGGGGGTTGCATCACTGTGCGTGTGCGCAGCATTTCGGCCGTGACAGCGCTCGCGGTCACTCTCGGTTCTGTCGTCCTGATCGGGTCGGTCGCGGGTCCTGCCGTCGCCGACAGCAGCGCCGCGCTGCCCATCAGGTCCAGCGGCGACATCATCGTGGACGGCGTTCACCAGCGGGTCTTCATCAGCGACCCGTCGGGAGGCAAGATCGTCGCCACCGACTACGACGGCACCGTCATCGGGACGGTCACCTCGCTGCCGCAGGCTGACGGCCTGGAGCTTTCCGCCGACTCGGCAACGCTCTACGTCGCCGTGCCGGGAACCGATGAGATCGTGGCCATCGACACGGCGACGGTCACCGAGGCCGGGCGGTACGCGACGGGCGACGGCACGGATCCGCAGCACCTGGCGCTCGCGGGCGGCAAACTCTGGTTCGGCTACGGCAGCGTCGGTCACGGCAACATCGGCTCTCTCGACCTGTCCGGCGGGCAGACGCGGGTCTCGCTCGCCCAGGAGGCCGAGGGGACGTGGAAGGACGCTCCCCTGCTGGACTCGGCACCCGGCGCTCCCGACACCCTGGCGGCCGGCTCGCGCCAGTACTACTTCACCCTCGGCATCTATGACGTGTCGTCCGGCACGGCCGGCCGGACCGCGTTCCTCGGCGGGCAGGACGCAGCCATCGGCGGCACCGCGGAGGATCTGGCGCTCACCCCGGACGGCACAGAGCTCGTGGTGGCCACCTCAGTACGCGACTTCCAGCAGGTCTTCCGGACATCGGACCTGGCGGAGACCATCAGGTATCCGAGCACCCACTGGGAACAACGGTCGGTGGACGTCGCGCCGGACGGCCTCGTCGCGATGGGCACCGACACCTACGCCTACTTCTCCCCCCAGGTGTCCATCTACAAGCCGGGTGGCACGGCTCCGAGGCGGACCGCCAATTTCACCGACGAAGTGGGTGGAGTTGCCCAACAGACCCTGCTCGACCACGGCGACCTCGCTTTCGCGCCGGACAGCAGCCGGCTCTTCGCGGTCACACGCAACCTCCAGGGCTATTACCGGCTGCGCGTTGTCACCGACCCCGCCAAGGCCGTCACCACCGTCACGGTGAACGCCCCGTCGACGGCCGACCGTGCCAAGGCGCTGACCGTCTCCGGCAAGGTCACGAACACGCTCGGGCTGCCCGCGGGGACCACCGTCGCGGTGACCCGGACGGACCTGGAGTCCCCGAACGGCAAGGCGCTCCCGGCCGCGACGGTGAAGACGGACGGGACCTTCTCCTTCGCCGACACCCCGCCCGCGGGCAGCAAGGTCACGTACGAGGTCTCCTACGCCGGCGACGCCGATCACACGGCTGCCTCCGCCTCCGACACGGTCGAGGTCTCCCGGACCTCGCCGACCCTGACCGTGAACAAGAACAACAACGTCTACGCCTACGCCAGTAACGTGACGTTCACCGCCCACCTCGGCACGACGTACAAGAACCGGACGCTCTCGCTCTACGCGGACACCGCGGGCGACGGCAAGGGCAAGTACCTGGTCAAGACCGGCACGGTCAACAGCGCGGGCAACCTGTCGGTCACCTTGCTTCTGAAGCGCGACACCACGGTGAGCGCGTCCTTCTCCGGCGACGCGCGGACCGCCCCGAAGACGGCCACGAGCTGGGTGGGCGCGAAGGTCAAGGTGTCGCTGAGCCTGAGCCGCCACTACAAGACGGCCACGGTCAACGGGTACACCAAGTACTACTTCCGGAAGACGACCAATCCGCTTCTCACGACCACGATGACGGCTTACCCCAGCCGTGCGCAGAAGCTGGAGTTCCAGATCTACTCCGGCGGAGCCTGGCGGGCGGCGGGGTACGGCTACTTCAACCTCGACTCCACGGGCAAGTCGGTGGTGCAACTGGGCGGCACACACCAGACCGGTTACTCGATGCGCGTGCGGTCGTCCTACATCAACAACTCCTCGAACGACTCCGTGAACTCGACCACGCACAGCTCCTGGAAGTACTTCACCTTCACCAGCTGAGGCCCCCGAGGCCCGGCGCATCCGATGACGCGCCGGGCCTCGGGAAGTGGCGGTCGGCCTGGATCGGATGTCCGAGGGCAGCGCAACGCGACGGCTGACCACAGCAAATGACCCCTTGCCTGCGGGAAAACCGCAGGCAAGGGGTCATTGATGATGCGAGTTACTTCTTCTTGCCCTGGTTCTTGACCGCCTCGATCGCGGCCGCCGCGGCGTCCGGGTCGAGGTAGGTGCCGCCCGGGTTGAGGGGCTTGAAGTCGGCGTCCAGCTCGTAGGAGAGGGGGATGCCGGTGGGGATGTTCAGGCCCGCGATGTCGGCGTCGGAGATGCCGTCGAGGTGCTTGACCAGGGCGCGCAGCGAGTTGCCGTGGGCCGCGACCAGGACCGTACGGCCGGTCAGCAGGTCCGGGACGATGCCGTCGAACCAGTACGGGAGCATGCGGACGACGACGTCCTTGAGGCACTCCGTCTGCGGGCGCAGCTCGGGCGGCAGGGCCGCGTAGCGCGCGTCGTCGAACTGGGAGTACTCGGCGTCGCGGTCCAGCGCCGGCGGCGGGGTGTCGTACGAGCGGCGCCAGAGCATGAACTGCTCCTCGCCGAACTCGGCGAGCGTCTGGGCCTTGTCCTTGCCCTGAAGGGCGCCGTAGTGACGCTCGTTCAGGCGCCAGCTGCGGTGGACCGGGATCCAGTGGCGGTCCGCGGACTCCAGGGCCAGCTGCGCGGTGCGGATCGCGCGCTTCTGGAGCGAGGTGTGGACGACGTCAGGCAGCAGGCCAGCGTCCTTGAGCAGCTCACCGCCGCGGACTGCCTCCTTCTCGCCCTTCTCGTTGAGGTTGACGTCCACCCAACCGGTGAACAGATTCTTCGCGTTCCATTCGCTCTCGCCGTGGCGGAGGAGGATCAGCTTGTACGGTGCGTCGGCCATGGCTCCGAGCGTAATCGAACCCTGCGGCAGCTCGCTCCTCCAGCCATCTGTCGGACACGGGAGCCCCCGTCCGGCCGTCCCCCGCCCGCTCCGACGCCCTTCAGTTGACGGCATCTGTTAATTGAGTGGATCTCGACGACAGGCGGCTCGTAAGTTGTGCTCACCGCCCGAGCCGCTTACATCCGTGGGGGATCCATGCCAGCCGCCGTCATGAGACGTGCCGTCCGAGAGACCGTCTCAGGGCTCCCCCGCGAGTTCTGGTGGCTGTGGACCAGCACGCTCATCAACCGGCTCGGGGCCTTCGTCGCCACCTTCATGGCCCTGTACCTGACCCTCGACCGCGGCTACTCCGCCTCGTACGCGGGTCTGGTCGCGTCCCTGCACGGCCTCGGCGGTGTCATCTCCTCGCTCGTCGCGGGTGTCATGACCGACCGGTTCGGGCGGCGCCCCACGCTGCTCGTCGCGCAGGTGTCGACGGCCGCTTCGGTCGCCCTGCTCGGCTTCATGCACGACCCCCTGGCCATCGCCGCCGTCGCCTTCCTCGTCGGCATGGCCAGCAACGCCTCCCGGCCCGCCGTGCAGGCGATGATGGCCGACATCGTCCGGCCCGAGGACCGCGTCCGCGCCTTCTCGCTCAACTACTGGGCCATCAACCTCGGTTTCGCCGTCTCCTCGATGGGCGCCGGCTTCATCGCCGAGTTCAGCTACCTCGCGGGCTTCCTCATCGAGGCCGCCATGACGTTCGTCTGCGCGCTCGTCGTCTTCGCGAAGCTCCCGGAGTCCAAGCCGGTGCAGGCCGCCAAGGACACGGAACCCGCGGTCGGGCTCGGGACGGTGCTGCGCGACGGACGGTTCATGAGCGTGGTCGGGCTGTCGTTCCTCGTCGCCCTCGTCTTCCAGCAGGGCTCCGTCGGACTGCCGGTCGCCATGGGCCGGGCCGGCTTCACCCCGGCCGACTACGGCATGGCCATGGCCGTCAACGGCGTCATGATCGTCGCGCTCCAGATCCCGGTCGGCCGTTTCATCGAGCACCGGGACCCCAAGTGGCTGCTCGTCATCTCGTCGCTGCTCGCCGGATACGGGTTCGGGCTCACCGCCTTCGCCGGGTCGGTCGGGGTCTTCACGCTCACCGTCTGCGTGTGGACCCTCGCCGAGATCGTCAACGCCCCGACGCAGACAGGTCTCGTCGTCCGCCTCTCCCCCGTCCACGGGCGCGGCCGCTATCAGGGCATGTACACGCTTTCCTGGGCCCTCGCCGCGCTGATCGCCCCGGTGATGTCCGGCGTCGTCATCGACCGCTTCGGCGCGGTCTGGCTCTGGGGACTGTGTGCGGTGGTCGGCACGGCGGCGGGTCTCGGGTACGGGCTGCTCATGCGACGGCTTCCGGCGGAGGAGCCGTCGGTACGGGAACCGGTACGGGAGTCCGTGCGGGAGTCCGTACCGGAGCCCCTCCGAGAGTTCGCGCCGGACTCCGTGCGGGAACCGTCCCAGGGCGCCGGAGCCGGGGCCGGAGCCGAAGTCATCCCGGCCTGAGGAAACCGGCCCGGGGACACCCCGGCCCAGGGACACCCCGGCCTCGGGGCCCCGGAGGGTGCAAAAGGCGCCCTCCGGAGAGCCCTCCGGAGGAACGTCCGGACCTCACGGATGCATCCGCGCCCCCTTCACCACCTTGTCCACCGCGTTCCGCGGTCCGTACACCGCGAGTCCCACCAGGTCCAGCCAGCCGGTCGGCACGGCTCTTACGGCCGCGCGGTTGTCCCGGTCGTTGCCCGTGGCGAAGAGGTCCGAGGTGAAGACCGCTCGCGGCAGCGCCCGGGACAGCGCGCGCCCGTGGGCGGCGGTCAGCGTCTCCTTCGAGGCCTCCAGGACCAGCACCGGCTGCCGGAACATCGGCAGGTAGGAGATCCCGTCGGCGTCCTCGTACGGCTCCCCGACCACCTCGGGGACAGCCGTCCCCAGGCCGCTGACCAGGAAGGCGGTCACATTGAGCCGCTGCCAGGGCTCCAGGTCGTCCCGCAGGACGACGGTGATCTTGGTGTCGAAGCGGACGGGTGCGGCGTCCGAAAGGCCCGCTCCGCCCACCGCCCCGCCACCCGAAGGACTCGGACCGCTCGGGCCACTCGGGCCGCTCACATCACCGGTGCCGGACGGGTTCATGTCGGTCTCGCTGCTCATGCGAGAACACTGCCGACCGGCGTACGCCGTCGTCTTGTACGTTCTTAGCGTGACCCCTCAGCGTGAGATGTCCGCGTGGCGCCCGAGCGTCCCGGGCATCGTCGAGGTCTTCCACGCGCACTACACCGAGTACGCGTACCCGATGCACGTGCACGAGGCCTGGACCCTGCTGATCGTCGACGACGGCGCCGTCCGCTACGACCTCGACCGGCACGAGCACGGCACCCCGCGCGACACGGTGACCCTGCTCCCGCCGCACATCCCGCACAACGGCGCTCCCGCCACCGAGCACGGTTTCCGCAAGCGGGTCCTCTACCTCGACGGCTCGCGCCTGGCCGACGACCTCATCGGACCCGCGGTGGACGGCCCCGGTCTCGCGGATCCCGTACTGCGGCGGCGGGTCGCCCGGTTGCACACGGCGCTCGCCCACCCGGGCGACGAGCTGGAGGCCGACAGCAGACTGACGCTGATCGCGGACCGGGTGCGCGGGCTGCTGCGCCCCCGGTCCGTGGAGGTCCCGCACGCCGACCGGCCGCTCGCCCTCCGCCTGCGCGAGCTCCTCGACGAGCGGGTCGTGGAAGGCATCACCCTCGACGAGGCCGCGCGGCTGGTGCACGCCCACCCCGCGCATCTGGTCCGGGCGTTCAGCGGCGCGTTCGGCATCGCACCGCACCAGTACCTGATGTCCCGCCGCGTGGACCGCGCCCGCGGTCTGCTCCTCGACGGACGGCCACCGGGCGAGGTGGCCACCCTGACCGGCTTCTACGACCAGTCCCATCTCACCCGCCATTTCCGACGGCTGGTGGGGGTGACTCCGGGGCGGTACGTGCGGTCGTGAACCCGCGGTTCCGTCCGGACTACAGGTCGCGCTGGGCCTCGTACAGATTGCGCGGCCGTACGACGTCCGTCGTCCCGTACAGCTCCAGCCGGGAGCGCAGGTCCCCGGTGAAGTCGGGTACGTCGGTCTGGTCGAACTCGGTGACCTCGTTGACGCCGACGGTGGCGCTGCGGGGAGCGAGGCCGTCGATCTTCATCAGACCGGCGCGCCCGTTGGTGACCCGGATGTTCCAGTGCGTGAAGCGCGCCCCGAAGAGCGGTCCCGCCGAGGCGTCGCCGCCGTGCCGGCCGTCGTTGTCGACGGTGATGTCGGTACGGACGTTCGCGAAGGGCAGTCCGCGGTGGGAGTCGAAGGTGCCCATCCGCATGTCGCCGCGCGACCAGACGTTGTACGAGGACAGGCCCTCGACGTTGATGCCGTGCAGCTGGGTTCCGGCGGGCGCGGGAACGGTGCGCTCCTCGACGGTGAAGTCCTCGATCAGGTTGTCGTGCGAGCCCTCGCGGCAGAAGTACGGGTGGTGCGAGCCGCGTCCGGCGACGGTCGTACGGCGCAGGGTGCAGGCGGAGGCGGCGACGAGACCGAATCCGTTGTCGACGTGGCGGACCGTGACGTCGTCCACCCAGCAGTCGTAGGCGCACTGCAGGACGACTCCGTTGTAGCCCTTGTCGAGCAGGTGCGGGGACTGCGGTGTCTCCACGGCCTCCAGGGTCAGCCCCTCCACCGCCGAGCCGGTCAGCTCCTCGGCGTGCGTGGTCAGCCGGGGGTCCCACTCCGGACGTACGTCGAGCGGGAGGGGGCGTTCGAGGGTCACCCTGCGGCCGCGCACATGGGCGACGCGGACGGGCCACTCGTAGGGGACGTACGAGGTCAGCTTGGTCTTGTCGTCCCAGAAGTACGCCTCGGGCCCGGGTCCGCCGCCCGACATGTGCTCCAGGAGCGTGTGGTCGGCGTCGTCTGCGAGGCGGAGCAGGACGAGTGCTCCGGGGCGCAGTGCGGAGGCGTCCGCGACGGTCACCGTCCAGGAGCCCTGACGCGCGGGCTCGACGGTCGTGAGGGTCCGCCAGGCGTCGCGTGTGTTGCCGGTCCAGCCCTCGAAGGGCCACGCCTTCGCCTTGACGGCGGAGACGAGGGAGTCCCAACGGGCCGTGGGGGCCAGCCAGATGAGGCCGCCCGCCCAGGACCAGGACGACTTGTCGCCGCCGTACCGGGATCCGTAGGCGCCGATCAGTTCGGTGAGGTTCCGGGTCGCGTACAGGGTCGTACGGCCGCTGCCGGCGCCCCGGAGGACCACGTTCGAGTGGCCGACGCGGATCAGGTCGTCGATGCGGAACGTCCCGGGAGGGATGGTGACCGTGCCACCGCCGGCCCTTCCGGCGGCGGCGATGGCACGGTTGATCGCGGGAGCGCAGTCCGTCGTGCCGTCGGCGACGGCGCCGTGGTCGCGGATGTCGGTCACGACGCGCCGACGGGGAAAGCGCGCGGCCCCGCGGTGCGCGCCCGCCCTGCCGACGTACGGGATCTGCGGGTGGGTGAACGGGGAGCGGACGAACTCCCTCCAGAGCGGGGGCACTTCGCCGGACCGGGCGGAGGCGGCCTGCGCGCCGCCGGACAGTGCGGCGGCCGTGCCCCGGGCGGGTGGCGGGGCCGCCGCGGTGGCCCCTGGCGCCGCGGCGGCCGTCGTGCCGGTGACGGCCGTGGCCGCCACCGCCGTGGCGCTGCCGAGCAGGGCCCGCCTGGTGATCCCCGTGTACCCGTACCCGTACCCGTGCCTGTCGGTCATGACCGTCCGCCCTTCCATGCGTTTCCCTGCGGAGCGTTTCCCTGCGGATTTTCATGTACGTGAACGACGTTCAGGTGTGCGTCGGCGGCGAGCATGCCACGGAGGCCCCGGGCGGGGAAAGGGTCCCGCAATAGCTATTTAACGGAGGTCGGTCACCAGGGAACCGCCGGACGGCGAGCGTCAGTTGACGGGGCGCCGAGTCAGGTTTGTGAACGCGTCCAGGTTGCGCGTCGACTCGCCGCGGGACACCCGCCAGGCGTACTCCTTGCGGATCGCGGAGGCGAAACCGAGTTCCAGGAGAGTGTTGAAGGAGCCGTCGGCGGCTTCGAGGACGGACCCGAGGAGACGGTCCACCTCCTCCGGGGTGACGGCGGTCAGCGGCAGCTTGCCGACCAGATAGACGTCCCCGAGGGAGTCGACCGCGTAGGCGACCCCGTAGAGCTTGAGGTTGCGCTCCAGGAGCCAGCGGTGGACCGCTTCGTGGTTCTCGTCGGGGTGGCGGATCACGAACGCGTTCAGCGACAGCGAGTGCTTGCCGACGATCAGCGAGACCGTCGTCGACAGCTTGCGGGTGCCGGGCAGTTTCACGACGTACGAGCCCGCGTCGGGGCTCTCCCACTCCAGCTCGGCCTCGGTGAGGACCCGCTCGATGATCGACGCTGCGTCAGCCATGGGGCGAGCGTACTTGACCCTCGTCGGGGGGTGCCGCGCCTGGTCGGACGCGGGGAACCGACGTCGGGCGCGGTGCGTCCGCAGGCGGTTGCCGGAGGGTGGTGGCTCCGCGGACGGTTGTCAGGCATGGCGCCTCCGCGGACGGTTGTCAGGCATGGCGCCTCCGCGGACGGTTGTCAGGCGTGGCGCGTCCGCGGACGGTTGCCGGGCATGGCGCCTCCGCAGCCGGTGTCGGGCATGGCGCGCCCGCGGGCGGCGTCCGGCGTGGTGCCTCCGCCGCCGTCTCAGGCGTGGTGCGCGCGCAGGCGGCGCCGGTGGTCCTGTGTCGCCGCCGTGTACACGTCCGCCGTCGCCGCCGCCGCGGTGTCCCAGCCGAAGCGCTCCGCGTGGCGTGCCGCGGCGGCCCCCATACGGGCCACGAGGGTCTCGTCGTCGGCGAATTCGCCGAGCACGCGCGCGTAGTCGGCGGGATGGTGCCCCTGCACGAGGAAGCCGGTCTCCTGGTGGCGTACGGCCACCGGCAGGCCGCCGACCTCGGCCGCGAGCACCGGCGTGCCGGCCGCCTGCGCCTCGATGGCCACCAGTCCGAAGGACTCGCTGTACGAGGGCATGACCAGCACCGACGCGGCCCGGAACCAGTCCGCGAGCTGATCCTGGCCGACGGGCGGCCGGAACCGTACGACGTCGGCGATACCCAGCCGCGCGGCGAGCTTCTGGAGCCCTTCGGGCTTGGCGAGTCCGCTCCCGCTCGGGCCGCCCACCACAGGGACGACGATCCGGGCACGCAGCTCGGGCCGCTCGTCGAGCAGGACGGCGACCGCGCGCAGCAGCACGTCGGGGGCCTTGAGGGGCTGTATGCGGCCCGCGAACAGGGGGATCAGGGCGTCCTGCGGGAGGCCGAGCCGCGCGCGGGCGGCGGCCCGGCCGTCGGCGGGCCGGAAGCGGTCGAGGTTGACCCCGGGATGGACGACGGCGACGCTGCCGGAGTCCGCCCCGTAGTGGCGTACGAGCTCGTCGGCCTCCTCCGCGGTGTTCGCGATGAGGCGGTCGGCGGCGCGCACGATCTGGGTCTCGCCGATGACACGGGCGGCGGGCTCGGGGGTGTCGCCCTCGGCCAGCGCCGCGTTCTTGACCTTGGCCATGGTGTGCATCGCGTGCACCAGGGGCGCGCCCCAGCGTTCGGCGGCCAGCCAGCCGACGTGGCCGGAGAGCCAGTAGTGGGAGTGCACGAGGTCGTAGTAGCCGGGGCGGTGACCGGCCCAGGCCTGCATGACCCCGTGGGTGAACGCGCACAGCTGGGCGGGGAGGTCTTCCTTGGCGAGTCCCTCGTAGGGGCCCGCGTCGACGTGCCGGACGAGGACGCCCGGTGCCAGCTCGACGGCCGGCGGGAGTGCCCCGGTCGTGGCCCGCGTGAAGATCTCGACCTCGATGTTGATCGCGGCGAGCCGCTGGGCGAGTTCGACGATGTACACGTTCATGCCGCCCGCGTCGCCCGTGCCGGGCTGGTGCAGGGGCGAGGTGTGCACGGAGAGCATGGCGACGCGACGGGGCCTGCGGTGCAGTCTGAGCCGCGAGGCCCCCGCCGGGGAGCGACGCCCGAGCCTGCTGACGTACTGGCTCACGTGGCGGTCCTCCTTGCTGCGGGCATGCCGGTCGGAGGACGTGTCACGCCCTCCAGGAGGGAGAACGCCGGAGGTGTCCGCTCCATTTCCCCTTTGCCGAATCATTACCCCGCATCGCTCAACCGTTCGATCGCGGGGTGCGTCTGCCTTCCTGCCGGTCCGGATCCACCGGGGTTTTCCACAGGCGGGGCGGGGGCTCCCGCCGGTTGTCCACAGGGTCACCCGGTCCGAGCCGGGCCGCCTACTCTCGTACGCATGACACCCCGCGCAGCGTCCCTCCCCCACTCTCGGCTTCGCTCGAGCGGGGGGACCCCCATCGTGGGCACGGTGACACGCGGGACGACGAACCCCAACCGCCTGCGGCGCATGGACCGCTGGATCGCGGCCGTGCACGGCGCCGAACTCCGCCGGGCGCCGGAGCCGGTGGCCGTGGACCTCGGCTATGGCGCCGCGCCCTGGACCGCGGTCGAGCTGCTGGCCCGGCTGCGCACCGCCGCGCCCCGCACCCACGTGTTCGGCGTCGAGATCGACCCCGCGCGGGTCGCCGCCGCCCGCCCGTACGAACGCGAGGGCCTCGCCTTCCGGCACGGCGGCTTCGAGGTCCCGGTGCCGGGCCGGCCGCAGCTGATCCGGGCGGCGAACGTGCTGCGCCAGTACGACGAGGAGCAGGTCGCCGAGGTCTGGCGGCGGCTCCGCGCACGGCTCGCGCCCGCGGGCCCCGGCTCCCGGGGCGGACTGCTCGTCGAGGGCACCTGCGACGAGATCGGCCGTCGGCACGTCTGGGTCGCCCTCGGCCCGGAAGGCCCGCGCACGGTCACCTTCGCCACCCGGCTCGGCTCCCTGGACCGTCCGTCCGACCTGGCCGAGCGGCTGCCGAAGGCCCTCATCCACCGCAATGTGCCGGGCGAGCCCGTGCATTCCTTCCTGCGCGACTTCGACCGCGCCTGGGCCGCCGCCGCGCCGTACGCGGCGTACGGCGCGAGGCAGCGCTGGATACGCACGGTCCGCGACCTGAGGGCCGACTGGCCGGTCACGGACGGGATCGCCCGCTGGCGCCAGGGCGAAGTGACGGTGCGCTGGGAGGCGTTGGCGCCCCGCGCCTGACGGAGCGCGGGCCGCCGGGCCGCCGCGGCGGCCGGGAGGCGACCGGTGCGCGACCGGTGCGCGAACCGGCGGGAACGATCTCGGTGAGTCGCACGTCACACAGGCGGGGGGATGAGATCGTCATGCCGACGCGAGCCGCGGGGAAGGGAGTTCCTGCCTGTCGCTCGCGCGAGGGGGAGGGAGTTCTTGCCCGGCTCTGTCGCATTGCGCGCCGACATGGCACGATCCCTCAGACATCCGTATGTTACTGACGGTAAATCAGATGGGGGGCGGAGAAATGGGATCCGGCAAGCGGAGCCTGACCACGGCGGCCATGGCCCTGGCCTGCGCGTGTGCCTGTGTGGTGCTGGCGTCGGCGGGGACGGCCTACGCGAGCCCGGAACCGAAGCCGACGCCGACGAGGACTCCCACGGCGACCCCGACACCCGTGAGCAACAAGGACCTTGAAGAGGTCCGCAAGAAGCTCGACAAGCTCTACCACGAAGCCGCGGTCGCCACGGACGCCTACAACGCGGCCGAGGAGAAGGTCCAGAAGCAGTCCGCCGAGATCGTGGGGCTGGCCCAGCAGATCGTCAAGGGCCAGGCGAAGCTGGACGCCTTGAAGGACCGCGCGGGTGCCGCGGCCCGCGCACAGTACCGGGGCGGCGGGCTGCCGCCCCAGGCGCGGCTGTGGCTGAGCGACGACCCGCAGGAGTTCCTGGACGGCGCGGGGCGGGTGCGGCAGGGCGAGCACGCCACCAAGGGGCTGATGGGCGAGATGGCCCGCACCCAGGAGGACCTGCGGCAGTACGCGAAGGACGCCTCCACGCAGTGGCGGAAGCTGGAAGCCGACCGCGAGACCCTGGCCGAGGCCAAGAAGAAGATCAAGCAGCGGATCTCCGACGCCGAGGAGCTGGAGTCCCGGCTGGAGAAGAAGGAGAAGGAGCGGCTCGCGAAGCTGGAGGAGGAGGCCGCCTACCAGGCGCAGTCCGTCTGGCTGAGCTCCGGCGTCCTCTCGGACATCAAGAGCGACGCCTCCGAACAGGGCAGGAAGGCCGTGAAGTACGCGACCGACCAGATCGGCAAGCCGTACGAGTGGGGCGCCGAGGGCCCGAAGACGTTCGACTGCTCGGGACTCACCTCCCAGGCCTGGGCGGCCGCCGGTCACCCCATCCCCCGCACCTCGCAGGAGCAGTGGAAGCAGCTCAAGCACATCGACATCAAGGACATGCGCCCCGGCGACCTGATCATCTACTTCGACGACGCCAGCCATGTCGGGATGTACATAGGGGACGGCGCGCTCGTGCACGCCCCGCGCCCCGGACGCACGGTGACGATCGCGGGCGCGGGTTCGATGCAGATCCTGGGCGTCGTACGGCCGGACGCGTAGGACGCCCCATCAGGCACGGAGCGCCGTGAACGGGGGTGTGCCGTCAGGCGTGACGGCACACGCGTGACGCACCGCACGTGACCTACCGCACGGTTGCCCCGGCCGATCGGACCCAGGGACGTGACCTTCGTCATCTCCCGGGGAACCGCGTCCTGTCCAAGTGCGTTACGGGATGCGGCATATGACGCCGGCCCTTTGCCCGGCACCGCGCCGTACGCCATTCCGCTGCGGCACCGGCGGGCGCTATGGTCCCCGTCGGTGGGTCGAGGTCCTTCGCCCCACCACGCCCTCGGGGGGAGGGAAGGAACCCAGACGATGCCCGTACCCGTACCGCGGCAGAGAGCGATCCCGGCCGTGGAGAGTGGTCAGGCTCAAGCCGTGTTCTCACCCGGCGGCCCATCCGGCGACACCACCGGCGGCCCCGCCGGGACAGCACCGGAAGCCCGCACCACGACCCCGATCACCGGCACCACCCATCTGACCCTCCTGGTCATCGAAGACGACCCGGCGGGTTCGCTCGGCGTGCCCGAGATGCTCGACGCGGCCGGCAGGCCGGTCCGGGTCCGCACCGCCCGCAACCTCACCGAGGCCGAGCGGCTGCTCACCGACGACGTCCACTGCATCCTGCTCGACCTCGCGCTGCCCGCACCGGGCAAGGCGGCGGAGAGCGCCGACGAGCTGGCGACGCTCAAGCACGTCCTGCGGCTCGCGCCCGGCCACGCCGTCCTCGCGCTCACCGCGTCCGGCGACGCGGAGCGCGGCACGGAGGCGGTGCGCGTCGGCGCCCAGGACTACCTGTTCCGCGACGAGCTGGACAGCCGGCTGCTGAGCCGCGCGATCCGGTACGCGGTGGAGCGGAAACGTTCCGACAAGGCCGAACGACGGCTCACCGAGTCCAGGCTCCGCGCCCAGGAGAACGCCCGCCTGGAGCGCGGCCTGCTGCCGACCCCGCTGCTGGAGGGCTCCCCGCTGCGCTTCGCCGCGCGCTACCGCCCGGGCCGCTCCCGCGCGCTGCTCGGCGGCGACTTCTACGACACCGTGCGCACGGCCGACGGCACGGTGCACGCGATGATCGGCGACGTCTGCGGGCACGGGCCCGACGAGGCGGCGCTCGGTGTGGAGTTGCGCATCGCCTGGCGTGCGCTGACGTTCGCGGGCCTGTGCGGCGACGAACTCCTGTCCACGCTCCAGCAGGTCCTGGAGCACGAGCGCGAGAACGACGAGATCTTCGCGACGCTGTGCACCGTGGACATCGCGCCGGACGGCCGCCGCGCCGGGCTCTGCCTGGCCGGTCACCCGTCACCGCTGATCGCCCGTCCGGGCCGGCCGGCCCAGCTGCTGCCGTACGACAACAACGGCCCCGCGCTCGGTCTGCTGCCGAACGCCCGCTGGCCGCGCATGCAGGTGGAGCTGGGTGCCGCGTGGAGCCTGATGCTCTACACCGACGGCCTGATCGAGGGCCACACCGGCGTGGGCAAGGAACGCCTGGGCCTGGACGGCATGGTGGACATGGTCCGCCGTCAGCTCGCCCAGGGACTCCAGGGCGAGGACCTGCTGCGCGCCGCGGTGAACGAGGCGCGCGAACTCAACGGCGGAGAGCTGGCGGACGACGTGGCGGTACTGCTGCTGGACCGGACTCCTTAGCCACGGGACTCCCGTGGCCCGGGTGGCCACGGGGTGTTCCGTGGCCGGGGTCCGGCCATGCCCGGCGCCCCGCCGGGCGGGGGTCTACCTGCTCCGCCGGGCGAGGGTCTACCTGCCGCCGTTGTACGGGCCGTACGGGCCGTCACTGCTGCTGCCGCCTCGGCGGCCGCCGCCTCCGCCGGAGACCTGGCGCAGCGCGGGGCGGACGTCGACGAAGAAGACGATCGTGGCGACCAGGCCCGCGAGCTGGAGGAAGAGCATCGGCACCAGCAGGTTCACCGCCACGGTGACGCCGAGGATGATCAGCCAGAACATCTTGTTCTGCTTGTCGGCGGCGCGGTAGGCGTCCTCGCGGGCGATCGCGGCCAGCACCAGCGCCGCCACGGCGAGCACGAGCATGGCTGTGAAGATCAGCCACATCAGACCGCCGAATGCCGTCATCAGCACAATGTCCACCGCCCGGTTCGAGTCGTCTCTACGGCCACCGTACCCGGAGAACGGGCCGGGAACTCGGAGAGTGCCCGGCCCGTCCGCGCACGGCGGAATCGTGGTGCTTCGCTCGCCTACTTCGCGGGCGGAGCGGTCTTCTTGGCGACCGGCTTGCGCACCGGGGTCTTCTTCGCCGGGCTCTTCTTGGAGGGGGCGTCCTCGGCGGCGGCGACCGCCGGCTTCTCCTCCTCCTTGACCTCGACCGGCTCGGCCTTCGGCTCGACGGCGATGGCGAAGTCCTCGATCTCCTCGGCGGCCTCGCCGCGCCAGGTCCGCACGGTCTGCTCGCCGTGCTCGGCGACCTTCTCGTACGTCTCCCGCGCCTTGACGGCGTACTCGGCGGCGACGCCGACACCGCGCAGGGCGAAGTCCTGGGCGGACTCGCCGAGCTTCTTCAGGTCGGTGTCGAGGGTGCCGAGGAACTCCGTCACCTTGGCCTGAAGGGTCTCCTGCGCCTCCTTGGCGCGGGCGGTGGCCTTCTCCTGGACGGCGTTGGGGTCGATGTTCTTCACGGTGTCGATGCGGCCCGGGGCCTCGGCGCGGATCTGCTCCACGATGCCGGGGACCTTCTTCGCCTGCTGAACGGCCAGGTCGGCGGTGCCGGCGAGGAAGTAGAGCGGGGTCGGGTCCGTGGCGGCCTTGCGGATGTCGTCGGTGATGGCCATGACGATGGTCCTCCCGTAATCGCTTTCAGCTGAGGGTTGTGTGATCCGCATGCGGTCAACTCGCGGTCTGCTGCGGACCGGCATCGCTGCCGTCGGCCGTGCGGGGGCCGCGGACGGCGGTGTCCTGTGGAGGCTGGGCGTCCGGTATGTCCTGAGTCTCGGGCGCGTCGGTGCCGCGCCCCGCGCCGGTGCCCGGCGCCTCGGCGTCGTGACCGGTCTCGTCCGCCGGTGCGATCTCGAACCCGTTCTCCTTGCGGAAGGACTCGTAGATCTGGAGCAGCACCTGCTTCTGCCGCTCGTTCAGCGTGGGATCGGCGAGGATGACGGCACGCGTCTCCACCTCGTCACGGTCCCGCTCGGCGTCGAGGATGCCGGCCCGCACGTACAGCGTCTCGGCGGAGATCCGCAGGGCCTTGGCGACCTGCTGGAGCACCTCCGCGCTCGGCTTGCGCAGCCCGCGCTCGATCTGACTCAGATACGGATTGGACACCCCGGCGGCGTCGGCGAGCTGCCGCAGCGACAGCTGCGCGCTGCGCCGCTGCTCCCGCAGGTACTCACCGAGATTGCCGACGTTGAGCGATGCCATGCCCCCACCTTGCCCCATCGTCGCTAACTTTTGCAAGCACCTGCTTGCAAAAGTGTGTCACGCCACGAAGGGCGTGGCCCCTCGGCCGATCATGACGGCGCCAGTACAACCGTTCGACCTCTGCGCGTGTCTGATGTCCGGTACTTGCAACCCGCAATTCACCGTGCATATCCGCCACTTCAATCCAGAGGTAACCGAATGCTCCGCTCCGGGCACAGCCTCCGCACACTTCGCAGGGCCGTCGGCGTCGTCGGCGCCGGCGCGCTGATCACGTTGGGCAGCGCTCCCTCCGCCGTGGCCGACGGCCCCGGGACCGGGCTGGTGCTGAGCGCCGCGTCGGTCGACGGAGTGAAGCCGGGAACCACCTTCGAGGCGCCGGTCACCTTCGGCACCACGGGCACCAAGGCGCTGGACAAGGTCTACGTGTGGTTCTACGTCACCGAGGGGCTGGACTTCGCCGACGTGCCCTCGAACTGCGTGCGGTGGGACATCGGCGAGTACGACGAGTTGGCGCCCAGAACCCTGCTGACCTGCGAGTTCGACCAGACCGTCGAGCCCGATGTCGTCTATGCCCCCGACAAGCTGCCCATCAAGGCCCTCGACAGGGCGCTGTACGACCAACTCGACGTCGTCGTCTGGGACTACGAATACCCCGGCGGCGATGAATACGCCCACAGGCCCGTGCGCGGAACCGCTCCCGCGTCGAAGCTGGTGGAGCGGCCCGGCGCCGTTCTGCCCGGCGGCGGCTCGGAGGGCTCCGCCAGGGCCCGGGTGCGGGTGAACACGGTGAACACGGCCGACTTCCAGGTGTCGGGCGCGGAGCTGAAGGGCCGGGTCGGGGACACGGTCGACGTCACGGTGAAGGTCACCAACGCCGGTCCCGCGTGGGTGCTGGAGCAGCCCGGCCCCAAGCTGTCCACCCGGTTGCTGATCAAGGTGCCCGCGGGCACGACCGTGGTCAAGAAGCCGGGCCTCTGCGAGAAGTCGGCAGCCGGAACCTACTCCTGCGACAGCGGCCAGCCGGACTGGATGGAGCCGGGAGACGTGAGCATCCGCTCCTTCAAGCTGAGGATCGACAAGGCGGTGGCGGGAGCCAAGGGCTCGGTGACCCTCAGTTCCGACGCCCGCCCGTACGACGTGAACAAGGCGAACGACAAGGCCGACATCCTGCTCCACGTCGAGGGCGGCGGTTCGACGGGCGGCAGCGGCTCGGCGGGCGGTTCGGGTTCCACCGGCGGCAGCGGCTCGGCGGGCGGTTCGGGTTCCACCGGCGGAGGCGGGACCACGGGGGGATCCGGGTCCACGGGCGGATCCGGGAGCACGGGCGGATCCGGGAGCACGGGCGGTGGAGCGAACACCACCACCGGCGGTGACCTCGCCGCCACCGGTTCCGGCCCGGCGCTGCCCCTCGCGGGTGCCGCGGCCGCGGCCGTCGCCGCCGGTGCGGGCGCGGTCCTGATCGTCCGTCGGCGCGCGGCCCGGCGGTAATCCGTCCGGCGCGCGCCCGAGGGCGTCGCGCCCGGAACCGTTCGAGCGGGACACCGGCCGCGGCTGTCCCGCTCGATCCGTGGGCGCGGCGGCACCCGTCACCAGGGCAGCGGGCGCGCGTGGATCACGTCCAGGCGCGACACCGCCCGGGTCAGCACCACGTAGAGCCGGTGCAGACCCCGCGTCTCGGCCTCCGCCATCGCCGCCGGTTCCACGGCCACGACGTGGTCGTACTCCAGCCCCTTGGCCAGACTCGCGGGCAGCACCGCGATCCGCGCGCCCGGTTCATCCGCTCCGGCGGCGCGGATCCCCGCGGCGCCGAGCGCCTCCCGCACCTCGGTGACGTCGGCGTCCGCGGTGATGACCCCGATGGACCCCTCGTGCGCGAGCGCCTCCCGTACGGCCGCGACGGTCTCGGCCGCCGGGTCGGCGGTCGGCCGGATCCTCAACGCGCCGTCCCCGCGCAGGGACCGGGCCGGCGGGACACCCACATCCAGGCGTTCCAGCACCCGGTTGGCGAGTTCGACGATGACCCCGGGCACCCGGAACCCGACCGTCAGGGGGACGACGGCGGCGTCCGGTTTACCCAGATGGGCCAGGAGTTCGCCCCACTCCCGCGCCGCCCAGGGAGTCGTGCCCTGCGCGAGGTCCCCGAGCACGGTCAGCGACCCGAAGGAGGCCCGCCGCGCGATGGCCCGGCATTCCATCGGCGACAGGTCCTGCGCCTCGTCGATCACCAAGTGGCCGTATCCCTGGGGGTGTTCGATCAGCCCTGCGATCTCGTCGAGCAGGACCAGATCGGCGGCCGACCACCGCGCCGACTTCCACGACCGCGGCGGCCGCGCCCACAGGACCGCCTTCCGCTCCTCGGCGTCGAGGATCCCCTCGGCGACCCGCTCCAGCGCCCCGGCGTCGGTGAGGAGCCGGGCGAGCAGTTCCTCGGGACGCACCCGGGGCCACACCGCGTCGACGTACGCGCCGACCGGCCGGGCCCTGGAGATCCGCTGCGCCCAGGCGTTCGTCTGCGGCCCGGCCCGCAGCTCGGCCCGTTCCCGCACATACCGCACGACCCGTGTCCGCACCCGCTCCCGCCCGACGGCGTACGGCGGTTCCTCGGCCCGTACGCCGTCCACGATGCGGCGCAGTACGGCGACGGGGACCCGCCAGCGGTACGTGCCGTCCGGCACGGCGAGGTCCTCGGCCGGGACGCCGATGCTCCCGTACAACGCCCGGCGCAGCACCCGTGCCATCCGGGCGTCGTGCTTGACGGCCGCGGCTCGTTCGCCGTCCTCGCCCGTCACCGGACGGCCGGCGATCTCCTCGCCGATCGTCGACTGGCGCACGCCGGTCTCCCCGAGCGCGGGAAGGACCTCCGCGATGTACGACAGGAAGGTGCGGTTGGGGCCGAGGATCAGCAGGCCGCCGCGGCGGACGCGCTGCGGATGGGTGTAGAGGAGGTAGGCGGCCCGGTGCAGGCCGACGGCGGTCTTGCCGGTGCCCGGGGCGCCCTGCACGCAGACCGAGGCCGGCAGGTCGGCCCGTACGAGATCGTCCTGTTCGGGCTGGATGGTGGCGGCGATGTCCCGCATGGGGCCGACGCGGGGGCGCTCGATCTCCTCGGCGAGGATCGAACTGCCTTGACCGGTCCCGCTCGGCACAGCCCAACCCTCCCCGGCTCCGGTCGGCTCGGGCGGGACCGGTCCCGGCGAGGGCCGCGCCGTCCCGACGGGTTCGTCCTCGAGACCGGTGAGGTCGGCGGAGTCGCCGCGGCTGCCGGGGGCCCAGCCGAAGCGCCGGCGGACGGCGACGCCCTGGGGATCGCGGGCACCCGCCTGGTAGAAGGCGCGCGAGACGGGGGCCCGCCAGTCGACGACGAGGGGCGGGGCGGCGGGGTGTTCCCTGATCCGCAGCCGCCCGATGTGATAGCTCTGCCCGGCGTGGTCGCCGGCCGCCGTCACCGAGTCCTGGAAGTCCAGCCGGCCGAAGAACAGGGGCCCCTGGGGCAGTTCCCGCATCTCCTTGGCCTGGCTGCGCAGCTGATACCCGAGCACCTCGGCGTCGGCCCCGGACGCGGAGACGTCCTCGCCGGTGACGACCTGCTCCTCGGCGCCGTCGACCATCGCGGCGAGGGCGGCGCGACAGGTGTCGTGAAAGGCGCGTTCACGGGAGAGGGAGCGGGCGAGCGGCAGGTCCGGGGCAGGCCGTCGGGCGGGGTCGGGTGGCGTCATTCCATCCAGGGTACCGGAATAACTTAACCGAGTAACATTCTTTACCCAGTCGCACCTCGGATGCCTCTACGGACCCCTGGCCGCCCCCCGCCGGGCACGAACCCCGGAATCCCCGGGCACGAACCCCGGGATCCCCGGGCACGAACCCCGGGACCCCGGGGTCAGGCGAGCCCGGGGAACCCGGCCGCGAGCCGCGCGAAGGCACGCTCGGCCGCCGCCACCGCGTCCGGCCGTACGGCGGCCACCCGCTCCCCCTCCGCGATCCGCCGCAGGTTCTCCTCGGCGAGGATGCGGCGCACGGCCGTGATCTGTCCGGCGGCGAGCCGTGCGTCGAGCCCGGTGCCCAGCGGCTCCGCGAGGGCTTCGGCGAGCGCGGCCTCGGACCGCTCCAGGTACCCGTACATCCGCGCCACCAGCGACGGCGTCCCGTAGAGCAACCGGTGGAAGGCGAGGACGCCGGGATGCTCGTTGAGCCCGGTGACGGGGTCCTCCCTGCGCAGACCGTCCAGGAAGTGCTCGCGGAGGGAGTCGATCGCGGGCCGTCCGGCCGCCCGGCCCTCCTCGACGACCCGCGCGGCCTCGGTCTCGTGGTCCGCGAACCGGTGCAGGACCAGGTCCTCCTTGGACGCGAAGTACCGGAAGAGCGTCGGCTTGGAGATCTCGGAGGCGGCCGCGACCTCGGCGACGGACACGGCGTCGAACCCCTTCTCCAGGAAGAGGCCGATGGCGGTGTCGGAGACGGACTGGTACATCCGCCGCTTCTTGCGTTCGCGCAGTCCGGTGTCACTCATGGTCACGAGCCTACGCACCACCGGGGACCGCGGCCCCGGCCATGGCTCCCGCGCTCTTCGCCCGCTCTTCGTACCAACGGCCCAACGCGGCCGTGACGCTCTCCGGGGCCGGGACCTCGATCCCCAGCGGCACCGTCGCGGCGCTCAGCACCTGCTGGATCCTGCCGCCCGCCCGGGCGAGGAGACTCGCGTCGACCGTCCGCCCCTCCTCCTCCAGCGACAGGGCCGTCCGGATGACGTCGGTGAAGACGGACTGGGCCCTCTTGAAGGCGAGGAGCTTGGGAAGGTCCTCCTCCCAGCCGTCCGAACCGCGGGGGGTGACGACCTTGCGCCACTGCTCGATCATCCGGTCTTCCTGGTCCCGCGGGTAGCGCATCAGGTAGAGGTGGGTGGCCAGGTCGTAGAGCGGGTCTCCGAACATCGCCAGTTCCCAGTCGATCGTCCAGAGCCGGCCCGCTCCGTCGACCACGAAATTCTCGCGGTGGAGATCGGCGTGCAGCAGATGGAAAGGGCGGCGGGTCAGTCCCGACACATGCCCGCGGAGTTTTCCGAAGGAGGCGCCGTCCAGTCCGAGGTCGTAGAACAGGCCTTTGAAGTCGGGCATATTCCGCTGGTACACCTCCTCTTCCGTGAACAGGATCAACCGCTCCAAAAAGCCGTCACTGTCTCCCTCGGCAGCCCGGTAAACAGGTGTGCACGTCCGTTCCACGGTCAGGGAATCGGGCCTTACCCGGGCCAACTGCCCGAAGAGGGAAACGATTTGCCCGAGGAGGGACGACGGGATACCGCCGCCGGATCCGTACAGGGTCCCCAGCGTCTCGCCCTCGATGAACCGCTGGAGACCGGCGAACCGCTGAAGACCGGCGGAGCCCGCCTGGATCAGGTCGGGGACGCCCTCGATGCGCCCCTGCAATGCGCGGAGCAGTTCCTCCTCGGACGCGAAACAGCGCCGGTCGAACCACAGCAGCCCGGGACGCGGCTCCCGGCATTTCCAGCGGCCCGGTTCGGCTTCTCCCGGCAGGACCGGCAGCGGAACGACATACGTCTCGTGGTGGTAGCCATGGAGTGGTCCCTCGACCACTCCCGCGTCGCCACTCACCTCAACGGCTCGCCGCCGAGCCAGGGAAGCCGATTCGGGTGACATTGACCGTTCTCTCAACACAACCGCGACCGAAGAGAAAAGAGGGGAGAACGGTACTCCGTCGCCACTCGTGAATGGGCATAATTCCAGAAGACCTGCTCCTCAGCGCGCTGGTCCGCTATGCGAAGGGCCGCCTTCCCGCTGTCGTGACGCGGGCGCTGAGCAGCGGCTACGGCTCGCGCGGGCCGCCGCGCGGGTGTCGCACGGTTCACCCCGTCGGGGCACGGCCCGCGCCCTTCACAGCTGACCCCGCAGGGTTTGCAGCACCGTTTCCAGCGACGCCACCACATGCTCGGCTCCGGCGTCCCGGAGCAGTTTCTCCTTGTCGGGGTGACGCGCGTAGCCGAGGAACGGAACCCCGGCGCTCCGGGCGGCGTGCAGATCCGAGGGGGCGTCACCGATCATGAGCGCCTTCGACGGATCCGCGCCGAGGGCGTTCAGGGCCCGGTTGAGGCAGTTCGGGTCCGGCTTGAGGTGGTCGAGGTTCCGGGTGCGGCCGTAGACGTGGGGCGCGAAGCATTCGGACAGACCGCGGCCCTCCAGATAACGGGAGGCCGTGCGGGGCGAGTTGTTGGTGGCGATCGCCAGCCGGGCGCCGACGGCCCGCCAGGTCCGTATCACCGCGTCGGCGTACTCGGTGGGCCAGGCCTTGGCCACCGCCTTGAGCTCCTGCTGGGTGAATCGTTCCTCCAGCTCGGCCACCAGGTCGCTGCGCGGACGCCGCCGGTTGACCGCGTGCAGGACCGCCAGCGGATCGGCGTGCTCACGCTCCTCCGGGCTCAGCAGCCTGCGCATCCCCTGCTGTTCGAGCCACTCGACCAGATCCCTGGCCACCTTCTCGGCGGCGTGCCCCGCGTACAGGCGGCATACCGGCCCGTCGAAGTCGAAGAGCACGAAGCGCGCGCCGGTGATCGTGTCCCGCAGGTTCTCCGTCTGTGTCGCCACCGCATCAGTCTGCGTCGTATCAGAAGTCACTACGAGAGTCTGAGGTCCTTGGTGATGGTTTCCCAGAGGGCGTTGAACCACTTCTGGGACTCGTCCACGAACGCGGTGTCCCGGCCGCCGGCCCGCTTCTCGAAGGAGAAGAGCAGGGACTCGGTGCCGAGGGCGTCGTACATGTCCAGTTTCTCGTCGTCCGAGATCTCCTCCTCCCGCCTGGTGATCGTGTAGTACGCCATCAGCGCCTCCGACCCGTTGAGCAGGTACAGCTTCACCGGCGGGGTGAAGGGCAGGGCCCGGAAGGCCACATGGACCTCGATGCCGTGGGAGGAGCGCAGGGACTGGAGGTTGTGGCGCAGGACGTGGCCCTGGGCGTTGCGCTGGTCCAGCCAGCGCTTGTGGACCGGGTCCTCGTCGCCCCGGTCGTCGACGGAGACGGGGAACGCCAGGTTGATCTCCCGGCTGGGCAGCAGGATCCGTACGTCGATGCGCTCCGGGCGGATCCTTCCGTCGTGGATCTGGCGGACCGGCTCGGCGAGCGCCACCATCAGCGTCTCCGCGGTGAGGCAGGCCGCGTCGATCCGCACATGGGGGACGGAGAACGCCTCGGTGATACGCGGGGCGAGGCCCACCATGGTCGGCTGGGGTCCGTTCCGGGTGGGAGCGACTTCCGCGATCCGCGGCGGACTGCCCTTGCTGACGTTGCTCAGCAGGCCGCCTTCCTGGAGCTCGCGCAGGGCCAGCCGGACGGTGCCGCGCTCGACGCCGAACTCGTCGGCCAGTTCCGCCTGGGTGGGCAGACGGTCGCCCGCCTTCAGCTCGCCGGTGCGGATGCGCTCCCGCAGGACGTCGGCGATCTCCTGGGGCGAAAGCCTTCTGCTGCTGTCACTCGCCACAACGTTCTCCTGAGTCACGACCAAACGGTACAACTCTCTCCCATCTTTGGGGAGTTACTCGAAAGTTGTTTATCGACACTTACCAAGTGGGGACAACCTAACCAGAGTTGGCTGCCAACTCGGCCAAGATGGCGGAAGCTTTGCCTCCCTCTCGCCCATCCGTGGCACAGAGCACCCCGAGCAGGTCACCGAAGAGAAGCAGGAGGAACCACCATGCCCGCCATCGCCCTCCTCTCCGCCGTCTTCGTCGTCGGCTTCGAGCAACTCGTCCAATGGCGGTACGGCCCGACGGGCATCGTCGGACTGCTGCTGCTCACCATCGGGATCAAGGCGAAGAACCCCACGTGCAGCACCATCGGGGCCGTCGTCCTGGCCCTGCTGATGGCGGGACCGGCCGTCAGTTCGTGATCAGTAATTCCGAACTGATCGTCTCCCACAGCGCGTTGAACCAGAGGTGGGACTGTTCCACGAACGTGGTGTCCCGCAGTCCCACCCCCTGCCCGAAGGGGAACAGCATCGACTGCGTGCCTTCGGCGTCGTACATCTCCAGGTATTCGTGGTCGATCTCCTCGCCCCGCCGGGCGAGCGTGTAGTACGCGAAGAGCGCTTCGGACTCGTTGAGCAGGTACAGCTTCACGGGCGGGGTGAAGGGCAGCGCGCGGAAGGAGACCCGCACGTCGATGGCGTGCGTGGCGCGCAGCGCCATCAGGTTGTGCCGCAGCACCTGCACCTGGGCGTTGCGCTGGGCCAGCCAGCGGCGCCGCGGACGGTCGTCCGTCATGTCGTCGACCGGCGCGGGGAACGCGAGGTCGATGTCCCGGCTGGGAAGCAGCACCCGGACGTCGACCTTGGCCGGTTTTATGCGTCCCGCGTGAATCTCGCGCAACGGCTCGCCCATGGCGAGGGTGAGCGACACGGCGGTCAGACACAGCGCGTCGATCTCCACGTGCGGGACCTCGAAGGCCGCCGTGATCCGCGGGGCGAGCGCCACCACGGTGGACTGCGGCTTGTCCTGCGGCCCGGTCAGAGCCCGCTCGGGATGGTCCGCGACCGTCGCCGGGCTCCCCTTGGACACGTTGACGAGCAGGTGCTCCGACTGAAGGATGCGCAGCGCCTGGCGCACCGCGCCGCGTTCGACGCCGAACTCGTCGGCCAGTCTGGCCTGGGTCGGCATGCGCTGGCCGGCCCGCAGCTGACCGGACCTGATCCGGCTGCGCAGCTCGTCGGCCACCTCTCGGTGTGACCTCGGCGGCCGTGGTGACCTGTTCCGTCCGTTGACGACGGCATGCTTCGGCTCCACAACCAGAACACTACAACTTCCCGCCATCTTTTGGCAGTTGCCGGACAGGTGGTTATGAGTCGTCCCAACACGGAGATAACCAAGAGTGAGTTGGTCGCCAACTTGTTCAACATGGTCAAACTTCCGGAGGGTTGGCCGCCGAAGTTCCGCCTGGATGCCGGGCGGTCGGGGCGGACGGTCCTCAGCGGGGGTCCGCCTCCCCGTCCCGAAGGAGGGACCGTCATGCCGCTCATCGCCCTCGCCGTCGCCGCCCTGGCCATCGGATTCGAGCAACTCATCCAGTGGGAGTACGGACCGATGGGCATCATCGCGTTCGTCGCGCTGTCCGTCGGGCTCAAGGCCCGGAACGCCACCATCAGCGGCATCGGGGCCGTGATCCTCGTGATGCTGCTCGCCCAGTCCGGCTGAGCGGACGCCACGTCCGCCGGTCCGGCCGACCACACTCCCCTCCGGAGGGGAGCCGGGAGCATGGTCGGTCCGCACCACCGCGTCACCCCGCACCACCACAACTGAATCGCTACGGATCTGCAGTACCGGCAGTCGACACCCGCATGGAAAGGAGAACGTCCCTACAGGCAGCCGCAGTTCAGAAGATGTCCGGGCACCACGGTCGCCTGGACGTCCGCAGCAGGGCGTCGGCCAGACGGGCGGCGCCCTCTTGCCGTTCCCGGACCCGGCCCAGCGCCGCCAGCCGCACCGCGGACTCGTCCCCGAGCCACAGCGTCGCCAGATCGGCGATGGAGAGCGACAGGTCCGCCTCCTCGGTGGTCGGCGCGCAGGCCGCCGTACCGTCCGACGCGGCCCGGAGCCGATAGCGGCCTCCGTCCGGCCCGCTCTCGTCCGTCACGTCGAGCACGAGCGTCCCGGCGGTCCCGTACGTCCGCGCCTCCAGAGCCCGTACGACATCCAGGATCCGCACCCAGAGCCAGTCCGACTGGCTGGTGACACGGGCGGCACGCGGGTCCGGCAGGAACAGCGGCAGCAGGTCGTCGGGGGCGCGCCGGCCGGACTTGACCCGGGTGATCCAGTCGATCGAGCAGAGGTAGCCCCACAGGGCGCGCTCGGCCGCCGGCGTCACCGCGAGCAGCCAGTTCACCTCCGCCGTGTTGTGGGGCTGGTTGGAGTCGCCCCACTCGTCGTCCGAGGTGTAGGAGACGAGGCCCTCGATCTCGCCCGACGCCGAGCGGTACGCGGCGTAGAACGGCTCCTTCCAGGGGAAGCCGCCGAACCTCAGCAGGCCGGTGTTCATCTGCCACCAGCGGGCGTCGCGGCTGATCGCGCCCGGCCGGTCGCGCCGGAACCGCTCGTGCAGTTCGGGTCCCGCCTTGCGGACGTCCTCGGCGTCCAGGAGGTCGACACGGCCGCCGTCCGCCGGACCCGCCCAGCGGGGGTCGAGTCCGGTGCGCGGTACGTCGACGGTCCACTCGGTGGTGGTGGTCGCGGGGCCGAAGCCGTAGCGGCCGTAGATCGGGTACTCGGCGGCGATGAGTGTCGCGACGACGTCGCCCCGCTCCCTCGCCGCCGCCAGGTCGGCCTTCATCATGCGGGTGAGCAGTCCCCGGCGGCGGTGCGTGGGCGAGACGGTCACCCCGGAGATCGCGTCCGCGGGGACGGCGGCGCCACCGACCGCGGTGAGCTCCTGCGGGAACGACCTGAACGTCGCCACACAGCGGGAGCCGTCGAACGCGCCCTGTGTCCTCCCCAGGATGAACGCCGATCTACGGTTCTCGACGTCCTCGTCCGAGATGACCGGCTCCTGCAGGAACCCCGTCTTCACGGCGCGCAGCCAGTCGGGGAGATCAGAAGCGGTGATCGGCCGTACGCCGATCGTGTCCGCGGTGTCTGTGGCATCGATGGCGTCGCTGGCATCATGCGGGGTCATGGAGCCACGCTAGGCGGACCCCGGCCGGGGTGTCGCGCGGATTTTCACACGGCCCCTCCCGGCCGTTCCTCCCCTCCCCGCCCTGATCCCGGTCAGGGCGGAGCGCCGCACGGATCCCGGACCGGACGCATCCCGATCCCGGACCGGGAAGGCCACACGGATCCCCTGCCGGACACTCCCCGGTTCCGGGCCGGAAAGCCCTGCGGATCCGAGGTCCGGCACACCCGCCCCCGGGTCAGAAAGCCGCCCGGATCTCCCCCACCTCGCGGCCGCCACCCAGCAGGGGCGCGCTGCCGATCCTCGTCACCACCGGCCCCTCCACGCCCAGCAGTCCCAGAGCGCGGGCCAGGACGGGGCCCAGTGCCCGGCCCCCGCCGTCGTCGATCTTGAAGGCGAGGGCGCGGCCGTCGGGCAGCGCGACCGCCTGGACGGCTTCGGCGCCCATCTTGGACAGGGCGCCCGGGACCTCGCGCATCAGCCAGGTGTCGGGGCGCCGGGTGCCGGCGACGTACTCGGGGTGGGCGCGCATGGCGTCGGCCACCCGGCGTTCGGCGGAACCGGGGGCCGCGAGGACGAAGGAGCGGAAGGCGCGGGCGAGACCCGTGAGGGTGATCGCCATCAGGGGCGCCCCGCAGCCGTCCGTGCCGACCGCCGCTACGGGCTCCCCGGCGGCCTCCTCGACCACGGAGTGGATGAGCTGCTGGAGGGGGTGCCCGGGATCGAGGTAGGACTCGGTGGACCAGCCGCGCTGCGCGCACACCGCGAGCATCGCCGCGTGCTTGCCGGAGCAGTTCATGGTGACCCGGTCGCGCACGGCACCGGAGGCGAGGTAGGTCTCGGCCTCGACGGGGTCCAGCGGCAGGTCCGGCGGGCACTGGAGCTGCCCGGCGTCCAGCCCGTGCTCGACGAGCATCTTCTGGACCAGGTCACGGTGGAAGATCTCGCCGGAGTGGCTCGCGGCGGCCAGGGCCAGGCGTTCCCCGGCCAGGTCGAGGCCCGCGCGCAGGACGCCGGCCGCCTGCATGGGCTTGTTCGACGAGCGCGGGAAGACGGGTGCCGCCACGTCGCCGAGCGCCAGCTCGACCGCCCCGTCAGCGGCCAGCACCACCAGGCTGCCGCGGTGGTGCCCCTCGACGAAGCCGGAGCGCACGACCTCGGCGAGCACCGGGAGCACGTCGGACGTACCGGACCGGGGAGTCCTCTCGGACACGGGAGCCGTGCCGGGCGTACGAGCCGTGCCGGGGGTACCGGAGGCGCCCGGTGCACCGGCCTCACCCGGTACACCCGGTGTGCCGTCGGATATGGGCGGGTCTTCGGGCGTGCGGGGAGCTGCGGACATCGGCGGTGGCCTTCCGGAACAGGGACCCGCTCGGAAGGCGGGAGCCGGGTCGTGTCCCGGACCGCGCCCCCGCCCGCGTGGAGCGGAAGCGCGCCTCCTGGATTCCGGCGCGCCCCTCGGCCCCGGGATCACCGGGGCCGCCACGTCACATGAGCAGGTCGTCTACTTGTGCTTCCCCTTCACGGTACCTGCGGGCGATCTCGGCGCTGCAATCGTCGGCCGTGCGCTGGAGCTGCTGGCGCCGCCGGGAGACCTGCTGCTCGTAACGGACGAGTCGGCCGAGCCCCGCGCCCAGCTCTTCGTCCGTACGGGCCTCCAGGTCCGACAGCTCCACCTCGGCGAGCATGTCGGCGGCCAGCGCCCGGTACTCCTCGCCGTGCGGCGTGCCCACGGTCACATGGCGGGCCGAGGAGCGGTACCGGGCCGGCGCGTCCGTGAGGATCTCCGAGAGCCGCTCGACGACGGAGGGCTTCCCCCGGCCCACCGGCGAGAGGTGTCCGGAGGCCGGGGCGGGCATCCGGTGCTCCCCGCGGCGCGCGAGCTCCGCGCGCAGGATGTCGATGCGTCCCTGGAGCAGCCGCCGGACATAGCTGAGGTCGGCCTCGTCCCGCTGGGCGTCCCGGCGCAGCGTCCGCAGTTCGGGCAGCCGGAGCACGGTGATGCCGGTCGGGGCCGGATCCGCCGCCAGCGGGCCGCTGTCGGTGCGCTGCACCGGCGTCCGGGCCGTCATCGCTTCCGCCCGTGCGTTCGTACGGGTCAATGACACGGCTCCGGTCTGCCCGGTCCTCGATGTGCTCATGTACCTCTACCGTCCCCTCGACCGGCGCGGTCCGCCCAACGGCCGGACCGCAACACCCCGCATGGTGCCACCCCAGATGGCCGCTATGTGCCCGAGTGACCCGATCGGCCCCAGATGGCGGGTTGGTTACCCCGGAAAATCACGCGAAGGGCCCGCACCGCGCGACGGGACCGTGACACGGCATCATGGTCCGCATGCGTGCGGTGGTGCAGAGAGTGGACGGCGCGAGCGTCGTCGTGGACGGCGAGACGGTCGGCGAGATCAGCGGTGAGGGCCTGTGCGTCCTCGTCGGGGTCACCCACGAGGACACCAAGGAGAAGGCGGCCCAACTGGCCCGCAAACTCTGGTCCGTCCGGATGCTGGCCGACGAGCGGTCCTGCTCCGACATCGACGCGCCGCTGCTCGTCATCAGCCAGTTCACGCTGTACGGCGACGCCCGCAAGGGGCGCCGCCCCACCTGGAACGCGGCCGCCCCCGGCGATGTGGCCGAGCCCCTCGTCGAGGAGGTCGTCGCCCAGCTCCGCGCTCTGGGCGCCACGGTGGCCACGGGCCGTTTCGGCGCCCGGATGCGGGTCTCCCTGACGAACGACGGCCCGTTCACCGTCCTCCTGGAGATGTGAGCCCTACGGCTCGACGACGACCTCCTGGGCCGCCGCCGTCGAGTCCGCCATGAGCGGGGCGTCCACGGGCACGTTGCGCTTCACGAGGGCCAGCGCGATCGGGCCGAGTTCGTGGTGGCGTACGGATGTGGTGATGAAGCCGATCGTGCGGCCGTCGGGGGCCTCGTCGGCGACGCGCAGCTCGGTGCCGTGCGGGGGCAGGACGACCTCGCTGCCGTCGAGGTGCAGGAAGACCAGGCGGCGCGGGGGCTTGCCCAGGTTCTGGACGCGGGCGACCGTCTCCTGTCCGCGGTAGCAGCCCTTCTGGAGGTGCACCGCGGTACCGATCCAGCCCAGTTCGTGCGGGATGGTGCGGTGGTCGGTCTCGAAGCCGAGGCGGGGCCGGTGCTGCTCGACGCGCAGGGCCTCGTGGGCGAGGAGCCCGGCGGGCGGTCCGGCCTTCTCCGCCCAGGAGTCCAGGTCCGCGCGCGGCAGGAAGAGATCACGGCCGTACGGCGTCTCGCGGACGACGACGCCCTCGGGGGCCTCGGCGATCGAACCGGCCGGAAGCTCGACGACCGCGAAGTCGGCCGTGCGGTCGGCGACTTCGACCCGGTAGAAGAAGATCATCGACTCCAGGTAGGCGACCAGTGCCTCCTGGGCGCCGGGTTCCGTGTGCATCCACACCGTCGTGCCGTCGTCGACGAGGTACAGCGCGTGCTCGATGTGGCCGTTCGCGGAGAGGATCAGCGCCTCGGTGGCCTGGCCGGCCGGGAGGTCGGTGACGTGCTGGGTGAGCAGCAGGTGCAGCCAGGCCAGCCGGTCGTCCCCGGTGACGGTGACGACACCGCGGTGGGAGAGGTCCACGAAGCCGACGCCGTCGGCGAGCGCGCGCTGCTCACGGAACAGGTCGCCGTAGTGGGCGGCGACGCCTTCGTCCACGCCCTCGGCGGGAACGGCGCCGGGCAGGGACAGGAGGGAACTCTTCATGGACATACACACTACGACCGCGCGGTCACCGATTTTATTTCTGCCGGCTCTGTCAGCTCTGCCGGCTCTGTCAGCTCTGCCGGCTCTGTCAGCTCTGCCGGGCCTGTCAGTTCTGCTGGGCCTGTCAGTTCTGCTGGGCCTGCTGGGCCTGGCAGTCCGCGCAGCGGCCGAAAATGGCGAAGTGCTTCATCTCGGTCTCGAAGCCGAAGGATTCCCGGAGCTTCGCGGTGAACTCGGCGGCGACGGAGACATCGGCCTCGATGACGTTCGAGCAGTCGCGGCAGACGAGGTGGATGTGATGGTGCCGGTCAGCCAGGTGGTAGGTCGGCGCGCCGTGCCCCAGATGGGCATGGCTGACGAGCCCGAGCTCCTCCAGGAGCTCCAGGGTCCGGTAGACCGTGGAAATGTTGACCCCCGACGCCGTCTTCCTCACTTCGCCGAGGATGTCGTCGGGGGTCGCGTGCTCCAGGGTGTCCACTGCCTCGAGGACAAGCTGGCGCTGGGGCGTCAGCCGGTAGCCGCGCTGCCTGAGGTCGCTCTTCCAGTCGGTGCTCACCACACTGGAAGTCTAGGACCATTCCGGTGGGCACCGCCCTGGGGAACGGTACGGCGGCTCGGGACCGCGCCGCGGCCTCCTACTTGAAGAAGGCGATCCCGTCGTCCGGCATGTCGTCGGGCAGGGCCTTGGCCCAGCGCTCGACGTCCTCCGGCGTGACGACCTTCTTCAGGTGCCCGGACATGTAGGGACGCAGCTCGACCTCGGGGGTCTGCTTCTCGCCGACCCACATGAGGTCGCTGTTCACATAGCCGTACAGGCGCTTGCCGCCGCTGTAGGGACCGGAGGCGGCGGTGCGGGCCACGGCGTCGGTGACCAGGTCGATCTGCGGCTTCTTGTCGGCCAGCTCGCCGTACCAGATCTCGACGACGCCGTCGTCGCGGGTCATCACGACCTCGACCTTGCGCTCGGCGTCGACGCGCCAGAAGCCGGTCTCCGTCTCCAGCGGCCGGACCTTCTCGCCGTTCTCGTCGAGCACCCAGCTGTGCGAGCGGTACTCCAGGAAGTCCCGCCCGTCGTGCGTGAAGCTGACCTCCTGCCCGAAGTTGCACTTCTCGGAGCCGGGGAAGTCGTGGACACCGACTCCGGCCCAGTCGCCGAGCAGGAAGACAAGGGGGACCAGGTCCTTGTGGAGGTCCGACGGGATCTCGATCATGAGCTGAACAGTTCCTTGATGGGGGTCAGCGCTGGCCCTGGTACAGCTTCTTCACGGTCAGTGCCGCGAAGGCGAGCACGCCGACGCAGACCAGGACCAGCAGGGTTTCGAAGAAGATCTCCACGGGGTGCTCCTCGGTGAGCGGAACGGGTCCCCGCCCGGGCGCGGCCGGGACTGGGGAGGTACACAAAGGCCGGGCCCCAGCTTACGCGGCCGGGGCCCGGCACTCTCTTCCAGGTGGGCCCTGTCGGGTCCTTCACACTCAGCCGAGCAGTTGACTCTGGAGAACCACCGTCTGCTGGAAGGGGATCGCCCGCGCGGAGCCCTTGCGGGACTGCACCACCAGGCCGAGGGTGTCCCCGGCCGCCAGGTACGCCTGCCTGACCTGCTCGGCGCCGTACGGCTTGGTCTCCGTGTACGCGTAGCGGGCGATGCCGCCGAACTGGGCGACGTCCGCGAAAACCTCGTCGCTGTGCATGGAGGCCGCGCCCCGCAGCTCGAACCTCGGGAAGTCCCAGCTCGTGAACTCGTCCTGGTGGAGTTCGTCGACGACCGTGGCGGTGTCGAACCGGAGCAGGTAGATCCGGGTGTGCGTGCCGTCCGGGGTGGTCCAGCCGCGAGCGGCGATGTGCCGCAGGGCGTAGTCGGTCAGCAGCTGGCCGATGTGATCGCGGTCGTCCTTCGAGGCGTACGCGGCGAGGAAGTCCGCCTTCGGCAGCCAGCCGTCCGCTCCGCGCAGGTCCTTGTCGGCCTTCGCGCCCTCGGGAGCGGGCAGCAGCAGCTTGCGCAGGTCGGCGTGGTGGACGCCCGCCTTGTTCGCCTCGGCGAAGGGGGCCTGGCTGCCCGACGGCAGCGGGGGCAGCTGGATCTCGGGGTAGTCCCAGCGCCCGTCGGAGGCGGTCGCGAGGCCCGGGACGTCGGTGCGCGGCAGCTCCGTGATGCCGTACGCGGCGCCTGTGCCGACCGTCGCGAACACGACGGCGGCCGCGGTCCAGCGCAGCACGGCCCTGAGCACCCGACGGTCCTTCTTCACCGGGGGTCCTGCCTGATCCGCCTGCTCTGTCTGCCCCGCCGGTTCGGCCTGGAGCGGTTCGGCCTGGCGCGGTTCGGCCGGGGACACGGCGGCTGCCGCTTCCGACGGCGCGGGCGACGGCGCTTCCGACGACACCGGCAGAGGCGCTTGCGGAGGCGCTTGCGGAGCTGCTTCCGGTGCTGCTTCGGCGGGCACCTCGGAAGATTCCTCCGAAGCGACAGGCGTAGCAAGGTTCTCGGTCATACGGCTTCCCCCGGGTCCGTGATCCTGTCGAGCTGGGCGGACAGGAAGCGGGCGACGGCGGGGCCGTCCAGCGGCTTGACGCCGGAGACGGTCACGCTCACCAGTACGTCTCCCGTGTACGCGGAGCAGACCATCATGTCGAGCTTCTCGGAACTGTCCTTGGGCGGCAGGAAGCAGCCGGCGTTCTTGTGGCCCTCGACCTTCGGGCCCTTGCGGAAGATGCCGAGCGCGTCGAGCAGCCGGATCTGCTTCGTCGAGATGTCCCGCACGGTCCGCTGGTTCTCCATCCGGGACAGCGTGACGCTCGCGGTGAAGGACTTCTCGTAGTCGGCGCCGAAGGCGTCCGTGCTCAGGTAACTGCGCATCACCACGCCCTTGATGCGCTCCTTGTCGATCTCCTTCTCCAGCTGCCGCCGCTGGGTGCGCGGCAGGTCACGGAGCGACTCCTTGCGCAGCGCGGTGGCCTGACCGCCGCTCAGCTCCGCGTCCGTCCCGAACTCGGAGAGGTCGGGGCCGCGCGTGTAGGCATCGCCGTAGGGCAGGAGCATGCCGGCGAGCCCGGTGGCCGCCCCGGCGTTCTCGTCCTTGTCCTTCGCGGCCTTCGGGAAACGCCAGGTGGGCTTCCCGGGATCACGGTCCGCCCCGTCCACGGTCACGACGGTGTAGCCGACACCACTGAGCACCGCCGCGACCAGCAGGACGGCACCGGAGACGGCGGCGATACGGCCGAGGCACAACCGCCGCCCGGGCGCGGCGGACTCGCCGACCGGCTCCCCGGGAAGCCCGGCGAGGGGGTTCTCGGCCGGCTTCTCGGCGAGGTTGTCGGCGACGTTCCCGGCCGGATTCCCGGCCGGATTCTCCGTGGGCTTCTCAGCGATGTTCTCGGTGGGCTTCTCGCCGATGCCCGCGGCGATGTTCTCGGCGGGGTTCTCGGCTGGGTTCTCGCTCACAGTCGCCCCACCTGCCGCTTGGCCAGATCCATGATCTTGTCCTTGGGAATCGGCTTGCTGTCGTAGATCCAGACCTCCATGGCGACGTCTCCGCGCCAGGCGTGTGCCTCCGCCGAGTAGATCGGGAGGTAGCCCGGCTTCGTGTCGGGCCGGGTGTGGACGTACGCCATGCCGTCCTCGGTGCCGGGGACGGACCAGCTCTTGGTGCCGGACTCCTTCTCCGCCCAGTAGTACCCGCTCTCGGCGGCCTCGGAGGCCTTGAGGTCCTCCTCCTGGTGGTACTGCACCAGGCGGATCTCCACGGAGTAGGTGCCGCCCTGCCTCCAGGTGACGACGGCCGCGCGGCGGAACTGGTCGCCGATGAGCTGGGTGAAGGCGCCGGCCGGCTTCTTGTAGGAGTGCGCGTACTCCGTCAGGCTCATCCAGCCGTCGTTGCCCGCCCAGCCGCCCGCCTTCGCGCCCTTGGGCCGGGCGATCAGGAGCTCGCGCAGGTCGCCGTCCGTCTTCACCCGGTGGTCCTGGGCGGCGGACAGCGGTTCGGGACCGGGACCCTTGGCCCGGGCCACCACCGGCTGCGACAGCGAGGGCAGTTTCGTGGGCTCGCGGTCGGCCTGGACCAGATATCCGGCGCAGGTACCGGCGACGAGGCCGAGCACGGCGGCCGTGGCGATGAGCAGCGTCGTACGACCGCGCCGACGGGGCCCGGGCCCTGACGGAGCGTCCGGCGCCGTGCCGGGATCGGCGACCGGCACGTCGTCGGGCGCGCTCGGTCTTTCCGGTGTTTCGGGTCCTTCAGGTACTACCAAGACGTCCCCCCACAGAACATGAAGTGCGGATTCCGTATCCGCGCGCACAAGAGACCCATGGCTGATACATGAGGTTGCACGGATGTTGATCACGATTCGGATTACCTCGGACTACCATGGCGACCATGGCGAACAAGCTCGTGATCAAGGTGACGGCGGGGGCCGACGCCCCGGAGCGGTGCTCACAGGCGTTCACCGTCGCCGCGGTGGCCGTGGCCAGCGGTGTGGAGGTCTCCCTCTGGCTGACCGGCGAGTCCTCCTGGTTCGCGCTGCCGGGCCGCGCCGCCGAGTTCGAGCTGCCGCACGCGGCACCGCTGCCCGATCTGATCGACTCGATCCTGGCGGCCGGGCGCATCACCCTGTGCACCCAGTGCGCGGCCCGGCGCGGCATCACGGAGAAGGACGTCCTGGAGGGCGTACGGATCGCCGGTGCGCAGGTGTTCGTGCAGGAGGCGATGGCGGACGGGACGCAGGCGCTGGTCTACTGACCGGCGTTCCGCCGACGGGGGCGGCGCTCGTCGCCGTCGGTCCGCGCGCCGCTACTGACCCCGTCCGCGCCGACCGCGGGTGTCCACCCAGAGGCAGAAGGGGTGACCCGCCGGGTCGAACAGCACCCGTACGTCCTCCTGGGGCTGATGCTCCGCGAGCCGGGCGCCCTGCTCCACGGCACGGACGGTCTCCTCGGCCAGGTCGTCGACCTCGATGTCGAGGTGGAGCATCATCCGCTGGTCGCCGGGACCGGCGGGCCACACCGGCGGTGTGTAGAGCGGTTCGGTCTCGAAGGCGAGCGCGACCTCTCCGAACGGCGGGCCGATGAGCACCCAGTCGGGTTCCTCGGCCCGCACCTCGTACCCGAGCAGCCTCCGGTAGAAGCCGGCGAGTTCATGGGCATCGGGCGCGTCGAGCACCACGGTGGACAACCTCGTACGCGACATAGACGCCTTCCGCTCCTACTGCTGCCGCCGTTTCTTGCCGTCCAGCTCGTCCCACCACTCGTCGGACTTCGGGTCCCCGGACGGGTCGTCCCACCATCGGTCCTCGGGCCCCCGCCGGTTGGCCACCATCGCGGCCACCGGCGGAATCAGCATGGCCACCACGCACATGGCGACGGCCGCGGGGACCGACCACAGCCGTACGACTGCCCAGGCGAGGACGAACAGCACGACGCACGTCCCCATCATGGCGAAATACAGATGACGCCTGCGCGCGTACATACCACCAGCGTAGGCCCGGGCAACCCGTCCGGCGCAGTGCCGACGGGCCCCGGAGGGCGGGCACGGGCCGGAGCACGGGCCGGGGCACGGGCGAGCGGGCGGCGTGGGTGTCGCGCGGGCAAGCCGAAGGGCCGCACCCCGATCCGGTAAGCGTCCAACCCCCGGGGGCGCGGCCCTTCGGCCGTTCGGTCGACTGCCGTCATCGACGGCGGTCCTCCGTTCAGACGGCGATCGCGACCTCGGCGAGGCCGCCCGTCTGGGCGACGACCGTGCGGTCGGCGGTGCCACCGGGGACCAGCGCGCGGACGGTCCAGGTGCCCTCGGCCGCGTAGAAGCGGAACTGGCCCGTCGCGGAGGTGGGGACCTCCGCCGTGAACTCGCCGGTCGAGTCCAGCAGACGGACGTAACCCGTCACCGGCTCGCCGTCGCGGGTCACCTGACCCTGGATCGTGGTCTCACCGGGCTTGATCGTCGAGGCGTCGGGGCCGCCGGCCTTCGCTCCACACATATTTCGATTCCGTCCTTCAGGCCTTGGGGGTTACTTGTTGGCGCCGAGCTCGATCGGCACGCCGACGAGGGAGCCGTACTCGGTCCAGGAGCCGTCGTAGTTCTTGACGTTCTGCACACCGAGGAGCTCGTGCAGCACGAACCAGGTGAGCGCGGAACGCTCACCGATGCGGCAGTAGGCGATCGTGTCCTTGGCGAGGTCGACCTGCTCGGCGGCGTAGAGCTCCTTGAGCTCGTCGTCCGACTTGAAGGTGCCGTCGTCGTTGGCGTTCTTCGACCACGGGATGTTGCGGGCGCTCGGGACGTGGCCCGGACGCTGCGACTGCTCCTGCGGCAGGTGCGCCGGGGCGAGCAGCTTGCCGCTGAACTCGTCGGGCGACCGGACGTCGACCAGGTTCTGCGAGCCGATCGCGGCGACGACGTCGTCACGGAAGGCGCGGATGGCGGTGTTCTGGGCCTTGGCCTTGTACGCGGTGGCGGCGCGGTCGGGAACCTGCGAGCCGTCGACCAGGTCGCGGGAGTCGAGCTCCCACTTCTTGCGGCCGCCGTCGAGCAGCTTCACGTTCTCGTGGCCGTAGAGCTTGAAGTACCAGTAGGCGTAGGACGCGAACCAGTTGTTGTTGCCGCCGTAGAGGACGACCAGCGTGTCGTTGCCGATGCCCTTCGACGAGAGGAGCTTCTCGAAGCCCTCCTGGTCGATGAAGTCACGGCGGACCGGGTCCTGGAGGTCCTTGGTCCAGTCGATCCGGATGGCGTTCTTGATGTGGTTCTTCTCGTACGCCGAGGTGTCCTCGTCGACCTCGACGACCGCCACGTTCGGGTCGTCCAGGTGGTCCTGGACCCAATCGGCGTCTACCAGGACGTCGCTGCGGCTCATGCTCGTTCTCCTCCGGGGCAGTTGCGGCGGGGTGGTGCGATGGAGAGGCTGCGCGGTGCTGCATGCCGGTGAGGGCTGCGCGGCGCAATCGTGGCCCGGACAAGAGAGGTCCAGGGGCCCGGCTCGCGGAAGACGGAAACGCTTCCGCTCAGAAGGTGCGACAGAGCATGGCGGCGACGCGGCACAGGTCTACTGCCCGCCGCTTCGTGAGGTCCGCCTGTCGCTTCATGGGTCCGATCGTAGGGACGGACAGGCGGGCATGTCACCGGTGTGTCGGATGCTGAGACGCGATCGTCCGCACTGTGAAACGGAAAGGCCGCCGGAGTCCGTCCCGCACGGATTCCGGGGCCCGTGCCGGTCTCCGTCCCGGCAGCCCATCTGCGGTACGGACGGGGCCGTCTCGCCTTTCGGACAACGCCCCCGTCGGAGGGCTTCCCGCCGGTCCGGCCCGGCCCTGACCGGCGGCACACTCACCCGTCCGACCGGCGGCACGCTCACGCCGGCCCGGGCCTGCGGAACGCTCACGTCTGCCCGGGCCGCTCGGACCGTCACGCCGCCCCGGACCGGTCGGCCGGAACCTTCGAACCGCTGTCTTAGAACCGCTGTCTTAGAACCGCTGCCTTCGAACGCTCCGGTCCGGTCGAGCTTCTACCCGACCAGCCTGACGTCCGAACCCTTCACCGAGATCTCGACGCCGTCCGGAGCCGCCTCGACCTTGTCGAGCTTGATACCGCCCGGCAGCTGCTCGATCTTCTGCTGGAAGTCGGTGATCGAGCGGATCCGGCCCTCGGCGAGCTGGACGCCCAGCTTGGGCAGGGAATCGGCGTGCACCTTCACCGTGTCGCCGGAGACGGACACGGAGCTGAGCACCGAGAGTGTCCTGGACGCCTTGGAGCCGGGGACGGTCACCTCGACGGCGACCTTGACCTTGCCGTTGCCGCCGTCGGAGAGGCCCGTGACCTGGGTCTTGATGCCGAACCCGATGTCCAGGGGCTCGGGCTTGGCGGCCTTGAGAAGCTCGGCGTACGAGATCGACGCGGTGCCCGTGGCGCTGTTCGCGGTGGCCGAGCTGTAGTCGCCGCTGAAGGCGACACCGTGCATCTCGGCGTCGAGGTCGTCGATGCGGATCGTGCCCGCGGAGGAGCCCGTGCCGCCCGTCGACGCCTCGTAGTCCTTGATGCCGATCTTCACGTCGTCGAGTTCGCCGCCGACGACCTGGGTCAGGAAGGGGAAGCCCTCGATGGACACGTCGGGGGTGGCGGTGAGGCCTTCCGTGCTCTTGATCCGGTCCGCCGCCTCGTCCTCCGCGAACCCGACGGCCACCCGGTCGGCGAGCACGAACAGTCCGCCGAGAACGACTAACAGAATCAGGGATATTCGCAGTGCGCGCATGCTCGTTGTTCCCCCACATGGGACGGCCCCGTCTGGACGGCCGAGTGGCCACCGAACGCGAGCCTAACCCCGAAGGGCCCCCGAATCGGGGGCCCTTCGAAGTGGTTGTCGATCACCTGTGACGAATTCGAGCGGCCGCACGACCGCAACCGGCCGCACGACCGGGCGATCAGCCCAGCGCGCGGCCGAGCAGGTAGACCGCCGGAGCGGTGGCGGCCAGCGGCAGCGCCACACCCGCGGTGAAGTGGACGAAGCGGGACGGGTAGTCGTAGCTCGCCACCCGGTGCCCGATCAGCGCGCAGACGCCCGCGCAAGCGCCCAGGAAGGCGCCCTGCGCGCCCAGGTCCGTCATCCCCCCGACCCCGATGCCGGCACCGGCCGCGGCCAGCAGCGCGACGCCCACGGAGACCGCCGTGGGCAGCGGCAGCGCCCGGGCCAGGATCGCCGCGGCGACCGCGGCCGCGCCCACCGTGACGGCGTCCGGCTCGGCCGCCAGATGACCGGCCGCGATGATCGACAGCGCCGCGGAGACGACGGTCGCCATCAGGCCGTACATCCGGGTGTCCGGGTCGGCGTGGCTGCGGAGCTGGAGCACGAGGGTCAGCAGGACCCACACGCCGAGGGTGCCGAGGATCGCGGCGGGCGCGTTCTCCCGGCCGGCCACGAGCAGCGCCACGTCGGCGGTCACCGCGCCCAGGAACGCCAGCGCGATGCCCTGCCGGGCGGGCCACATCCCGTTCAGCCGGAACCAGCCGGCCGCGGTGACGGCCTGGAGCAGGACGAGCGGCACGACGAGCGCGTACTCCCCGATCGCCGCCGTCCCCGAGAGCAGCAGCGCGAGCAGCGCCGTCAGCGCGGCCGGCTGGATGCCCGGCTCGATGACCGGCGACCGTCCCTCGGCGCGGGCGCGCTGCGCGTCGGTGATCCGGCTCTGCCCGGTGACCGTCGCGGGCCCGTAGGCGACGCCGGCCTCGCTCACGCTCTCGGGCGGGGTCCCGCCGTCACGGAGCGTCCCGCCGGGGCGGGACGGGTCCGCCGGGCCGTCGGCGGCCGGAGCGTGGCCCGGGTTCCACGGCTGCGCCGGGGCCTCGGGCGGCAGGGTCGCCCCCGCGGCGCCGCCGTACCCCTGGGACTCGCCGTAGGTCTGGTAGCCCTGCGGGGGCAGGTACGAGGCGTCGGCCTCCTGGACCGGTGCCTGCGCCTGCGTCTCCCAGGTCCGCCCCTCCCACTGCTGGGTGTGCTGCGGCCAGTCGGCGTGCTGCTGGGGCTCCTGGGACGGGTGTCCCTGCGGTTGCTGATACGGGTCGTATCCCTCGCGGCGACCCTCGTACGGCTGGTTGCTCATCGTCTCGTTCACCCTCCTGCGAACGGCGGGAGCACCTCGACCGTGCCGCCCTCGGCCAGCCGTACCGTCTCATGCCCGCGGGTCCCCACGGGATCACCGTCGATCAGGAACGAGCATCGCCGCAGGACGTGGACGAATTCGCCGGGGTGCCGTTCGCGGGCCGCGTCGAGCGCCTCGGCGAGCGTGCCGGCGTCGTACGGCTCGTCGCCGACGCCTGCCGCGGCCTTGGCGGCGGCCCAGTAACGCACCGTGCCCTTTGCCATCTCGTTCCTCAATCAGCGATCTGGTGTGCTCGTGTGTATGGAGTCCGCGCACCTGTGCGCGTGGACCCCGCCAGGCTAGTTCCTGTCGTCAAATTCCCGCATGGGCGGCGCCCCAGCCCGCGATACGGCCGAGCAGGCCGTCGGCGGCGGCGTTCTCCGCGTGCCCCATGCCGTGCTCCAGCCACAGTTCGGCGTGCCCGCCGGAGGCGTCGGCCAGCATGCGCGGGTGGTCGACCGGGAAGTAGCCGTCCCGGTCGCCGTGGACGAGGAGGAGCGGGGTCGGCGCGATGTGCGGGACGCACTCGACCGGGGACGCCGGCACCGGGTTCCAGTCCTGGTGGTGGATACGGGTCCGCAGACCGACCCGGCCCACGATCCGGCCCGCCGGACGGGTCACCAGCCAGTGCACCCGCCGCATGGGGGCCGTACCCCGGTAGTACCAGCGGGCCGGCGCGCTCACCGAAACCACCGCGTCCGTACGCGCCTCCGTGCGCCCCTCGTGCTCCAGGCCGGGCCCCGGCTCACCACCCGCGGATTTCCCGCCGTAGAGCGCCGCGTGCCGCAGCACCACCGAGCCGCCCATCGAGAAGCCGACCGTCACGATCCGGGTGTGCCCGAGTTCACGCGCCCAGGCGACCGCCGCCGCCAGATCGTGGACCTCACGGTCACCGACCGTGGAACGGCCGCCCGATCCGCCGTGACCACGGAAGGAGAAGGTGACCACCGCCCCCTCGCGGGCGAGGACGCCGGCCGCGCGGCGGACGTGCGGACGGTCCAGACCGCCCGTGAATCCGTGTGCGACGATGAACGCAAGGTCACCGGAAGACTCCGCTCCGGGGTCGTACGCCGCATCGATCGTCACGCCGTCGACCGTGCGCAGAAACGTCCGCGAAGGGACGCGCGGCGTCGTCTCAAGGCGTGGACTCTTGAAAGATCGCGTCACTTGACCTGCCGGACCTGAGCTCATGTGGGCTATTCTGCTGGGCATGAGGACTCGGGCAGAGTAGCCCCCGGGTCCTTTTGTGCTTTCGGAAGCGTTGTATACGAAGCGGGAAACCGCAGGTGTACGGGCCGCGAAGGCGCGGCGGATCCCGGAGACGCGGGAGCCGCATGTACAGGGCAGTGCCGCAAACGTCCTCGCAGGGACCGAGGAGGAACCAGACGTTATGGGCGAGCGAACCGTGCACGAAGGCAGGACGACCCGAGTGGGTGAGGCTCGATGAGCTCTCTCCTGCTCCTGACCAACGCCCTTCAGCCGTCGACGGAGGTGCTTCCCGCTCTCGGCCTGCTGCTGCACAACGTGCGCGTGGCGCCGGCCGAAGGCCCGGCCCTCGTCGACACCCCCGGTGCCGACGTCATCCTGATCGACGGACGACGTGACCTTCCCCAGGTCCGCAGCCTGTGCCAGTTGCTGCGTTCCACGGGACCCGGCTGTCCGCTCGTCCTCGTCGTGACCGAGGGCGGCCTCGCGGCCGTCACGGCCGACTGGGGCATCGACGACGTCCTCCTCGACACGGCGGGCCCCGCCGAGGTCGAGGCGCGCCTGCGGCTCGCGATGGGCCGCCAGCAGATCGTCAACGACGACTCCCCGATGGAGATCCGCAACGGCGACCTCTCCGTGGACGAGGCGACCTACAGCGCCAAGCTCAAGGGCCGGGTCCTCGACCTGACCTTCAAGGAGTTCGAGCTCCTGAAGTACCTCGCGCAGCACCCGGGCCGCGTCTTCACCCGCGCCCAGCTCCTCCAGGAGGTCTGGGGCTACGACTACTTCGGCGGTACGCGGACGGTCGACGTCCACGTGCGGCGGCTGCGCGCGAAGCTCGGACCCGAGCACGAGTCGCTGATCGGAACCGTCCGGAACGTCGGTTACCGATTCGTTACCCCGGAGAAGGTGGAGCGCGCCGCGGACGGGGCGAAGGCCAAAGCGGCCCAGCCAAAGCCGGAGGATGCGGACGAGACGGCGCACACGGACGACGCCGCCCCGGCGCGGGCAGCGGTGGAGCCCCAGGAAGCCGCCGTACGCCCTGCCCAGAGGTAGGTCCATCCGCGTAGACTCCGCGCGTGGCCAAGGTGACTAGGGATGATGTGGCGCGACTGGCGGGTACGTCCACCGCCGTCGTCAGCTATGTCATCAACAACGGACCCCGGCCGGTCGCCCCGGCCACGCGCGAGCGTGTTCTCGCCGCGATCAAGGAGCTGGGGTACCGGCCCGACCGGGTCGCCCAGGCCATGGCCTCGCGGAAGACCGAGCTCATAGGACTGATCGTGCCGGACGCGCGCCAGCCCTTCTTCGGGGAGATGGCGCACGCCGTCGAACAGGCCGCCGCCGAGCGCGGGAAGATGGTCCTGGTCGGCAACTCCGACTACATCGCCGAGCGCGAGGTGCACTATCTGCGCGCCTTCCTCGGCATGCGGGTCTCCGGACTGATCCTCGTCAGCCACGCGCTGAACGACCACGCGGCCGCCGAGATCGACGCGTGGGACGCCCGCGTGGTGCTCCTGCACGAGCGCCCCGAGGCGATCGACGACGTCGCCGTCGTCACCGACGACATAGGGGGCGCCCAGCTCGCCACCCGGCACCTCCTGGAGCACGGGTACGAGTACGTGGCCTGTCTCGGCGGTACGGCCGAGACCCCCGCCGTCGGCGACCCCGTCTCCGACCACGTCGAGGGCTGGCGACGTGCCATGCAGGAGGCCGGCAAGCCGACCGAGGGACGCCTCTTCGAGGCTCCGTACAACCGGTACGACGCCTACAAGGTCGGCCTCGAACTGCTCGCCGGACCGCACCGGCCGCCGGCCATCTTCTGCTCCACGGACGACCAGGCGATCGGTGTCCTGCGCGCCGCGCGCGAGCTGCGCATCGACGTGCCGGGGCAGCTCGCGGTCGCCGGGTTCGACGACGTCAAGGAGGCGGCCCTGACCGATCCTCCTCTGACAACGATCGCATCGGACCGGCCGGCGATGGCCCGCGCGGCCGTGGACCTCGTACTGGACGACGGGCTGCGGGTGCCCGGCTCCCGCCGCGAGCGGTTGAAGCTGTTCCCCTCGCGCCTGGTGGTACGCCAGTCCTGCGGCTGCGAGTAGGCCCCTCCGGGGGCGGCCCGCCGCCCCCGCGCACCGCAGGTGCGGACCCCACGGACGGACACCACACACGGACGACAGCGGAGATCCCCGCGCCCCTGAGGGGACGCGGGGATCTCCGTGTGCCGTGACAGGTCCGGCGGGACCTAGAACAGCAGGTTGTACTGGTTGAAGCCGGTGCCGAGGCTCTTGCGGGTGCCGAAGAGGCTGCTGGAGGCCTTGTTGGTGCCCGGGTAGAGCCACAGCGTGCCGCCCGAGTCGCGGGCGAGGACGTCCGCGATGCCGTCACCGGTCACGTCGCCGTTGGCCACGTACGAGGTGAAGTTCCAGCCCGTACGGGCCTGGATGCGCGCCGAGAACGGGGTCTTCTCGACCTGCGTGCCCCGGTAGAGGTACAGGACGCCCGAGCTGTTGCGGACCAGCAGGTCGGCGCGGCCGTCGCCGGACAGGTCGCCGTGACCGAAGATCTTGACGTTCTTCCACGCCCTGTCGACGATCTTGACGCGGCCGTAGAACTGGCCGGTGCCCTTGCCCGGGTAGAGGTAGACCGAACCGTCGGCGTCCACCGCGACCAGGTCGGGGCGGGAGTCACCGGTCAGGTCGCCGGGGACGGCGTACGACTTGTAGCCGCCCCACACCGAACTGATCTGCATCCACTCGAAATCGCCCGAGCTGTGGTTCATGTAGCTGCGGTAGAGCTTGCCGTCGCCCTTGTCCCGCATGATCAGGTCCTGGTAGAAGTCCCGGTCCAGATCGGCCTGGAGGACCCAGCTCGCGTTCTGCCAGCCGTTGCCCTGGTAGGCGCGGGGGGCGAGGGAGGTGCCCTTGCTGTCCTGCTCGAACAGACCGCCGGAGGGCGTGCGCTCCAGCAGGTCGGCGCGGCCGTCGAACGTCAGGTCCGCGTCGTCGATGCGGGGCTGGGCCGCCCAGGTGTACGAGGACACCTTGGTGAACACCGGGTAGGCGCCCTCGGCGGTGCAGCCGGAGACACCCCACGAGACGATGCCGATGATCTTTCCGCCGAACATCACCGGGCCGCCGGAGTCACCGTTGCACGGGCTCTTGGTGCCCTCGTCGGTGCCGGTCGCCGGGGTGCCCGCGCAGAACATGGAGCCCTCGATGAAGTCGTCCTCGCCGAGGACCGCTTTCATCGCGGTGTTGCAGGTCGAGTCCGACACCAGCGGCAGGGTGACCTTGCGCAGGTTCGCCGACAGGTCGGCGTCCGCTGCGCCCGAGGTCAGACCCCAGCCGTAGACGGTGGCGGAGTTGCCGGCCCTGTACGAGGCGCTGTCGCCGGCGGCCGCCAGCTTCGCCCACTGGTTCTCCAGCGGGCGGTCCAGGGTGAGGACGGCGACGTCGTTCTGGAGGGTCGAGCCGTCGAAGTGCGGGTGGTTCCACTGGCGGTAGACGCCCGCGACGGTGCCGTTGGTGTCGTCCAGCAGACCGGTGGCACCGGCGACGACCGCGCCGTTGTCCGCCCAGTCCAGACCGGCGACACAGTGGGCGGCGGTGAGGACCTTGTTCGGGGCGACGAGGGTGCCGCCGCAGAAGTAGCCGGTCCCCGCCGTGCTGTCGTAGTAGGAGAGCTGGACCATCCACGGTGCGGAGGAGATCGTCGTCTCGCTGCCGCCGATGATGAACGGCGTCTTCTTGGGCGCCGTTCCGGGGGGCGCCTGGGTCTTGGCGGCCTCGACGACGCGGTGGCGCAGCTCCTTGTCGGAGGCGGTCGGCGCGGGCGCCGCGGTGGACTGGGCGACGCTCGCGTCGGGCAGTCCGGCCGGGTCACCGGCCGCGGAGGCGGGCTGTGCCGCGAGGGCGCCGGCGCAGGTCAGCGCCAGCGCGAGAGCGGCCGTCGGCAACGCCGTGGCGGGGCGTCTCCAGCGGTCGCGCAGGGCAGGTATCACTCAGGACTCCTGGTGTGGGTGCGTGTGTCTTCTCGTCAGAGGCCCGAGAAGGGCGTACGACGCACCGGCCCGACCGTCGACGGCAATCGCTTGCATCGACATCGGGCGTAACCGCGGAGCCCCCCTCCGGCCCCGGAATCGTAGGCCTCACCGATCTCTGGGCACACGGTCTTCACAGCGGTCGGAAGAGTGTTCGCCCCCGGCGTTCCGGGACATCACCCGAACGCAACCCGCCGTTCGCCGGGGAGCGGCGGGACCACACACGGTGCACGGCCGCATACGCGGCGAAGCGCGGCACAAACCCCGCGGAGGCACACGGCGAGGGGTCACAGGCAGCCCTGACCGTGCCCACAGAGGTCTCACGGGAGGCTCACGGAAAGCGCCTTTATATAGGGCATACGAGGTTCTGTCGGGCTTCTCAGGGGCCACTCAGGGAGCTCTCATGATCGGGGGACAGTCTTTTTTCATGACCGAGAGCTTCCGCCGTAGCGGCGAGTACCCCCAGGGCGACCACCACGGGTCCGCGTACCCGGAGCAGCAGTCGCACCCCTCCTCCCCCGTGAACCCCGAGTGGCCGCCACCCCCGGCGTACGACCCGGCCGCGCCCGTCCACGTCGAGCCGGGTACGACCGTGTGGCCGGGCTCCGGTCACGGCGGCAGCGGCGGGCACGGCGGCCACGCCCCGTACGCCGGCCACCCCGAGCCCGACCCCGCCGGCACCACCGCCGCGTTCGCCACGGTGGGCGCCGGCCACCCCGAGCCCCCCGCGAACGCGACCGCCCGGCGGCGCGCCAAGGGCCCGTTCGCCCTGCTCGCCGCGGTGGCGATCGTCGCGGCGGCGATCGGCGGCGGTACCGCGTACGCCTTCCAGGAGCTGACCGGCAACGACACCGCCGCCACCTCCAGCACCACCAGCGCCAACGTGGTGCCCACCAGCCAGCGCGGCACGGTCTCCGGCGTCGCCAAGGCGGTCAGCCCGAGCATCGTCGAGATCAGCGCGACCTCGAACGCGGGCTCGTCCACCGGCTCGGGCGTGATCATCACGACCGGCGGCGAGATCATCACCAACAACCACGTCGTCTCGGGCGCCTCCGCGATCAAGGTGCGGCTGAACAACGGCAAGTCGTACGCCGCGAGCGTGGTCGGCACCGACAGCAAGAAGGACCTCGCGCTGATCAAGCTGGACAACGCGCCGTACGGTCTGAAGCCCGCGTCGCTCGGTAACTCCGACGGCGTCCAGGTCGGCGACCAGGTCGTCGCGATCGGCTCCCCCGAGGGCCTGACCGGCACCGTCACCAGCGGCATCGTCTCCGCCCTCGACCGGGACGTGACCGTCTCCACCGACGAGAGCCAGGGTCAGCAGCAACAGCAGGACGGCAGCGGCAACGGCCAGTGGCCGTTCGAGTTCGGCGGCCGGCAGTTCAACGGCGACACCGGCTCCTCCACCACGACGTACAAGGCCCTGCAGACCGACGCCTCGCTCAACCCGGGCAACTCCGGCGGCGCCCTCATCGACATGAACGGCAACATCGTCGGCATCAACTCCGCGATGTACTCGGCCGCTTCGGACTCCTCGTCGTCCTCGTCGAGCGCGGGCAGCGTCGGCCTCGGCTTCGCCATCCCGATCAACACCGTCAAGTCCGACCTGGCCACGCTGCGGGCCGGCGGTTCCGACAGCTGACCCCGGAGGTCGCCATGATGATCAAGAGCGTCCAGCACACCGCGCCGGCCGCCGGCCCGGCCGGACTCGGCGTCGCCCTGGCGGTCGCCCGCGAACTGCACCCGCCCGTCCGGCGCGCCCCCGAACTGGCCCCCGCCGTGTCCCGTCCCGCCCAGCGCCGCTCGTCCGGCCGCCGCCGTACCGTACGAAGCTGATCCATTCCGGGACAGCCAGGAACGTGCGAGGCTGAAAACACCGGATCACACCCCACCCCACCCGAGGAACCCGACGCCCATGAGCTCCGCCGAAGGCGACCGTGACACCCAGCGCATCCTGATCGTCGACGACGAGCCGGCCGTGCGCGACGCACTCAAGCGCAGCCTCGCCTTCGAGGGGTACGACACCGAGGTCGCCGTCGACGGCGCGGACGCCCTGGAGAAGGCGACGGCCTACCAGCCCGACCTGGTCGTCCTCGACATCCAGATGCCCCGCATGGACGGCCTCACCGCGGCCCGCCGGATGCGTGGCGCGGGCACCACCACGCCCATCCTCATGCTGACGGCCCGGGACACGGTCGGCGACCGGGTCACCGGGCTGGACGCCGGAGCGGACGACTATCTCGTCAAGCCCTTCGAGCTCGACGAACTCTTCGCCCGCATCCGGGCGTTGCTGCGGCGCAGCTCGTACGCGGCGTCCGCGGGCGCGGTGGTCGAGGACGACGCGCTGACCTTCGGCGACCTGCGCATGGACCTGTCGACGCGCGAGGTCACCCGTGCGGGGCGCCCGGTGGAGCTGACCCGCACCGAGTTCACCCTGCTGGAGATGTTCCTGGCCCACCCGCGCCAGGTCCTCACCCGCGAACAGATCCTGAAGGCCGTCTGGGGCTTCGACTTCGAGCCGTCGTCGAACTCCCTCGACGTCTACGTCATGTACCTGCGCCGCAAGACGGAGGCGGGCGGCGAGCCGCGCCTGGTCCACACGGTGCGGGGCGTGGGGTACGTACTACGGTCCGGCGGCGCGGAGTGATGCGACGCTTCAGGTCGCTGCCCCTGCGCTCACGCCTGGCCCTCCTGGTGGCGGCGGCGGTGGCGTTCGGCGTGGCGACGGTTTCGGTCACCTGCTGGTTCATCGTGCAGGGGAAGCTCTACGAGCAGGTCGACAACGATCTGCAGAGGGGCATGAGAGGCCCGCCGGGTGCGATCCTCAACGCCCTCAACTACTGCTCCGTGACCCCGGACAGCACTGATTCCCCCTTCCGGAACAACTACGTCCAGGTGGTCAAGGAGAACGGGACCGCCTGCCCCGTCGACAACTCCGTGGGCAAGGTCAAGGTGACCCAGTCCGACAGGACGGCCATCAAGAACGGCGAATTCAACAAGTCCTACTTCCGTGACGGCACCGACGAAGACGGCAACGCGGTGCGTGTGATGCTTCGGCCGCTGAACACCACCACCGCCGATGGGCAGCCCGGACCCAACGTGGGTCTCGTGATCGCCACCTCTCTGAAGAGCACCCAGTCCACCCTGAACGACCTCGCCCTGGTCCTGCTTCTCGTCTCCGGACTCGGAGTGGTGGGCGCCGGGGCCGCCGGGCTCTGGGTCGCGCGGGCCGGGCTTCGGCCGGTCGACGAACTCACCGAGGCCGTGGAACACGTCGCCCGCACCGAGGACCTCACCATCCGCATCCCCGTCGACGAGGAGAGCGACGACGAGATCGCCCGGCTCTCCCGTTCCTTCAACTCGATGACCGCCTCCCTCGCGACCTCGCGCGAGGTGCAGCGGCAGCTCATCGCCGACGCCGGACACGAACTGCGGACGCCGCTCACCTCCCTGCGCACGAACATCGAACTCCTCACCCGCAGCGAGGAGATCGGCCGCCCGATCCCCCCGGCGGACCGCAAGGCACTGCTCACCTCGGTGACCGCGCAGATGACCGAGCTGGCGGCGCTGATCGGCGACCTTCAGACACTGTCGCGATCGGACGCGGGACACCCGGCCGACCGGGTGGAGGTCGTGGCACTCCAGGACACCGTGGAAGCGGCCCTGCGCAGGGCCCGGCTGCGCGGCCCGGAGCTGACGATCACGGCCGGCCTTCAGCCCTGGTACGTCCGGGCGGAGCCCTCCGCGCTGGAGCGGGCGATCGTGAACATCCTCGACAACGCGGTGAAGTTCAGCCCCGCGGGCGGAACGATCGACGTCCGGCTGGAGGGCGGCGAACTGACCGTGCGCGACCACGGCCCCGGCATCCCCGGCGAGGAACTCCCCCACGTCTTCGACCGGTTCTGGCGTTCCCCGGACGCGCGGGCCCTCCCCGGCTCGGGCCTCGGCCTGTCCATCGTGGCCCGCACGGTCCAGCAGTGCGGGGGCGAGGTGACGCTGAGTCCCGCGGAGGGCGGCGGCACGATCGCGGCCGTACGGCTTCCGGGGGCCCCGACGGCCCCGCCCGACACGCCCTGACCCGCTCTCCGGCGCGAGCGAGCCCCCACCCGGCAGCGGGTGGGGGCTCGCTCGTCGACGGCCGGTGTCCGGACCGGGCCGCTCCGGCCCGGCGGACGAGCGCGGGACCGGTCGGCGGTTCCGGCTACTTGACGATCGTGATCCGGTCCGCCGCGGGGACCGGGTACGGCGCCGCAGCCGAGGAGTTGGCCGTCAGGTAGGTGCCCAGGGCTGCCAGGTCGTCGCCGCCGACACGGACGTTGCCGCCCTTGCCGAGCTCGGCGAAGCCGTCGCCGCCGCCCGCGAGGAAGGAGTTCATCGCGACGCGGTAGGTGGCGGCCGGGTCGATCGCGGTGCCGTCGAGCTTGACCGAGTCGGCGACGACCCGCGCCGCGCCGGTCTTGGTCAGGTCGAGGGTGTAGGTGAGGCCCTTGGAGATCTGGAGGATCTTCGGGGAGGCCTCGTTGGAGCCGCTGACCTGCTGCTGGAGCGCGGTGATCACCTGGGCACCGGTGAGGTCGACCAGGTTGACGGTGTTGGCGAACGGCTGGACCGTGTAGGCCTCCCCGTAGGTCACCACGCCGTCTCCCTCACCGCCGCTCGCGGTGTAGGTGAGGCCGGCGCGGATGCCGCCCGGGTTCATCACCGCGAGGTCGGCCTCGGGGTCGACGGACTTGGCGTACGCGAGCTGCGCGTCGGCGATCAGGTCGCCGGCCTGCGACTCGGTGCCGGTGTTGCCGATGTCGCCCGCGATGTAGCCGAGGGGACGGGAGGCGACCGGCGCGGCGAGCGTCTTCCACTTGGTGACCAGCGTCGTCATGTCGGCGGCCTTCGCGACATCACGGGTGACCACGTGGTTCGCGGACTTCACCGCCGTACGGGCGATGTCACCGGTCCAGCGGTCGTACGTCAGCGTGGTGTCCGTGTACAGCCGGCCGAAGGAGGAGGCCGAGGTGACCATGCGGGGCCGCCCCGCCGGGTCGGGGACGGTGCACGCGTACGCCTGGTGGGTGTGGCCGGTGACCAGCGCGTCCACGGCCGGCGTGACGTTCTTGGCGATGTCGACGATCGGCCCGGAGATGCCGTCCCCGGCGCCGGGGCTGTCGCAGTCGTAGTTGTACGCCGTCGACGCGGGCGCACCGCCCTCGTGGATCAGCGCGACGATCGACTTCACGCCCTGGCGCTGGAGCTCCTTGGCGTACTTGTTGATCGTCTCGACCTCGTCGCCGAACTTCAGGCCCTTGACGCCCTCGGCGGACACGATGTTCGGCGTGCCCTCCAGCGTGACGCCGATGAAGCCGACCTTGACGCCGTTCTTCTTCCACACCCAGTAGGGCTTGAGGATCGGCTTCCCGCTCTTCTCGTCGGTCACGTTCGCCGCGAGGTAGGGGAAGTCGGCGCCGGTGAACTTCTTGCCGCCGTAGCAGCCGTCCGTCGGGTGGCAGCCGCCCTTCTGGAGCCGGGCCAGCTCCTTGGCGCCCTCGTCGAACTCGTGGTTGCCGACCGAAGTGACGTCGAGGTCGAGGCCGTTGAGCGCCTCGATCGTCGGCTCGTCGTGGAAGAGACCGGAGATCAGCGGGGAGGCGCCGACCATGTCGCCGGCGGCCGCCGTGATCGAGTACTTGTTGCCCTTGCGGGCGTCGCGCAGATGCGTGGCCAGGTACTCGACACCACCCGCGTCGACGGTCTTCGTCGTGCCGTCCGCCTGAAGTTCCGTGACCCGGCCCGAGGAACCGGTCGGCGGCTCCAGATTGCCGTGCAGGTCGTTGAAGGACAGCAGCTGGACGTCCTGGTAGCGGCCGTTGCCGTGGTGGTGCGACGGTGTCGGCTCGTCCTGGTGCGCACTCGCCGGGATCGCGGCGGCCAGCGCCCCGACGGTGGCGAGACCGGCGGCGGCCGCGAGGAGTCGATGCGTGCGTCTGTACCGGATCGTGGGCGGCATGGTTCCCCCTGGAGAACGGTGAAAAGACAGAAACGGTGTGCCGTGCGTGAGCCGAGCGAGTGGTGCGGGTGGTGCGGGTGGCGCCTGCCACGGGTGCTGTGGGCACCGTGTGCCGGCTGATGAACAGCCGTCGCTTTGCATGCACTTTAGGATCAACGCGCGTAGCGCGAAAGATGGTTCAGGGTTACAGGCTGGTTGCCATCACCACACCGAAAGCCGACAACCGCGTCACCGCAGCTCGTCGGGGGCACGCCCTCGCCCCTCTACCTCGGCCTCCTGCCGCGATCCGCTGAGGCCCGCTCCGGCCTCCCCGGCCGAGACGTACTCCGCCCTCCCCGGCTCGTCCCTCCCGCCACGATCCGTGTCCGCGTCGCCCAACTCCTCGTCCCCCCATCGCCGAGCCGTACCCTCGTATCCATGACCAGCGACGACGCGGCACCCTTCGCCCTCTCCCGCTCCATCGAGACCTACTCCGTGCTCTCCCCGGACCAGGCCGAGGACGTGCTCGAGCTGCTCGCGCAGGCCGCTCGGGCCGATGGACAGCAGGCCGTGTCCGAGCAGGGCCGCCTCCAGCTGAAGGGCGGGAGCCGCGAGGGCGTCCGGCATCTGCTGCTGACCGTCGGCGACGAACTGGTCGGCTACGCACAGCTGGAGGACACCGACCCGGTCGAGGCCCCGGCCGCCGAACTGGTCGTCCACCCGGCGCACCGGGGGCACGGTCACGGGCGGGCGCTCGGCTCGGCGATGCTCAACGAGTCCGGGAAGCGGCTGCGGGTGTGGGCGCACGGCGGTCACTCCGCCGCCCGGCATCTCGCACAGGTCCTGGGCCTCACCCTCTTCCGCGAACTGCGCCAGATGCGGCGCCCGTTGGAGAACCTCGACCTGCCCGAGCCGAAGCTGCCGGAGGGAGTGACCGTCCGGACCTTCGTACCGGGCCAGGACGACGCCGCCTGGCTCGCCGTGAACGCCGCCGCCTTCGCCCACCACCCCGAGCAGGGCTCCCTCACCCAGCGCGACCTGGACGACCGGACCGCCGAGCCGTGGTTCGACCCGGCCGGCTTCTTCCTCGCTTTCCGGGGCGAGGAACTCGTCGGCTTCCACTGGACCAAGGTGCACGCCGAGGAGGGGCTGGGCGAGGTGTACGTCCTCGGCGTACGCCCCGGCGCCCAGGGCGGCGGCCTCGGCAAGGCCCTGACCACGATCGGTCTGCGCCACCTCGCCGCGCAGACCCTGCCCACCGCGATGCTCTACGTCGACGCCGACAACAAGGCGGCGGTCTCCGTCTACGAGCGTCTCGGCTTCGTCACCCACGAGACGGACCTCATGTACCGCACGGAGTCCTGAGCCCGCGGCGCGCGAGCGCCCTCCGGAGGCCGAAGTCAGCGGCGGGCGAGGACGGTTGTCCGGCGTCGCCGCAGGGGTTCGCCCAGGAAGCGGGCCCCCGCCAGCACGACCACGACCAGGACGGCCGCCCATCGTCGGTGCGCGTCGTCCCAGTGCGGGTCGGACGGGCCGACGAAGAGCTCCCAGCGCGCGGGAAGCAGTACCGCGGCGGCGAAGAAGGCGCCCACCAGTCCGGCGGATATCGCGATCCCCGGTTCGGTGGCCCCCGAGTGCCGCACGGCGACGAGACCGGAGGTCAGCGCGAGGGTCATGACAGCGGCCGCTTCCAGGGTGATCGCGCCCATCGGGGGCCGTCCCTCGGCGGGTATGAGGAACAGCGCGGCCGTCCAGCACACCGCCGTGAACGGTACGACGAGCACCAGCCGCAGCCCCGTCCGCACCGGGCGTCTGGTCGGCACCGTGGCCGTGGTGTGCCGGGCCGGGTCGTCGAACAGGAACGCCAGTCCCAGGCCGAAGGCGAGGGCGGCGGCCCGCAGCAGGTTGAGGCACAGCCACAGGTCCGGTTCCTCGGAGACCGTCCGGGAGGATCCGGCCAGCATCAGCCCGAGGACGGCGCCTGTCATCACGGCCCACCGGGGCAGACCACGCCACACCGGGCGGACCAGGGCGCGGGCCACGACGTGCGTGGGTGGGGGCCCGGCGGGTTTCGTGAGGCTGTCGGCGGAAGCGTCTGTCATCGTCTTCACTCCTCCCCGCACGAGCCACTCCCCGAGTCCGCCGCAGTCCCCTTGCCTCCGGCCGGTACGTCGAGCAGTTCGGCGACCCGCGACGTGGTCGTCTTCGCGGATGTCAGTTCCGACCAGTGCGCCTTCACCTTCGCGGCGACGCTGTAGTGCGGCTTCTGGAGCAGTTCGCGCACGACGGTGGTCTGCCGAGCGGACATGGGGAGGGAGGTCGTGGGGGCCAGCGCGACCGCGGAGCCCTCGATGCTGTCGTCGAGCCGGACATCGCGGAGGGACTTCATCGGGTCCGGCTGTGTGCTCAGAGCCAGCCACATCGTGGTCACCACACGGGCGTCGCACATGTTGTCGGCGGTGTCCTCGGTGCCCGCGACCAGGACCGAGGCGACACCGACCGCGAACTCGGGAAGGCGGTTGCCGCCCCAGCTCGTGCCGACGGTGACATGTCCGGGCGTGGTGGAGGGTGAAATCGCGGCATCGCTCTGAAGGCCGTAGCGGGCGTCGATCCTCTGGCGCACGGTCAGCCGCTCGCCTCCGGCCGAGCCGCCCGCGCGGGACTGGATGCGGTCGACGGCCTCGGCCCAGTCGGCGGTGCGGCCGGTCCACTCCGGGAAGGCGCAGTACGTGGACCGTCCGTACCGCACACAGGTCTGCTCCTTCTGCGGGCTGACGGACGCCTTGGTGCGGGCAGCGATCAGCGAGGCGGGCTCGTCGGGGGACTGCCCGGCCACGCCGACGGCCGTCGCGGCGAGGGCGAGAACGGTCACCGACGTGACCAGCCTCGTCCGGCCACCGCTCACCAGTACGGCGAGGCAGAGCAGCAGGACCGTGAGGCCCGTCAGATAGAGCGCGTGCCAGGCGGCCGGGCGGCCCAGCAGTTCGGAGGGGAAGGGGTCGGCGCCCTCTTCCACGACGACCGGTCCGAGCCAGCTCACCCAGTGCTTTCCCTGGGTGGCCGCGGAGACCAGGGTGGTGAGGACGAATCCGCCGATCACGAAGGGCGGGGCGACGAACCCGACCGGTATCACCCGGGCGAGCAGGACACCGAGGACACCGGCCAGAAGGACCAGCAGCGGGCCCACGACCAGTTCGGCGGGCGAGCCGTGGCCGACGGCGCCCGGCTTCAGCGCCGCCCAGGTGAACTGGAAGCCGACGACGAGCGCCGTGATCGCACCGAGGGGCAGGACGGACAGCGCGTGCGCCACCGTACGCCGCCAGGGCTCCATGGGCAGGATGTCGAAGTGCTGGTCGGTGGACTGCCGGCGGGACCGCAGCACGGCGCGGTTGACGCAGCTGAACACGGCGACGGCCAGCAGCAGGGGTGTCGGCTGGGTGGCCCTGTCGGTGTCCTGGAGGACCGGGAAGTCGTCCATGCCGTCGCCCCCGATGAACAACCTCCAGCCGGCATAGCCGACATACAGCACGAGGAAGAGGAGGACCGGGATCTGGAGCAGCAGCTCGCGTGCTTCGAAGCGGGCGAGTGCCAGGACCGCGGCCGACCGGGACTCCCGGCCCCGGGCAGGCGGCTCCACCCCCGTGGGAGCCGCCTGCGTGATCGTGTCCGTGGGGGCGCTCATGCCGCCACCTCCGCGGCCTTGGCGTCGAGCGTGAGCAAGTAGCCGTCTTCCAGGGTCGGTTCGAGGAGGTCGGCGCCCTCGGGCGGATCGCCGACATTGCGGAAGGCGCCCGTGCCCGTACGCCATCCGGCTCGGGCGGACGGATCGCGTTCCGTGCTGCTCCACACCCGGCCGGCCGCTCGCCCGGTCAGCTCCGCGGGGGTGCCCTCGAAGCGGACGCGGCCGGCGTCCATGACGATCACGCGGTGGCAGAGCATCGCGACGTCCTCGGTCTGGTGGGTGGAGAGCAGGACGGTTCGTCCCTCTCCCGCCTGTGCGATCAGTTCCCGGAAGCGCATGCGCTGTTCGGGGTCGAGGCCGACCGTCGGTTCGTCGAGGACGAGGAAACCGGGGTCGCCGATCAGGGCGGCGGCCAGTGCGACCCGTTGGCGCATGCCGCCGGACAGCCGCTTGATGCGCTTGCCCCGCACGTCGGACAGGCCGACGCGGTCCAGGACGCGGCGCACCTCGCGGTGCCGGGCGGTCCGGTCGGTCATCTCCTTGAGGATCGCCACGTAGTCGACGAACTCGAAGGCGGAGAAGTCCTGGTGGAAGCCGGGGGTCTGCGGGAGGTAGCCCAGCGCGCGCCGCACGTGCAGGCGTCCGGCGGTGGTGCCCGGGTCATGGCCGAGGACCGTGAAGGCGCCCCGGTCGGCGGGCACGGCGGTGGCGAGGACCCGCAACAGGGTGGTCTTTCCCGCGCCGTTGGGCCCGAGGAGTCCGGTGACTCCTTCTCCGAGGCGCAGGGAGACGTCGTCGAGCGCGAGCGTGCCGCCGAAGCGGAGTGTCAGCCCGGAGGCGGAGACGGTGGGGATCATGCTGCGTTCCTGTCGGTGAAGTCGGTGAACGGGAGGCGCGACGCGTCGAACCGGTCCCGCGCGAGATAGAGGAGTACGGCGGCCAGTGCCGCGACGGCTCCGGAGACGCCTTGCCCGGCCGCGGTGAACGGGGCGAGCGTGGTGTCGGACTCCGAGGTCGCCCGGGCCACGGCCAGCAGGCCGACCCAGCCGCCGCCGACCAGTGAGGGGGCGAGGACGGGACCGAGCCGGGAGGTGAGCGCGAGTCCGGTCGCGGTGAGGGCGAGGGCGGGCAGCAGCCAGGCCAGGGCGTGCAGTCCGTAGGAGGGGAGGGCGAGGGTGGCGAGGCCGCTGAACCCCAGGCACACGGTCAGGACCGCGACCGTGCGGATCATCAGCAGCCGGAAGCCGTGCAGGGGCGAGACCACGGCCATCTCGTACGTCGGGTCGATCCCCGGGCCGTAGGACACCGCGACCCCGGCGAGCGGGAGCAGCGGCGCGAGGGCCAGGAAGAGCGTGGGCGTGGCCCCGGCCCGCACCGCGTGTGCCGCGACCACGGTCATGACCAGGAGGGCGCCGATCGCGCCCAGCCAGGAGCGGCGCAGGGCGGGGGAGGCGGTCAGCAGCCGTGCCGTGTGGTCGGCGACGCCGAGCCGGACGAGCAGCCACTCGGCGGGGCCCGGCCGCGGGGCGTCGAGTTCGGCGTCGAGCCGCTCCCACCCGGCGTCCAGGGCGACCGGGTCGCTGATCGCGGCCAGTGTCTCCCGGCACCGCGCGCACGCGGCGAGGTGGGTGTCGGCGGACCACAGGAGGGGTGCCGTCAACTCGCCCTGGACGTAGGCCCGAAGGTCTTCCTCCGGCACGTGCCAGGTCGTACGGCCGTGACCGTTCATCTCGTCGCCATCGCTTCCGTGACGGTCGTCGCTCATGCCAACGCCTCCCGCAACTGCTTGCGCGCACGCAGTGCCCGCGTCTTGACCGTGCCCGGCGGAATACCGAGCAGGACGGCCGCTTCCCTGGTGGTGAGTCCGTCGATCACCGTGGCCTGGAGCACCGCCCGGAGTTCGGGCGAGAGTCTGGTCAGCGCGCCCGCCAGGTCCCCGTGTTCGACGCCTGCCAGCACGCGCTCCTCCGCCGAGGCCTCGTCGCGGTGCCTGAGCCGGGCCAGCGCGTTGCGGAGCCGGCCGCGCGCGCCGTCGCCGCGCATCGTGTCGACGAGGCGCCGTGAGCCGATGCGCCACAGCCAGCCGGCCGGGTCGCCCTCCTCGCGGTAGCGGGCGGTGCCGCGCCAGACCGCGAGGAAGGTCTCCTGGACGACGTCGTCGACGATCCCGGCGTCGGCGCACCGGCCGCGCAGCCGCGCGGTCAGCCATGGCGCGTACCGCCGGTACAGCTCTTCGAAGGCGCGACGGTCCCCGTCCGCCGCGATGGCCCGCAGCAGCTCTCCGTCGCTTCTCGTTTCCCTCACATCCCCTCATCGGACGAGCCCCGCCGATCGGTTCACACATCGGCCGGGAATTTCCGAACGCGTCGCACACCCGCCGGACAGCCTGATCCGCCGCAGGATCCGTCACGGGACCGACCAGCGGATTCACCCCCGGATTCACCACCGGACCCACCGCAGGATCCACCGCCCGCAGCACCGGGGCGGTACCGGAGCAACACCGTCCGCTCGTCCGGGACTTGACCTCGACCCCCATCTTGCACCACCCTTTCACTACTCAATTAGTGAAAGGGTGGTTGTCCGAGTGGTCGCGTACCGCATCGACCGGCGCAGCGGCGTCGCCACCTACGTCCAGATCGTCCAGCAGACGAAGCAGGCGCTGCGCCTCGGTCTCCTCGAACCGGGCGACAAGCTCCCCACGGCCCGCGAGGTCGTGGAAGCCACCGCCATCAACCCGAACACCGTCCTGAAGGCGTACCGCGAACTGGAGCGCGAGGGACTGGTCGAGGCCAGGCGCGGTCTCGGCACGTTCGTCCGCAGGACCCTCGGCGCCGCCCCGGCGGACTCGCCCCTGCGCGAGGAGCTCGACGCCTGGGCCCGAAGCGCCCGCGCCGCGGGCCTCGACCACGAGGACGTGGCGGCGCTGTTCGCCTCCGTACTGGACGCACATTTCCCGAAGGGGGACCAGTGAGCTCCACCAGCACCACCCGATCCACCGTCGCCGTAGAGGCGCACGGCCTCACCGTGCGCCACGGCCGGCGCTCCGCCGCGGCCCTGGACGACTGCTCCTTCCGCCTCCCGGCCGGACGGGTCAGCGCCCTCGTCGGCCCCAACGGCGCGGGCAAGTCGACGCTGCTGGCGACCGTGGCCGGGCTGCTGCGCCCCGCCGCCGGCACCCTCACCGTGCTCGGCGCCGGCCCGGCCGAGGCCCGCGAGGCCATCGCCTACCTGGCCCAGGACAAGCCCCTGCACCCCCAGCTCACGATCGCCGAGACCCTGCGCCTGGGCGCCGAGCTCAACCCGGCCCGCTGGGACGCCGCACACGCCGCCGCGATCGTGGAGCAGGGCTCGCTGGACCCCGGCACCAAGGTCCGGAAGCTGTCCGGCGGCCAGCGGACCCGCGTGGCACTGGCCCTCGCGCTGGGCAAGCGGCCCGACCTGATGCTGCTGGACGAACCGATGGCCGACCTGGACCCGCTGGCCCGCCACGAACTGCTGGGCACCCTGATGGCGGACGCCGCCGAACGCGGGACCACGGTGCTGATGTCCTCGCACATCGTCACCGAACTGGCCGACGCCTGCGACCACCTGCTGCTCCTGGGCGGCGGACGCGTCCGGCTCGGCGGCGGCCTGGACGACCTGCTCCTCGCGCACACCCTCGTCACCGGCCGCGGCACCCCCGCCGACCTCGCCCCGCACCTCGTCGTCGAGTCCCGCGCCGCCGGCCGCGGTCTCACGGCCCTGATACGCAACGACGGACCGGTGGACGAGCGCTGGGAGGCCGAACGCCCCTCCGTGGAGGAGCTGGTCCTCGCCCATCTGCGCTCCCCACAAGCCCCCGCGCTGCTCACCCCCGGCACGACCGTGTCCCCCGCGGCGGTGACCCGATGAGCGCCACCACCACGACGGCTCCCCCGCGCCGCGCGCTGCCCGCCCCGCGCGGCCTGGTCTGGACGGTCCTGCGGCTGCACCGCACCGCGCTGTGGATCTGGACCGGCTACGTCGCGCTCACCGCCGGACTGCTGCTGTGGCTGTACGGCCCCGGCGCCGGCCACACGCAGCACCTGCTCGACACGTTCGGATACGCGGGCGTGCAGCAGGACGCCTGGACCGTCGGGGTCACGGGCACCCTCTCGGGCACCTACAACGAGCTCTTCCGGGACCCGGCCTCCCTGCTGAGCGTCGCCTCGTTCGCCGTCGCCGTCTTCGCGGCCGGCTCGCTGACCGCCCGCGAACTGGAGAGCGGCACCGCACGGCTGGCCTGGACCCAGTCCGTCACCCCGGCCCGCTGGCTCGCCGCCAAACTGGCGGTGCCCGCGCTGCTCGTCACCGTGGGCACGGGCCTGCTGGTCGTGCTGTACAGGATGCTGTGGTCGGCCCACGGCAATCTCCTGCTGGCCGGCATCGGACCGCGCGCCCTGTACTTCTCCCTCGGCCCGGCCACCGTCGCCGCCCCGCTCCTCGGCCTGGCCATCGGCGCCTTCGCCGGTCTCGCGCTGCGCCGCACCCTGCCCGCCCTCGCGGTCGCCGGTCTCGCGCAGTACGCGGTCATCATGTTCCGCGCCAACTCCTGGCCTTTCCAGGGCAGTTACCAGCAGCCCGAACTGTCCGTGCGGAGCCGGGCGATCACCTCCACGGGCGCGGAGATCCCCGACCCGGGCTGCTACGACAGCCGCGCCTGCCTGGCCCGGCACGACGTCGTCCGCTTCACCCGCGAGTACCTCCCCTCCCCCGACTACTGGCCCCGCCAGCTCCTGGAGACCGGCGTCATGCTGGCCGCCGCCGCGATCCTGGTCGCCGCCGCCTTCGCCGTCCTGAGGAGGAGGTCGACCTCATGAGCACCCTGACCACCCCACACCGCCCGTCCGGCGCGGCCCCGCACCGCCCCTACCGCCCGTCCGGCCTGACCTGGACCGTGCTGCGCCTGCACCGCACGGCCCTGTACGTCTGGGGCGCGGCCCTGCTCGCCGCCGTGGCGGCCCTGATCTGGCTGCTCGCCGCCGGTCCCGACGCCCGCGCGATCGTCGGCGGCTGCGACGCGTCGGAACCGTTCCCGATCGACTGCGGAACCGCCCACTGGACCACGACGGCCAGGATCCACGCCTCCGGCCTCGCCCTGGTCTCCGCCTGCGTCACGTTTCAGATCTACGCGGTCGCGGTCTGGGCGGGCGCCGCGCTGACCGGCCGCGAGCTGGAGAGCGGCACGGCGCGGCTGGCGTGGACCCAGTCCGTCACCCCGGCGCGCTGGCTCGCCACCAGGCTCGCCGTCCCCGCGGTCCTGCTGACGGCGGGCACCACCCTGGCGGTCCTGCTCCTCAACTGGACCCGCCGCGCCGGGAGAGGGGACCTGTCCGGCGGCTGGTTCACCATGAACGTCTTCATCTCCTCCGGACCGGTGGCCGTCGGGTACGCCCTCGCGGGCCTCGCCCTCGGGGCGCTCGCGGGCCTGGTCCTGCGCAGGGCCCTGCCCGCCGCCGCGGCCGCCCTCGCCGCGGCGTACGTCCTGCACGAGGTGCTGGACGGGTTCCGGATGAGCCTGTGGCCCGCCGAGACGGTCACCGGACGGGCCGCGCTCCAGCTCCCGCACGGCACCCTGGTCCTCGAGCACGGTGCCGTCACCGGTGCCGGGGAGCGTCTGAGCAACAACATGGCCTGTGTCGGAACCGACAGCGCCGCCGCCCTCGAGAGGTGTGTGGAGCGGACGGGGCTGACCGATTTCTGGACGACCTATCAGCCCGAGTCCCATTTCTGGCCCCTCCAGCTCGTGGAGAGCGGCCTGCTGCTGGCCGTCACGGGGCTCGCGGCCGCCGCGGCCTTCGCCCTGCTGCGCCGACAGCATTCGTAACCGGGGGTAGCACTGGCGGACACGCACGCGGCGCGGGCGGGGGTGTACACGGCTCCCGGACATGCAGACGTCCGGGAGCCTCCCCCAGATATCCCGCACGTCATGTCGTCGTAACCATCGATTCAGGTGACCTTGCGACGCTCAAGAAATGCAGCCCGCCGTGCCCGAGCCTTCTCCCCCGCCGGAGAACGAGTCCTCACCGCCCACGGGGAGTCAGCGTACGCCAGCCAAGCGGAACGGGATCTTCCGCATCAGCGCGCTGGTACCCGCCCTCTCCGACGCGCCGGTCTCGCCTCCGGCACGGAAGAATGGGTCCATGAACCAGCGAAGCGCCCAGGCACCCGTGCAGCACCCGCAGCCCTCCGTCGGCTCCATCGCCGCCCACCGCCCGCACACCGTGGCGGCGAACGTGTCCGACCTGGAGCCCGATCTCGACGCCGACCTCGACGAGTACGAGGACCTGGAGCAGGACGGGATCATGCTGCCGCAAGGCCGCTTCCTGGACCGCGAGCGCAGCTGGCTCGCGTTCAACGAGCGCGTTCTGGAACTCGCGGAGGACCCGAACACGCCCCTTCTGGAGCGCGCCAACTTCCTGGCGATCTTCGCCAGCAACCTGGACGAGTTCTTCATGGTCCGGGTGGCCGGCCTCAAGCGCCGCATCGCCACCGGTGTCGCCACCAAGTCCGCGTCGGGCCTCCAGCCCCGCGAGGTCCTGGAGATGATCTGGGCCCGCTCCCGCGAACTCATGGCCCGGCACGCCGCCTGCTACCAGGAGGACGTCGCCCCCGCGCTCGCGGAGGAGGGCGTCCACCTGGTCCGCTGGAGCGAGCTGACCGAGAAGGAGCAGGCACGCCTGTTCACTCTCTTCCGCCACCAGATCTTCCCGGTCCTGACCCCGCTGGCGGTCGACCCCGCGCACCCCTTCCCGTACATCTCGGGACTGTCCCTGAACCTCGCCGTCGTCGTACGGAACCCGGTCAGCGGCCACCGCCACTTCGCGCGCGTCAAGGTCCCGCCACTGCTCTCCCGCTTCCTGGAGGCCTCCCCGAACCGCTACGTCCCCATCGAGGACGTGATCGCGGCCCACCTGGAGGAGCTCTTCCCCGGCATGGAGGTGCTGGAGCACCACACCTTCCGGCTCACCCGCAACGAGGACCTGGAGGTCGAGGAGGACGACGCCGAGAACCTTCTCCAAGCCCTGGAGAAGGAGCTCATGCGGCGCCGCTTCGGCCCGCCGGTGCGCCTGGAGGTCGAGGAGTCCATCGACCGCTACGTCCTCGACCTGCTCGTACGCGAACTGAAGATCTCCGAGGCCGAGGTGTACCCGCTGCCGGGTCCCCTGGACCTCACCGGCCTCTTCGGCATCGGCTCCCTCGACCGGCCCGAGCTGAAGTACCCCAAGTTCATCGCGGGCACCCACCGCGATCTCGCGGAGGTCGAGTCGGCGTCCCCGCCCGACATCTTCGCCGCGCTGCGTGAGCGCGACGTCCTGCTGCACCACCCGTACGACTCCTTCTCCACCTCCGTGCAGGCGTTCCTGGAGCAGGCCGCGGCCGACCCGGACGTGCTCGCCATCAAGCAGACGCTCTACCGGACCTCCGGCGACTCGCCGATCGTGGACGCGCTGATAGACGCCGCCGAGTCCGGCAAGCAGGTCCTCGTCCTGGTCGAGATCAAGGCCCGCTTCGACGAGCAGGCCAACATCAAGTGGGCCAGGAAGCTCGAGGAGTCCGGCTGCCACGTCGTGTACGGCCTCGTCGGTCTGAAGACCCACTGCAAGCTGTCGCTCGTGGTCCGGCAGGAGGGCGAGACCCTGCGCCGCTACTCCCACGTCGGCACCGGCAACTACCACCCGAAGACCGCCCGGCTGTACGAGGACCTCGGACTGCTCACCGCCGATCCCCAGGTCGGCGCGGACCTCTCCGACCTCTTCAACCGGCTCTCGGGCTACTCGCGCCGCGAGACCTACCGCCGTCTGCTCGTCGCGCCCAAGTCGCTGCGCGACGGGCTGATCGCCCGGATCAACAAGGAAGTGCAGCACCACAAGGCCGGGCGCCCCGCCTTCGTCCGCATCAAGGTCAACTCGATGGTGGACGAGGCACTCATCGACTCGCTGTACCGCGCTTCCCAGGCCGGCGTGCCGGTCGACGTGTGGGTGCGCGGGATATGCGCCGTCCGCCCCGGCGTCGCGGACCTGTCCGAGAACATACGGGTCCGCTCCGTCCTCGGCCGCTTCCTGGAGCACTCCCGGGTCTTCACCTTCGGCAACGGAGGCGAACCCGAGGTGTGGATCGGCAGCGCCGACATGATGCACCGCAACCTCGACCGGCGGATCGAGGCCCTGGTCAGGGTCACCGACCCGGCTCACCGCGCAGCCCTCAACCGGCTGCTGGAGACCGGCATGTCCGACACCACGGCCTCCTGGCACCTCGGCCCCGACGGCGAGTGGATCCGCCACGCGACCGACGCGGAGGGTCAGCCCCTGCGGAACGTCCAGGAGATGCTCATAGACGCCCGGAGGCGCCGGCGTGGCACAGCAGCACCTTGATCCCCCCACAGGCTCCGTGACCGGGGCGGCCCCCCCAGGCGAGGGAGACATCCCGATCGGTGACGCCCTGGCGATCTACCTGCGGGCCCAGGCCACGGAATTCCTCCGCTCGCTGCGCCAGCACCGGGAGACCGGTGGCGCGGCGAGCGGAGGAGGGGAGTCCGGCGACGCGGCGCGCTCCCTGCGCCACTCCGCCCGCCGTATCAGCGGCAGCCTGCACACCTTCCGGCCGCTCCTCGACGCGGACTGGTCGGAGGGGATGCGCCCCGAACTGGCCTGGCTCTCGGGCACCCTGGCGCGCGAACACGCCTATGCCGCGCGCCTGGAGCGGCTGATCGGCGCGCTGAACCGGCTGTCCGGCACGGCCGCCCTGCCCGGCCAGACCGGGCGGGCCCCGGCCGCGGCCCCCAAGACCGGCCGTCTCACCGTCGGGGCCGCGAAAGCGGGCGCGCTCCTGGACCGCCAGCTCACGCTCGCCCGTACCCGCGCCCACTCGGCGGCCCTCCAGGCGCTCGGTTCCTCCCGTTTCCACGCCGTCGCCGACAACGTCGCCGTACTGGCCAGCGAGGTTCCGCTGGCCCCGGCCGCGGACACCACCGATCTGCGTCCGCTGGCCGCCGCGGCCCAGGACCGGCTGGCCGACGCCGTCAGCGCGCTGCCGCTGGTCGTCGCGGGCCGCCCCTACAACGCCGAAGCCCTGGTGCACGGGCTCTCCGCCGACACCGCCCCCCAGCCGCAGGACGCGCCCTGGCACCAGGTCCGGCTGCTGCTGCGGCTGCACCGCTACGCCGGTGAGGTGCTGCACGGAGGGGAATGCCCCGTCGACGCGCGCCTGCTCGGCGCGGGCAAGGCGCTCAACCGGCACCGGGACGCGGCGGAGGCGGCGTCCGCCGCGGCGTCGGCGGCCCGCACCCCGCGCATCGCGCCGGCGACGGCGTACGCGCTCGGTGTGCTGCACGCCGACCAGCGGCACGAGGTGGAGGCGGCCCGGTTCGCCTTCCAGCAGGCCTGGCAGAAGGAAGCCGTACGCATCCCCTGAGGGAGGCCCCATGGACGACGACACCATTCACGCGGCGGGCTGCGTCCTGTGGCGCCGCTCCCCGGTCGACTCCGCGCTGGAGATCTGCCTCGTCCACCGGCCCAAGTACGACGACTGGTCGCACCCGAAGGGCAAGCTGAAGCGCGGCGAGGAGTTCCTGAACGGCGCGCTGCGCGAGGTCGAGGAGGAGACGGGCTACGACGCCGTCCCCGGCGCCGTGCTTCCCACGCTCCGCTACGTCGTCGGCGAACGCCCCAAGGAGGTCCGTTACTGGGCCGCCGAGGCGGCCGCCGGCCGCTTCGTCCCGAACGACGAGGTCGACCGCGTGCTCTGGCTCTCCCCCACCGCCGCACGCCACCGCCTCACCCAGCCGCGCGACCGTGATCTGGTGGACGCGCTGCTGAACGCGCTGCGTCCGGCCTGACGTGTTCCCCTGTATATGAGCGCCGCTCCTGGCGTCCGGCACATGAGGGCGCCGCTCCCGGCATCCGGCGCGGCGCCTCGGCACGCGCGGAAACCGGCCTGGGAGCCGACGACGGACACTCACCGTAGTGAGCGGGCCCTTCGCTGTGGCTCATGAGGAAATCGGGGCGAACGAGCTATGACGGGAACATGGGCACTGTCCGTCACGTCCGCACCCGTTCGATTACCTGGAGTTTCCCTTCCGGCCCCCTCAGCCGGGACATGGCCGTGTCCTCGACGTGAGCGTTCCGTGACCTCACCGCACCGCCGTCAGGGGTTCACCCTGCGTTCACTTACGGCCTTCGGCGCCTTCACTTGATCTGCTTAATTTCGGCCTTACGCGGTGCGAAGGACGCCTCAGGGCGAACCCTTCACCTCGCTACGGAACGCAGTTCACAGACATCGCACGCCGCCACCTGACGGCGGCTCCTGGAAGGAACTCCCGAAGTGAAGCTTCAGCGCATGAACCGGCGGGCCCTCACCCTCGGTGCTCTCGCCGTCTCCGGCGCCCTGGCCCTCACGGCGTGCGGTTCTGACGACACCGGCAACACCAGCGGTGGCGGCAGCTCGGCCTCGGCCAGCAACAACAGCGCCATCAAGTGTGACGACGCCAAGGGCCAGATCCAGGCCTCCGGCTCCTCCGCGCAGAAGAACGCGATCGACGCCTGGGTGACGACCTTCAAGGCCGCCTGCAAGGACGTGCAGATCAACTACAACCCGACGGGTTCGGGCGCCGGCGTCACCACGTTCATCCAGGGCCAGACCGCGTTCGCCGGTTCGGACTCGCCCCTCAAGCCCGAAGAGGCCACGGCCGCCAAGAAGACCTGTGGCGGCAACGCCGCGGTCGACCTGCCCATGGTCGGCGGCCCCATCGCGATCGGCTACAACCTCGACGGTGTCGACGACCTCGTCCTGGACGCCTCCACGATCGCCAAGATCTTCGACGGCAAGATCAAGACGTGGGACGACGCGGCCATCCAGAAGCTGAACCCCGACGCGAAGCTCCCCGGCACCAAGATCCAGGCGTTCCACCGCTCGGACGAGTCCGGCACCACGGACAACTTCACCAAGTACCTGAAGGCCGTCGCCCCGTCCGACTGGAACTACTCCGGCGGCAAGGCGTGGCAGGCGAAGGGCGGCCAGTCCGCGCAGGGCTCCGCCGGCCTCGCCCAGCAGGTCAACCAGACCCCCGGCGCGATCTCGTACTTCGAGCTCTCCTACGCCACCGGTGACATCAAGTCCGTCGCCCTCAAGACGGACGCCGCCGCCCCGGCCAAGGCCACCGTCGAGAACGCCACCAAGGCCATCTCCTCCGCCAAGGTCGTCGGCACCGGCAACGACCTGGCCCTGGAGATGAACTACAAGCCGACCGCCGACGGCGCCTACCCGCTCACGCTGGTCACCTACGAGATCCTCTGCGAGAAGGGCAACAAGGCCGACACCCTCGCCGCCACCAAGGCCTTCCTCACCTACATCGCGAGCGAGGACGGCCAGAAGCAGCTGACCGCCGCCCAGTACGCCCCGATCCCCGCCGAGATCATCACCAAGGTTCGTTCCACCATCTCGAACCTGAGCTGACCCGAGTGTGCGGCCCGCCTCGCCGAGGCGGGCCGCACCGTCCGGTGCACCGCCGCCTGGAGCCGCCACTCGACCCGGCTCCGCAGACCGGAGACTCACGATGGACATATCGACACAGAGCACTGAAGCACCTCCCCCCACCCCGCGACCTTCGGGCGCCTCGCGCAAGCGTGCCGCCCGCGGTGCCACCCGCCCCGGAGACCGCGTCTTCCTCGCGCTCTCCCGCGGCTCCGGCATCCTCCTCCTGGTGATCATGGCCGCCATCGCGGTCTTCCTCACCTATCGCGCCACCCTCGCGCTCAGCAAGAACGAGGGCAACTTCCTCACCACCTTCGAGTGGAACACCGGCCTCGTACCGCCGGTCTTCGGCATCGCGGTGCTGGCCTTCGGCACGGTGGTCTCCGCGATCATCGCCATGGCCCTCGCGGTCCCGATCGCGGTCGGCATCGCCCTGTTCATCACGCACTACGCGCCGCGCAAGCTCGGCGGACCCATCGCGTACGTGATCGACCTGCTCGCCGCCGTCCCCTCGATCGTGTACGGCCTCTGGGGCGCCATCATCCTCGTGCCGCACATGATCGGACTGTTCGGCTGGCTCGACACCTACTTCGGCTGGACCGGCATCTTCACCTGGCAGGACGGAGCGCCCCGCTCCATGCTCACCGTCGGCATCCTGCTCGCGATCATGATCCTCCCGATCATCACGAACGTGAGCCGTGAGGTCTTCCGCCAGGCACCGCAGATGCACCAGGAAGCCGCACTGGCCCTCGGCGCCACGCGCTGGGAGGTCATCCGCATGTCGGTGCTGCCCTTCGGCCGCTCCGGCGTGATCTCCGCCTCGATGCTCGGCCTCGGCCGCGCGCTCGGCGAGACGATGGCCGTCGCCACCGTGCTCTCCCCGAGCTTCGACATCCAGGCCAGCCTGCTCGACCCCGGCGGCGGCACGTTCGCGCAGAACATCGCGGCCAAGTTCAACGAGGCCAACACGTTCGGCCAGGACGCCCTGATCGCCTCGGGTCTCGTCCTGTTCGTGATCACCCTGCTGGTCAACGGTGCGGCACGCCTGATCATCAACCGCCGCAAGGAGTACTCGGGGGCCAACGCATGAGCAACGCACCCGTCACCCGCAAGCACGCCAGCACGCTGCGCGGCGGCAGCCTCCCCAAGTGGTCCCCGTGGGCCATCGCGGCGGGATCCGTCGCGGTCGGAGCGGGCATCGGTCTCGCCGCCGGCCTGGACAGCAAGGTCCAGTGGGGCCTGATCTCCGCGATCCTCTTCGTCCTCGGTACGTTTTTCGCCGCCACACGCGTCGAGGGCCGCCGTCAGGCCAAGGACCGCGTGGCCACCAACATGGTGTGGGTCTGCTTCATCGTCGCCCTCATCCCGCTGGTCTCCCTGATCTGGGAGACCGTCAAGCGCGGTGTGGCGGTCTTCGACACCTACTTCCTGAGCCACTCCATGGGTGTGGTCCCCGACGCCCAGCCCGGTGGTGGCATCTACCACGCGATCATCGGCACCCTGGAGCAGGTGGGCATCGCCTCGCTCATCGCCGTGCCGATCGGTGTGCTCACCGCGATCTACCTCGTCGAGTACGGCCGCGGCAGTCTCGCCAAGGCCGTCACCTTCTTCGTCGACGTCATGACGGGTATCCCGTCGATCGTCGCCGGTCTGTTCATCCTCAGCTTCTGGATCCTGATCCTGGACATGGGCTACTCCGGCTTCGCCGGCGCGATGGCCCTGTCGATCCTGATGATGCCCGTGGTGGTCCGCTCCACCGAGGAGATGCTCAAGCTCGTCCCGAACGAGCTGCGCGAGGCCTCCCTCGCCCTCGGCATCCCGAAGTGGCGCACCATCATCAAGGTGGTCCTGCCGACGTCCATCGGCGGCATCATCACGGGCGTGATGCTCGCCGTCGCGCGTATCACCGGTGAGACCGCTCCGGTGCTGCTGTTGGTGTGGGGCACCGGCTACATCAACAACAACCCGTTCGACGGTCCGCAGGCCTCCCTTCCGCTGTACATCTTCCAGCAGTACGGAGCGGGAAACCCGGCGTCCACCGACAGGGCCTGGGCTGCCGCACTGGCGCTCATCCTGTTCGTCATGATCCTCAACATGGGAGCCCGCGCCATCGCGCGCTGGAAGGCACCCAAGACGGGCCGCTGACGCGGCCGATCAGCGACCCGATCCTTTCGAAAGAAGCAGTGACTGACATGGCCAAGCGAATCGACGTAAGCGGTCTGACCGCCTACTACAGCGCCCACAAGGCGATCGAAGACATCTCCATGACGGTCGAGCCCCGCTCCGTGACGGCCTTCATCGGCCCGTCCGGCTGCGGCAAGTCGACCTTCCTGCGCACCCTGAACCGCATGCACGAGGTCACCCCCGGTGGCCGCGTCGAGGGCAAGGTGCTCCTGGACGACGAGGACCTGTACGGCAGCGGCATAGACCCGGTCGCCGTGCGCCGCACCATCGGCATGGTCTTCCAGCGCCCCAACCCGTTCCCCACCATGTCGATCTTCGACAACGTGGCGGCGGGCCTGAAGCTGAACGGCAGCTACAAGAAGTCCGAGCTCGGCGACATCGTGGAGCGCTCCCTCAAGGGCGCGAACCTCTGGAACGAGGTCAAGGACCGGCTGAACAAGCCCGGGTCCGGCCTGTCCGGCGGTCAGCAGCAGCGTCTGTGCATCGCGCGGGCGATCGCGGTGGAGCCCCAGGTCCTCCTCATGGACGAGCCCTGCTCGGCCCTGGACCCGATCTCCACCCTCGCCATCGAGGACCTGATCGGTGAGCTGAAGGAGCGCTTCACGATCGTCATCGTGACGCACAACATGCAGCAGGCCGCGCGCGTCTCCGACCGCACCGCCTTCTTCAACCTCTCCGCGGTGGGCCAGCCCGGCCGCCTGATCGAGATCGACGACACGGAGCGCATCTTCTCCAACCCGTCCGTCCAGGCCACGGAGGACTACATCTCCGGTCGCTTCGGCTGACCGGACCGCCTCCTGGAACCCCTCGCGGTGCTGCATGGCGGTGCCACCGCGAGGACGAGAAGGGCCCGCCCCTGGCTTCCAGGGGCGGGCCCGTTCGTTTTCCCCTCCGGGCCCGTTCGTTTTCCCGTGCCGAGCCCGGCTTCGGACACCCGGCCGCCGGTCTTCAGCCCGTCCGGCGTTCGAGGACGAGGCCGTTCAGGCCGATGCGGGGGTCCGGGGGCGGCAGTCCCCGGGTACAGCAGTCCCCCCGGGTACGGGACAGGCAGGGGCGGAGGGGTCGGAGTCCCCGAAGCCGGACCAGGACAGCCCGGCGCACACGCGAACCCCGGACCCCGGGCCCCGACCCCCGAGCCCCGGAAACGCGGAAGGCCGGCCCCGAAGGACCGGCCCGCGCTCTGCCGGGCACCCCGGCAGCGATCACGTCCTACAGGAACGCCAGGTTCACGACCCAGAAGGCGCACGCCGCCACGATCGCCGCGGCCGGCATGGTGATGAACCAGCCGAGGACGATGTTCTTGGCGACACCCCACCGCACGGCGTTCACCCGCTTCGTCGCCCCGACACCCATGATCGCCGAGGTGATGACGTGGGTCGTGGAGATCGGCGCCTTGAAGAGGTAGGCCGACGCGAACATGATCGACGCACCGGTCGTCTCGGCGGCGAAGCCCTGCGGCGGATCGAGCTCGATGATCTTCCGGCCGAGCGTCCGCATGATGCGCCAGCCGCCCGCGTACGTCCCCAGCGACAGCATCGTCGCGCAGACGATCTTCACCCACACCGGGATCGGGTCGTTCGGCCCCTGCTCGCCGGCGATGACCAGCGCCATCACCACGATGCCCATCGTCTTCTGGGCGTCCTGGAGACCGTGTCCGAGCGCCATGCCGGCCGCGGACACCGTCTGCGCGATACGGAACCCGCGCTTGGTCTTGTGCGGGTTGGACCGCCGGAACATCCACATGATCGCGGTCATCACGAGATAACCGGCGAGCAGACCGACGATCGGCGACAGGAACATCGGGATGATGACCTTGTCGAGCAGTCCGCTCCAGTAGACCGCCGTGCCACCGGCGAGCGCCGCGCCGACCATGCCGCCGAACAGGGCGTGCGAGGACGAGGACGGCAGACCGAAGTACCAGGTGATCAGGTTCCAGGTGATCGCGCCGACGAGCGCCGCGAAGAGGATGCCCATCCCCTTCGAGCCCTCGGGCGTCTGGATCAGCCCCTCACTGACGGTCTTGGCGACCCCGCTGCCGAGGAACGCGCCGGCGAGGTTCATCACCGCGGCCATGGCGAGCGCGGCCCGCGGCGTCAGGGCGCGCGTGGACACGGAGGTGGCGATGGCGTTCGCCGAGTCGTGGAAGCCGTTCGTGTACGTGAATCCGAGCGCGACCCCGATGGTCACGATCAAAGCGAAGGTGTCCATGAACGGGTCAGGACTCCTTGACGGCGATGGTCTCCACCGTGTTCGCCACGTGCTCGAACGCGTCGGCCGCTTCCTCCAGCACGTCCACGATCTGCTTGAGCTTCAGCACCTCCATGGCGTCGTACTTGCCGTTGAAGAGGTGGGCCAGCAGCTTGCGGTGGATCTGGTCGGCCTGGTTCTCCAGACGGTTGACCTCGATCCAGTACTCCGTGAGGTTGTCCATGGTCCGCAGGTTCGGCATGGCCTCGGCGGTCAGCTCGGCGGCTCGCGCCAGCACCTCGATCTGCTGCTCGACACCCTTGGGCAGTTCCTCGACCTGGTACAGGACGACCAGATCGACGGCCTCCTCCATGAAGTCCATGATGTCGTCGAGGGACGAGGCGAGGTTGTAGATGTCCTCGCGGTCGAACGGCGTGATGAAGGAGGAGTTCAGCTGGTGGAAGATCGCGTGTGTCGCGTCGTCACCGGCGTGCTCCGCGGCCCGCATACGCTCTGCGATCTCGGCCCGAGCGGAAGTGTCCGCCCCGAGCAGTTCCATCAGGAGTTTCGAGCCCGTGACGATGTTGTCCGCGGATGCGGAGAACATGTCGTAGAAGCTCGTCTCCCTGGGGGTCAGACGAAAGCGCACGTTGGGGTCCTCGGGGTGCTTCGATTCGGTCAGGCTGATGCTAGGCGCATCATCCGGCCACGGCTAATGGGCCGCCACCCAGTGTCGCCCATCAGCCACGGCGATCGGCACGGGGTCCGGTGCCGGCGCCGGGCAAGGGCTCCTTACCCAGCAAAGTTCGGTACGATATACCCACCAGGGGTATATGTAAGCGGCGTTTCAGACAGGATCGCCGATCGGATCCAGCAGGAGGACGCGATGACGACCACCGAGGCCGGCGCGACGACGCCCTCCGGCGACGCCCAGAAGATCGTGACCGACCACGACCGCGGCATCCACGGCTACCACCAGCAGAAGGACGAGCACCTGAAGCGGCTGCGCCGTATCGAGGGGCAGATCCGCGGCCTCCAGCGGATGGTCGACGAGGACGTCTACTGCATCGACATACTCACCCAGGTGTCCGCCTCCACCAAGGCGCTCCAGTCCTTCGCCCTCCAGCTCCTGGAGGAGCACCTGCGTCACTGCGTGGCGGACGCGGCCCTCAAGGGCGGCGACGAGATCGACGCGAAGGTCGAGGAAGCGACGAAGGCGATCGGCCGCCTGCTGCGCACCTGAGCCACCCGCCGGCAACGCGGACCACGAGAAGTACGCGAAACGTGAGAGATACGACGCATGTGACATCCGCGACGCGCGCGCCCCGGCCACCGGACGGGCCGGGCAGGGGTCACATGGGGGCCGGAAAGGACTAGTCCTCCACGCCCCGCTGCCCGGGAGCGCGTTCTTCGGCCACTTTCAGCACCGCGTCGATGCTCGCCAGGCTGAGGCGGTCCTCGTGTGCCGCCGAGGCCGCGATGATCAGCTCGGCGCACAGGTCGATCTCGGCGAGGGCCACGTGGTCCTGAACTGCCGCACCGCCGACCGGAGCCACGCGCATCACCTCTTCCTGCCGTAACCGACTTCCTAGAGTAGGGAGCGGCCTACACACCGCGCATGGCACGGAAGGGCCATTTCCAGCCCTCCTCTGAAGCTACGGCTCCGGATGCTCTTGCCCATCTCTCCGGAAGCCACTACTCCGCGATCTTCCCGGCGTAGATGTCCGAGGAGTCCGGGAGCCGTACGACGGCGGGGCTGCCGAAGTCGTACAGCAGGAGCGTCGAGGCCACCGCGACGGTGCCCGTCCGCTGTCCGTTGACGAAGCTGAACCGGTGCCGGACCTTGCGCAGCCGCCCCTCGTCGTCGAGGTAGGCGTCGAACGGGACCTCGGTGGTGGCGAACCCCTTCGCCGCCGCCCTCAGCGCCGGCCGCTGCCCCGCCGAGGCGTCCCGCGCGGCGGTGCCGAGGTCGGCGGTCCCTCGGTAGTGCCGTACGGGGATCCCGGCGACCTCGGTCTTCCCCACGTAGGTCACCGACCGCGCGCCGCGCAGCAGTTCGGCCGCGGCGTACGGGTCGGTGGCGCCGCCCGTGACCAGGTTGCCGTCCGTGAGGGCGGCCGTCTCCACGCGCACCCATTTGTCGGCGGGCACCCCGGCGCCCCGGTTCTTCATGAACAGAGCCCCCGGAGCGAGGAGTTCGGTGATCGGACGGTGCTCGGCCGCTCCCGCGGGGTCCTGGGGCAGCAGCACCTTCAGCCGCCCGGTCTGCTTCCTGAAGTCGTACACGCCCTGCCCGCGGATGGTGACCCGGGTCCCGCCGGTGGCCATCTCCATCGACGTGCTGGCCTTCGCGCTGCCGGCGCGCTCCAGGGCGGCCACCGCCTGGCGCAGCGCCCCGGCCGTGCCGGGCCCGGTGCGGACGTCCTCCGCGGCCGCCCCGCCGCCCGAGCACCCGGTGCCGCAGACGATCAGCCCCGTCGCGACGAACGCGACCAGGACCGCCGCCCGTTCCTGCTGCTGCGCCACCATCGTCCACCGACCCCCAGCCGGTCCGTCCCGGGCCTTCCCGTCGTTCCGGTTAACGACAGGTGAGGGCACCCGTCACGCGGCAGGAGTCCGTTCACCGGGCTTGAGTAACGTTGGGGGTGTGCAGCACCTGGACGAGACGGACCCTCCCTCCGGACACCGGACGACTACGGTCGAGCAAGGCCCCTTCTGCCTGGCCCGCTGCACCTGCGGCTGGCGAGGCCCGGCCCGCCGTGCCAGAAGCCAGGCCCGCACGGACGCCGCCGAGCACGGGACGGGCTGAACCCATCTACGGGTGGCGGCGATGCCGTCAGCCGCTGCGGCCCCCGCGAACCACGGGGGCGCCGTCACAGCCACTCCCGGACGTGGCCACATCCACCCCTATTCGATTGACGGTTCGAACAACGTCGACCTAGGTTCCCCTTGATCCGAAAATCACATCAACTTCATACAAGGGGGAACATCTTGCGCAGACGAACCATCGCGGCGGCCGCGGCGATATCGTCCGGACTCCTCATGACGACGCTGACCACGTCGGCTCACGCGGACACCCTGACCACACTCTCGTGCAGCACCACGGGAGCCTTCGGCCAGCTGAGTTCGACGAACTGGCGGTCCGGCACCACGGGCGAGTTCGACGTCACGATGTCGGTCACGGACACCAAGGCCGACGACCACCACGTGCGGGTCCGGCTGGTGGGCAAGACGATCGGCGCGACCCGCGTGAACTGGCCGTGGCACAGCGTGACCGGCGGCCTCGGCTCCGAGGACGCCTGGGCCAGGCCCGCTCAGAACAGCGCGGGTGTCATCGACATCGGCGTTCAGGTCGCCAGGTACGAAAAGAGCGAATACATGAACTCCTGCACCGACTGGGCCGTCGGCTCCGGCTGATCGACGCGGGCGTCCACCGGACGTCCGCGAGCGGCCGGCGTCACGAGGCGTCGGCCGTTCCGCCCACCCCGCCGCCCCCGCCCCCGAGCGGGCGTGCTGGGATGCCGAGTGCTGTAGCCGTTCTGCGACACAGCCGCGCGGAACCCCGGAGCCCGGGGACCCGTCTCGTTCCACGGAACCCACGGGAGGCACACATGCAACGGCGTTCGTTCATCGGCGGAGCCACCGCCGTCCTCGCGGCGGCGACGACGTCCGCCTGCAACGGCAGCGACCAGGACGGCGCGGGCGCCGACGGCAAGGCCGGGAGCACGAACGCCACGAGCACCGCCGCCGAGAGCACCGGCATCCGCACGGAGACCGCGGCGAACCGCGCGGCCGCCAGCTGGACCGCACTGTCCCACCAGCTCGACGGCGCCCTGATCCGCCCCGGCGACCGGAGCTGGTCCGCCGCCCACCAGCTCTACAACACGCGCTTCGACAACCTGAAGCCCGCCGCCGTCGCCTATGTCGCGCACGCCGACGACATCCGCACCACCATGGACTACGCCCGCGCCCACGGCGTGAAGGTCTCGATCCGCAACGGCGGCCACTCCTACGCGGGCTGGTCCTCCGGCAACGGCCGTCTGATCATCGACGTCTCCAAGCTGAACAAGATCCGCGCGTCGGCGAACGAGGCGGTCGTCGGCGCCGGTTCCAAGCTGATCGACGTCTACCGCGCGCTGGCCGCCAAGGGCGTCACCATCCCCGCCGGCTCCTGCCCCACCGTGGGCGTCTCCGGACTGACCCTGGGCGGCGGCCACGGCGTCGTGTCACGGGCGTACGGACTGACCTGCGACAGCCTCACCCAGGCGACGCTGATCACCGCCGACGGCAAGCAGCTCACCGCGAACGCGACCGAGAACAAGGACCTGTTCTGGGCCCTGCGCGGCGCCGGCAACGGCAACTTCGGCGTCGTCACCGAGCTCCGGTTCAAGACCCACCCCGCGCCGCAGGGCGTCTCGGCGTACATGACCTGGCCGTGGGCCAAGGCCGCCGCGGTGGTGAAGGCCTGGCAGGAGTGGGGACCGGGCCAGCCGGACGAGATCTGGTCGTCCTGCCACCTGTCCAACGCGGCCGGCGGCACACCCACCGTCTCCATAGCCGCCTTCTCCCTCGGCACCTACGGCGAACTCCAGAACGCGGTGGACCGGCTGGCGGACCGGATCGGCTCCCCCGCGCGCAGCGTCTCCCTCAAGAGGCGTTCGTACGAGGAGTCGATGGAGGTGTACGCGGGCTGCTCGTCGTTCTCGGCCGACGCCCAGTGCCACCTGCCGGGGTCGACGCCGGGCCGCAGCCCGCAGGGCGCCCTCGGCCGCGAGACGTACGCGGCCCGTTCGGACTTCTTCGACCGGTCGATCTCGGCGGCCGGTGTCCAGACGCTCCTGAACCAGATCTCCGCCGTCCGCGGCGGCGCGGGCAGCATCGCGCTCACCGCGCTAGGCGGCGCCGTCAACCGCGTCGCGCCCACGTCCACGGCGTTCGTGCACCGCCGCTCGCGCATGCTCGCCCAGTACATCGCCTCCTGGCGGGCGGGCACCTCCGGCACCACCGCCCAGTCCTGGCTGACCGGCGCCCACAACGCGATGGCCCGGTACGCCTCGGGCGCGGCCTACCAGAACTACACCGACGCGACGCTGACCGACTGGCGCAAGGCCTACTACGGTGACGCGGCCACCCGGCTGACGGCACTGAAGCACCAGTACGACCCGCACCGCTTCTTCTCCTTCCCCCAGGCCCTGTGAGGGCGGCCGGGGGTGCCGTGCGGGCGGGCGCCGTGACCGGGCCGGACAGGTCCTAGGCGGCGAGGTCCCGTTCCTCGGTGTGCTCGGTCCGCGCCCCCGGGATCAGGGCCTCCTGCCCGGCGGGTGCGGTGCCGCGCGCCCGGATCAGCCGGCCCGCGCGCGGAGCCCCCTCCACGGCCTTCATGACCGGCGTCAGCAGGGCCGTGGCGAGTGGCGACAGCAGCAGGACGACGGCTGTGCCGAGCGCGAATCCGCCGATGACGTCCGTCGGGTAGTGCACGCCCATGAAGACCCGGCAGAACCCTTCGAGCAGCGCCAGCGCGATCCCGGCGAGTCCGAACTTCCGGTGGGCGACGAAGAGTCCGACGCCCACCGCCATGGTGATCGTCGCGTGGTCGCTGACGAAGGAGAAGCCGGTCTTGCCGCTCACGAGGACGGCCAGTCCCTGGTGGTCCACGAAGGGGCGCGGACGCTCCACGAAACCTCTTATCGGGACGTTCACCAGGAGCGCGATCCCGGCCGCGAGCGGCGCCCAGACGAGTGCGGCCACGGTCGCCGCCGCGTCGGCTCCGCCCCGGCGCCGCACGGACGACCAGCACCACAGGACCAGCAGGACCATCGCGAGCAGCAGACCCCACTCGCCGACGAATTCCATGATCCGGTCGACCCGGTGCGGCGCGTGCTTGGCCAGGCCATTGATGTCGTAGAGCAGGTCGACGTCGGGGTTCGAACCGGATTCGGCGAGTTGCGCCATGGCGCTGCGGCCCCTTCGTCGTCTTTCCCGCGACCGCGCCCTTTCGCGCGCCGCTCCGTCCACCCCCGTGGTTGTAGATCAGTTCTCTACGTCAAAAGGAACGCACGGTCCCCTCTCATACGTTCCACCCTCCACGGAATGATCACGCACACGTTATCGAAGAGAGATATCGCCGCAGATCAAGGGGTGGATTCATACCGAAGTGGGCAATGCTTTCGCGCCATCTTCCGTCACCCGGGTGGCCCCGAAGTAGTCGGGCGTGTCGATGGGGTCGAACCGGATGACGGCACCGGGCCGGGGAGCGTCGATCATGTATCCGCCGCCCACATAGATACCCACGTGCCGGATGGCGCGGGAGTTGGTGAGGTCGTCCGAGAAGAAGACCAGGTCCCCGGGCAGCAGTTCCTCCCGCTTGGGGTGCGGCCCCGCGTTGTACTGGTCGTTGGCCACCCGCGGCAGGCTCACCCCGACACTGTCGTACGAGGCCTTGGTCAGACCCGAGCAGTCGAACCGTCCGCCCTGGTCAGCCGTGCCGTTGCCACCCCACAGGTAGAGCGTGCCGAGCTTCTTCTGCGCGTACGTGATGGCCGCCGCGGCCTGCTTCGAGGGGTCCACGCGGGTCACCGGGGCCGCGAAGCTCTTCGCCAGCGTGGTGATCGTCTTCACATAGTTCCGGGTCTCCGCGTACGGCGGCACACCCCGGTACTTGATGACCGCGTAGGCGCCCGCGTTGTAGGCGGCGAGCATGTTCTCGGTGGGGTTTCCCGGAGCGTTCTTCACATAGGAGGCGAGCTCGCAGTCGTACGAGGCGGCCGACGGAATCGCGTCATTCGGGTTCCATACGTCGCGGACGCCGTCCCCGTCGCCGTCGACCCCGTGTGTGGCCCAGGTCCCCGGAATGAATTGCGCTATCCCCTGCGCCTGCGCCGGGCTCTTCGCGTTCGGATTGAATCCGCTCTCCTGATAGAGCTGGGCGGCGAGCAGGGCGGGATTGATCGCGGCGCAGAGGTTGCCCCACTTCTGTACGAGGGCCTGGTACGCGGCGGGTACGGCGCCCTTGGCGAGCCCGACCGAACCGCCGCCGATGCCGCCCGCGAGGTTCCCGGCGACCAGGTAGACCCCGACGACGAGCACCATCACGAAGCCCATCCCCGCGCCCACGGCCGCGGTCGCCACGATCCAGGCCTTACGCACCGTCAACCGCCCCTCGCCGCACAGGAGTCCGCCGCGGCCAGTGTAGAGGCGGGCTCCTGTGCGAGGGGGTTGTCGCGCGCGGGGACGGAGCGGGACGTCCCCGCGCAGGGGTGCTATCCGGCCAGGGCGGCCACGCGGTAGAGCTCCTCGGCCTCGGTGCCGAACACGGCGCTGTACGAGACGTCGTCGGTGTCCCCGCCCTGTTCGTGGCCGCCGATGACGCCGACGACCGCACCGTCCCCGTTCACCCAGGGACTGCCGCTGGTCCCGCCGGCGAAGTCGGGGCAGGCGACGCGCTGCTGCGTACGGCTCTGCGCGCCGGGCTTGTCGGTGCAGGTGATGGGGGTGTCGAGGGAGCCGGGGTATCCGGTCACGGTGACGGCGGTGGCCCCGGTGGCGCGGTGCGCGGCGAAGGCGTTCCCGCCGCCGACGACGTCCTCGACCTCCTCGCCGTCGCGGGTGCCGAGGACGGCGAAGGCGACGTCGCTGTCCTCGTCCTGGTCCCGCCTCCACCCCTCGGGGAGGAACACGCCCTGGACGTCCCAGAACCCGTACGGCGCCCTGCCGTCCCGGTAGCCGGGCGCGAAGGACAGTTCCGCCTCGCCGTCCAGACAGTGGGCGGCCGTGAGGAGGAGGTCCCGTCCCTCGCTGCGCACGACGGAGGCGGTGCAGAAGTGTCCGCCGGCACCACCGCTCGCGGCGCTCCCGTGGAACAGCGCGCCCACCCGGACGCTCCGGCTGTTCTCGGCGGCCCGGACGGTCACGCCGAACGGCCCGGGTCCGTCGTCCGCGGCGGCGATGGAGGAGGACGTCACCGCCAGCAGCACGAGAGCCGCACCGAGCAGGGCGGACCGCCGGAATCCCGGGAGACGGGTGATGCGGATGCTCTTCATCGCCCCTCACCTTGCCGCAAGCGGGTGAGACAAACCTCGGACCAGTCCGAGTATCACCTGTGAACGCCGACCCCGCCCGGCCACCCGCGCCCGGCCGGGCCCACCGGCCCCGGAATCACCGGGCGCCGCTTCAGTCCCGTGCTCCCCCGGAGTGGCGGCACTCCGCCCACAGCAGCTTCCCGCCCCGCGACGCCCCCAGCTCGCGCAGCACGGAGACCCCCCACGCGTCGGCGCAGGCCCGTACGAGGTGCAGCCCCCGGCCGTGTTCGTCGTCGTGCGCGGGCGGGCCGCCGGAGGGACCCTCCCGGAATCCCGACGGGACGGCCGGGTCCGAGTCCCAGACGGCGACCCGCAGTCGGTCCGGTTCCGCCGAGAGAACGCGCAGGGCGTACGGACCGGGCGCGTGCAGATGGGCGTTGGTCAGCAGTTCGGAGGCCAACAGCTCGGCGGTCGGCGTCAGTCCGGTGAGCCCGCGGGCCGCGAGCACGGCACGCAGGGTGGCACGGGCGATCCCCGGGGAGCGGGGATCGTGCGGGAGTTGGAGGGTGTAGGACCAGGGCGGGGATACGGTGGCCATGAAAGTCTCCGATCACGGAGGGGAGTTGACTGGTCTCGCGTCGCTACAGTGCCCGGTGACCGCGGCCGCTCCGTCGAGCGGGGTACTTCCGGGCGGGGTCCCAGCAATAAGGTAGCGGCACAAATAAAAGGCCTTACACGATTCCCGTGAAAGTGATGATCTATCACCCGAGTGGGTGACCTGCTGCGTGAGAAAGGCGGGCCTGACCCGTGAGAAGCAACCCGACGGGTCGTCAACTCCGATTGGGTGCCGAGCTGCGCAAGCTCCGGGAGCGCGCGGGTCTGACCTCCACCCGGGCCGGAAGACTGCTCGGCGTCCAGCAGAACCAGATCAGCAACGTGGAGGCCGGACGCGCGGGGGTGAGCCCCGAGCGGGTACGCACCCTGGCCGGCCACTACGACTGCGAGGACAAGGCTCTCGTCGACGCGCTCGGCCACATGGCGACCGAGCGCGTCCGCGGCTGGTGGGAGGAGTACCGGGAGATCCTGTCGGCCGGGCTGATCGACCTGGCCGAGATGGAACATCACGCCACCCGCCTGACCGCCGCGGTCACCGCTCACGTCCCCGGGCTGCTCCAGATCCACGACCACGCCCGCGAGGTCTTCCGCCAGGTCGTACCGGAGCTCTCGCCCCCCGACGTCGAGCACCGGTTGTCGTTCCGGATCAAGCGTCAGACCGTCCTCTTCAAGGACTCCCCCACGGCATACCGGGCCGTCATCCACGAAGCCGCCCTGCGCATGCGGTTCGGCGGTCCCTCCGTCACGCGGAAGCAGCTCCGGCACATCCTCGACATGAGCGAGCGCGCGCACGTCACGGTCCGGGTCATCCCGTTCTCCGCCGGCGCCTACCCCGGGTCCGGGCAGTCGATCCTGTACGCCCACGGAGCGGTCCCCCAGCTCGACACGGTGCACCTCGACCAGTCGCACGGCTCGGCGCTGCTCGACTCCGAGGCCCAGCTCGACAAGTACCGCGTACTGCTCGACCGCATGGAAACGATCGCCCTCCCGCCCGAGGAGTCGCAGACTTTCATCCGCAACATCCTCAAGGACCTGTGAAGGAGTCCGCGATGCTCACGCCCACCTGGCAGAAGTCCTCGTACTGCGGCGAGGGGGAAGCCTGCGTCCACGTGGCCGGAGAGCGCGCATCCGGCGCGATCCGTCTCACCGAATCCGGTGACCCGAGCGGAGCGATACTCACCGCCGCGCCTGCGGCCTTCCGCTCCCTCCTGGGTGCGCTCAAGGAGGAACGCCCCCGTGACTGACATCCCCCCGGACCTCGACTGGGTGCGCGCGGCCCCGGAGGACGCGACCGGTCCCGGCCCCTGGATCGAAATCGCCTTCGGTGAGGACGACTTGGTCCACATCCGGGAGACCGGCGACCCGGAGAACGTCGTCACCACCACCCGCAGGAAGTGGGACGCGTTCGTCCTGGGGGTCCAGGCGGGCGAGTTCGACCACTTCGTCGAGGGCCTGGAGGACGAACGGCCCCCGGCTCCCACCGAAGGCCGCTCATGAGGCCGTGAGGCCATGACGTGAGCGTGGCCGCCACGGAAGCGCGCGGCGCTCCGCCGAGCGCGGCGCCGTCACCAGTGCGATTCCCCTGAACGAGCTGTGAGTCGGGTCAAGCGACCGTCAGCCTCCAGCCATCCGGGAGTCACGGGAAGGTCACGCGCCTGCCGCGTTCAGTAAGGCGGAGGTAAGGCTTCCACAAGCCTCTTGTTGTCGCGTACTCAACAAGGGATGGTCGTCGGCGGGCCGGCTCGGCCCACCGCCGGGGACACCGCACCGGCGGCGCACCCGCGTACACGAAGGCCGGCACCTCGGCGCTCAACGACGTGACCTCGGGCAACAACGGCACCTGCACCACCAGCTACCTCTGCACCGCCACCACGGGCTACGACAGCCCGACCGGCTGGGGCACCCCGGAGGGTGTCACCGCCTTCACCGGCTGACCTCCGGAGTGTGGGCGGCCGCCGGGAGACGTGGGGTTCCCCGGCACCACCCCGTGAACGGGCCGCGGCAACCAGCCGCGGCCCGTTCCGCGTGCCCGCCCCGCTCACGCCCTCTTCCCACCGGCCCGCCGTACCGCGTCCACCCGGCGCGGACCCGGCGACCCGGGGAACACCGGCGCGACGCACCGTCAGAAGCCTTCCGGCGCAGCCGTGTCCGTTCGAATTCACCCCGCGCGCGAACCATAGAAGGGGACAACGACGGAACCACGCGCCAGGTTCCGCTTCCACTTCATTGCCCGTCGTGACCACCCGTGATACACAGAGTGACGATACGACTCTTCGTACACCGCCGTACGCCTCCCGCGAGGGTCCCGCGTACGCCGGTGCCAAGGAATTCGCACGAATCCCGCCAACCAATGACGTCAAGTCGACATACGAAGGCGTCATTGTCGGCGAGAATGGGCCCGACCTCTGCGCGCAGTGGCAGGGGGTGCAGAACTACCCACTAGGGGCGGTGACTTACATGCTTTTCGCAGCCGACAAGGGCGACATCAACACAATCATCGGTGGAATCGCCCCGGACTGGGGCCCCTTCGGCAGCCTGGGCAACGAAGCCAAGGTGATGGTCGAGGTGGTGATGGCGGTCGCCATCCTGCTCTGCCTCGGCATCGCGATCTGGGGTGCGGCCAAACAGCGCATCGGCGCCACCGCGCTCAGAGACACCTTCAGCGCCGAACAGGGCAAGGGGCTCATCATCGCCGGGCTCACGGGGGTCTTCATCATCGGATCCCTCGGCACGCTCTTCACCATCGTGTACGGCATGGCCGTGTAGCCCGGCCGGGCCGCGCCGCACCCGGCGCGCCGCCAGTACCCGGCCGGGCGCGCCCGGATTCTCGCTCCTCCGATCCATCCGTCCGTCCGTCGTGCCCACCGGCTGAGGTTGCAACTCCCTGATGTCCAGTCACCACACCGCGCCCGCACGGGAACCAGCACGGCTACCGTCGTACTACGTGGTTCAGCGAGAGATTGAGGGGGCGTACGCGGCATGAGTCTCGGTGACGAACCCGGGTACGGCGACGGCCCGCGCGGCGAGGACGGGGGGTACGGCGGCTCCGGCCAGACCCGCACCCGCCTGCCCGACCGTCCGGGCGACGTCTACGGCGGCGCGCGGCGCGGACGCGGATCCTCCTCGCGGAGCCTGGTCACGGTCGTCGGCGTCGTCGTCCTGCTCATCGCCGCCATCGCCTTCGCGAACCGCGGGGACGACGCGGCCTCGCCGGGCGACAGCAGCGGTGACAAGGCGAAGACATCCCCCACGGCGGCCTCCGGCAACCACCCGGTGACCTCGAAAACGGCCGGCATCCCGTCGGGCTTCGCCCACACGGACGAGGGAGCACAGAGCGCTGCCGCGAACTATGCGGTGGCTCTGGGTTCCACGGCCATGTTCAAGACGGCCACGCGGCACGACATCGTCGGCGCCATCTACACGTCCGCTGCCGTCGCCCGGCTCCAGGGACCGATGGACCAGGCGTACTCGACGGACTTCCTCAGCAAGCTGGGCCTCGACGCGAGCGGCAATCCGCCGGCGGGCAGCACGTTCGTCTCGCGCACGGTCCCTGTCGGTACCAAGGTCGGGCAGTACAACGCGTCCGGCGCCAAGGTCTCGGTCTGGTACATGGGCCTCATCGGCATGTCCGGCGAGACGTCGACCGATCCGGTCAGTTCGACCTGGAAGACCTGGACCTTCGAGCTCCAGTGGGACAACGGAGACTGGAAGATCGTGGCGGACGCCCAGACGGACGGGCCCGCCCCGGTCCCCGGCGACGACAAAGCCGCCACCTCCGACGAGATCAGCAAGGCCGTCGAGGAGTACGGAGGGTTCACGTATGCCCGGTAGCCGAAGCAGTGTCCTCAAGCTCGCATCTGTCGTCACCGCCGTACAGAGCGCTGCCGTCCTGCTCGCCACCCGTGCCGCCGCGGCACCGAGCCCGACGCCGTCGCCGTCGCCTTCCAAAGACTCGTGCCATCTCTTGATCGGCCCCGCCAAGCAGTACTGCGAAAGCGGCACCAAGGGATCCGGCAAGTCGGGTCTCACCACCGACCCCGGTGTCGGGTCCACGCTGGACCCCCTGTCCTCCCTGGCCAACGGCTGCGCCGACGCCGCCTCCTGGACCATCGACAAACTCTCCGCCGCCGTGAACGACACCGCCAACGTCGACTTCACGAACCCCAAGTTCCTCCAGCAGTACGCCGTCGTCTTCGCGGCGTCCACGATCCTCACCCTGCTGCTGTGGCTGCTGGCCGTCGCGAAGCGGGCCGTACGAGGTGTCCCCCTCGGCACGGCCCTGTCCGAGGCGATCGGCTTCCTCTGGCTGACCGTGCTGGCCTCGGCGTTCACCCCGCTGATCCTCTACACGGTCGTCTCCGCGACGGACGGCGTGACGGAGGTGCTCGCCAAGACGACGGGCAACCAGACGGACGCGTTCTTCGGGACGTTCTCCGGCGCCCTGGACAAGGGCGGCAACATCGGCGGCGGCCCCATCATGCTCATCGTCGTCTCGATGGTCTCGATCCTGGCCGCCGGAATCCTCTGGCTGGAGCTCGTCATCCGGGCCGCCCTGCTCTACGTGGGCGCCCTGCTCGGCACCGTCGTCTACGCCGGCCTCGTCGACAAGAACCTGTGGGGCCACGTCCGCCGCTGGGCGGGCATCATGATCGCGGTGATCCTGGTGAAGCCGGTCATCGTGATAGTGCTCGGCCTCGCCGGAGCCCTCAGCTCCGACAACGGACCCGACGCGTTCTCCGCCGTCGTCTCCGGGCTCGCCATCATCCTGCTCGCCATCTTCGCCAGCGCGATGATCTACCGCTTCGTACCGGGCTTCGGCGACGAGATCGCCGGCTCCCGCAACAACCGCATCATGCAGGGCGCCGAGAGCAAGGCCGCCGCCGTCATCAGCTCGCCGGCCACCCTGGTCGCGCAGGGCATCAAGACGCACAGCTCGCGCGCCGACAACAACGGCGGCGGAGGTGGCAACAGCCAGCCCCGCCCCGCCAACCCGGCGTCCGGCGGTGTGGCCGCGCACAGCAGCCGTACGCCGAACGGAGGCGGCGGATCCGTCCCCTCCGCCGCACCGCCGCCGCGCAGCAGCCCGGTCAACACCCCGCACGCAAGCAACACCCGCAACAGCAACCGCACGGGAGGTGAAGGGCGTTGACGACCGAGTCCCACCTGTCCCATCCGATCACGCCCCGCCGTACATATCTGATCGGCCGCGCCCGGCCGAACGCGATCGTCGGCCGGAACCGCGAGTCCGGCGAGATCGCGCTCATCATCGGAGGCGCGTTCCTGGGCATGATGTGCGGCCTGCTCGTCCCGGTGCTGTCCCTGCGGATCGTGCTGCTGATGGGCTTCCCGCTGCTCGCGCTCGCCGCGGTGTACGTCCCGTACAAGCGGCGCACGTTCTACAAGTGGTTCGAGATCAACCGCAGCTACAAGCGGACCCTGCGCCAGGGAACGGCGTACCGCAACCAGGTGATGGAGGCCGGCACCCGCCTCGACGGCAGGGAGGTCGAGATCGGTCCGCCGCCCGGGATCGGGCGCATCTCCTGGCTCGCCGCCCCGTTCGGACCCGACGAGATCGCCGTCCTGCTGCACGCCGACCGCCGGACCGTCACCGCCGCCATCGAGATCGAGGGCCCGGGCGTCGGTCTGCGCGACAGCGAGGACCAGGAAGCCCTCGTCGACCGCTTCGGCACGCTGCTCAAGCACGTGGCGAACGGCGACGGCTTCGTCACCCGCCTCCAGATGCTCGCCCGCACCCTCCCCGCCGACCCCGACGCCCACGCCAAGGACGTCTCCCAGCGCGGCGACGAGCGGGCCCCCGGATGGCTCCAGCAGTCCTACGACCAGCTCCAGTCGATGGTGTCCACGAGCAGCGAGCAGCACCGGGCCTACCTCGTCGCCTGCATGCACTACTCGCGGGAACTCGCCGCCGAGGGCCAGGCCATGGCACGGGCGGCACGGCCGCAGGGCGGACGCAAGGTCGACCGGGACGCCGGACTCGCCGTCGTCATGGCACGCGAGCTGACCGACATCTGCTCCCGGCTCCAGGAAGCCGACATCCGCGTACGGCAGCCGCTCGGCCAGGGACGCCTCGCCTCCCTCGTGCACTCGATGTACGACCCGGACCACCCGATCGACCACATCCAGGCGATGACCAAGCGCAACGCCTGGCCGGCCGAGCTGGACGCCATGGAGCCGACGTACCTCCAGGCGAAGACCCGCGAGTCCTCCACCCGCGCGCCCTGGTGCCACGCCACGGCCTGGGTGAAGGAGTGGCCGATGACCCCCGTGGGCGTCAACTTCCTCGCCCCGCTCCTCGTCCACACCCCCGACGTCATCCGCACGGTCGCCGTGACCATGGACCTCGAACCCACCGAGATCGCCATCGAGCGCATGCTGACCGAGAAGACGAACGACGAGGCCGAGGCGAGCCGCGCCGCCAAGATGAACCGCACCGTCGACCCGCGCGACATCGCCTCGCACAACCGCCTCGACCAGCGCGGCGAGGACCTGGCGAGCGGCGCCGCGGGCGTCAACCTCGTCGGCTACATCACCGTGTCCTCCCGTAACCCCGAGGCCCTCGCGCGCGACAAGCGCACCATCCGCGCCTCGGCCGGCAAGTCGTATCTGAAGCTGGAGTGGTGCGACCGCGAGCACCACCGCGCCTTCGTCAACACCCTCCCGTTCGCCACCGGAATCCGCAGGTAGGGGCTGATGCACTGATGCGGGATCCGCTGTCCGCCGCGACGGACGCCTTCACGTCCTTCCTCTTCGGCAAGGTCGAGACGACCCGCCTGCCCGTGCGCACGTCCACGGGCCAGGCGCAGGCGGTCTACCTGCCCACCGCCGCACCGGGTCTCGGCGACTCGGGCGTCATCATCGGCCGCGAGGTGTACTCCGGCAAGGGCTACATCTACGACCCCTTCCAGCTCTACGGGCAGCAGCTCCCGGCCCCGCACTGGCTGGTCCTCGGCGAGTCCGGCAACGGCAAGTCGGCCCTGGAGAAGACGTACGTCCTGCGGCAGCTGCGCTTCCGCGACCGCCAGGTCGTCGTCCTCGACGCCCAGGGCGAGGACGGCGTCGGCGAATGGAACCTCATCGCGCAGGAGCTGGGGATAACTCCCATCCGGCTCGACCCGACGGCCGCCCTGGACATGGGCATCCGGCTCAACCCGCTCGACCCCTCGATCACGACGACGGGCCAGCTCGCCCTGCTGCGCACCATCATCGAGGTCGCGATGGGGCACGGCCTCGACGAGCGGTCCGGCTTCGCCCTGAAGGTCGCCCACGCCTACGTCAACGAGACGATCGTCGAGCGCCAGCCGGTGCTCACCGACATCGTCGAGCAGCTGCGCCACCCCGAACCGGAGTCGGCCGAGGCGATGAACGTCGCCATAGACGACGTACGGGCCTGGGGCCTGGACGTGGCGCTGGTCCTGGACCGGCTGGTCGACGGTGACCTCAGGGGCATGTTCGACGGCCCGACCACGGTCGGCATCGACCTGGACGCCCCGCTCATCGTCTTCGACCTGTCGCACATCGACCGGAACTCCATCGCCATGCCGATCCTGATGGCGATCGTCGGTGTGTGGCTGGAGCACACCTGGATCCGGCCCGACCGCAAGAAGCGCATCTTCCTGGTGGAGGAGGCGTGGCACATCATCAACAGCCCCTTCGTCGCCCAGCTCTTCCAGCGGCTGCTGAAGTTCGGGCGCCGCCTCGGTCTGTCCTTCGTGGCGGTGGTCCACCACCTGTCGGACGTCGTCGACGGAGCGGCGGCCAAGGAGGCGGCCGCGATCCTGAAGATGGCCTCGACGCGGACCATCTACGCGCAGAAGGCGGACGAGGCCCGTTCGACGGGCCGGGTCCTCGGCCTGCCCCGCTGGGCGGTCGAGATCATCCCGACGCTGACCCCGGGCATCGCCGTCTGGGACGTCAACGGCAACGTCCAGGTGGTCAAGCACCTCATCACCGAGACGGAACGCCCGCTGGTCTTCACCGACCGCGCGATGACGCAGTCGTCCGCCGACCTCATCTCCGACGACGCGATGCGCGCCGCCGAACTGGAGGCCGAGGAACGGGCTGCCGCCTTCATGGAGCAGCATCTCAGCGATCTCGACGGCTCCACCGAGTCCACGGTGGCGTGAGATGAGCCAGTACCCCGACCGGCACGACGACCGCCACGCCCCCCGGTCCGAGGGGGCGGGCGGCGGCATCCCGGACGGCCTGCTGATCGGGGTGCTGGGCTTCCTCCTCGGCATGACCCTGATGGTGTGGTCGGCGACAGGCCTCGCGGGATGGTTCTCCCGCGGCGCCTGGCCGGACGCGATCACCTTCACCCGTACGCCCCTGGCCATGCGTCACCTGATCGGCGAGCCGCACGACATCGCCGGCGCCTGGCCGGACACCCCCGCCTCCCAGCTGTCGGGCTACGGCCTCTTCTGGGGCCTGTTCATCGGCCAGTTGATGGTGCTGCTGGTCCTCGCCGTGTTCGTGATGGGGACGATGGCGCGGTGGCGGGCGGGACGAGCGCGAAGACGAGCGCAGGCCAGGGACGCGGCCGAGGAGTTCGCGGACACGCGTGATCCGGTGGTGCCGCCGGCCAGGACGAAACAGCGGCCACTGCCGACACAGCCCCTGGAGACGGCCCGCGGGACAGCCGAGGGCGACCGAGCGGGCACCCCGCCACGGGAACGGCTGCCCGACCAGCCGGCCCAGCAGGGAAACGGGCATCTGGCCCATCAGGGCAATGGCCAACCGGCCCGGCAAGGGAACGGCCAACTGACCGCGCAGGCACAAGCACAGGGACTCGCGGCCTCGCAGGCACAAGCGCAGGGACAGGCGGCCGCGCAGGCACACGGAACCGAGAGCGGCTGGGACGCCGTCGCCTCCGAGGCCGCACCGGCCCGTCCCGCCACGGCATCCCCTCCCGTCACGGCACCCCAGCGGCAGCCCGCGTGGACGTCCCCGCACGCGGTCGTCCTCGCCGGCGCGGAGACCCGCCACCCCACCGCGGCCCAGGCCGTACTCGACGCCGAGGGCCCGGCCCTCGTCATCACCTCCGACCCCCGCACCTGGTCGGAGACCAAGGACGCCCGCGCCAAACTGGGCCCGGTCCTCCTCTACGACCCGGCCCACCTCTGCGACACCCCGGCCCGGCTCCACTGGTCCCCCGCGACAGGCTGCGAGGACAAGGAGACGGCGGCGGCCAGAGCGGTCGCGCTCCTCGCCCCGGTGCGCCCCTCCGCCAAGGCGGACCAGGCGATGGCCGATGTCGCGGAGACACTCATGCGCAGCTATCTGCACGCCGCCGCGGTGGAGGGCAAGGCCTTCCGCCACGTCCACCGCTGGGCCCAGGGCTCACAGGTGCAGGACGCCGTACGGGCCCTGCGCACGCATCCGAGGGCCGCGTCCGGCGCCGCGGGCGAGCTGGAGGCCGCGCTCGTCTCCCACCCCGAACGCCGGGACATCGCACAGGAGCTGACGGCGCGGGCGCTGTCGGCGCTCGCCACGGTCAACATCCGAGAATCCTGCACTCCGAACCGAAATGACAGCCTCGCCTTGGATTCCTTCGTCAACGAAGGGGGCACGCTTTATCTGATCGGTGAACCCATCGAGGACCCCAAGGCCGGCCCCGGCGCCATGCCTCTGCTGACGGCCCTCGCCTCAAGCGTGGTCGAGCGTGGCCGGCGCATGGCCGAACGGTCATCCTCCGGTCGGCTCGACCCACCACTCACGCTCGTCCTGGACGACATCGCGGCCGTGGCCCCGCTCCCCCAGCTCCCCGATCTCCTGGCCACGGGCCCGGCTCGCGGCCTGCCGACGCTGGCTCTCCTCCGCTCCCGCGAACAGCTCCGCTCCCGCTGGCCCCAGTACGAGCTTCCGGTCTGACCCGGCTGCCGCCCTACCCCCGGGTGATGACGAACTCGAGTTCCAGCTCGCCGGTGTCACCCGGCATCGGCGTCGTCTCCCCGGTCGGCAGGAAGCCCGCCTTCCGGTAGAACGCCTCGGCACGGCCGTTCTTCTCGTGCACGAACAGCCGCACGCGCTCGAGCCCGGCCTCCCAGGACCACGCGAGAGCGGCGTCGAAGAGCCCCCGGGTCACCCCGGCCCGACTCCCCCGGTACTCGGGCCGCACGTACACCCCCACCAGATGTCCCTGGCTCCGCTCGGGCACCTCCCCGAACACGTCCGGCACGCCGGCCTCCTCGACCAGCACGGTCACGGACCCGGCCCAGACCCCGTCCTCGCCCACGGCCACGATCTGCTGTCGCCCGGTGGCATCGACGGCCGCCCCGGACGCCCGCTCCTGCCAGAAGCCGTCCGACTTGGACACCGCGTCCTCGTAGGTCTCCAGGAACGCGAGGTGCGCGACGGGATCCCGCAGGGCATCGAGCCTGAGCTCCTTCACCTGCCGCCACTCATCGGAACGTATGGAACGGATCACGAAGGCATGGGAGTTCATGCCGTCACCGTAGTACGCGCGTACGACCGGGCTCATCTGATATCCACCCTGCCGATCACCGCCGGCCAGGCCACCGTCATGCTCTTCCCTGTACGGCATTGTGAGCCGACCGATCCGATCACGCGCAAGCTCGCCAGGGAGAACACCGCATGGCCAAAGTCCAACTAGAGGAACTCCGCAACGTCATCCACCCCACGGGCAAGTTGGACAGCCGGGCGGAGCACTGGGCCGGACGCCTCTACATGAGGTCCCTCTCCCTGCGTGTGACCCGCCATCTCGTCGACACCCGCATCTCGCCGAACCAGATCACCGTGATCATGGTCTTCGCGGGGATGCTCTCCGGAGTCGCCCTGATCCTGCCGGGCCTCGGTGGCGCCGTTCTCTCCGTCGTCTTCATGCAGCTGTATCTGCTGCTCGACTGTGTGGACGGCGAAGTGGCCCGCTGGCGCCGCCAGTTCAGCCCGCTCGGGGTCTACCTGGACCGCCTCGGTGCCTACCTCGCCGATGCCGCCGTGATGGTGGGCATGGGTATCCGCGCCGCCCAACTCGGCCTCGATCTCTACCTGGTGGCCGGTCTGACCGCGGCGATCGGCGTCCTGCTCCTGAAGTCGTCCTCCGACCTCGTGCACGTGGCCCGCTCGGACAGCGGCATGGAGAAGGCGACCGACGCTTCCGTCGTCCCGCGCTCCACCGGTCTCGCGCAGATCCGCCGGCTGGCCTCGGCCGTGGGTCTCCACCGCCTGGTCAACGGCATCGAGTGCACCATCCTGCTGCTCGTCACCGCGGTCGTCGACCTGGCGCTCGGCGACCTGACGGCCACGCGGATCGCGACCGTCGCCGTGACGGCGATCGTGTGGCTGCTCGTGCCGGCGCACATCGTCTCGATCGTCGCGTCGTCCCGCCTGAAGTAACCGCGAAGCAGCCGCATCACGGGAAACGAGAAAGGGGGCGGTCTCCTCAGGAGACCGCCCCCTTTCTCACGCACGGGAAACACCCTCGCGGAAAACACCTTCACAGGAAATAGTCTCTCGGGAAATACTCTCGCGGAAATTCCCTTTGGGCCCTGAACGCAGAAAACCCCCGGACCGGTGTCCCCGGTCCGGGGGTTTTCTTCAAAATTTGTTCGGCGGCGTCCTACTCTCCCACAGGGTCCCCCCTGCAGTACCATCGGCGCTGTGAGGCTTAGCTTCCGGGTTCGGAATGTAACCGGGCGTTT